>WQYD01000009.1 GCA_009781445.1 Bacillota bacterium | reverse complement strand
CGTGGTGTAATCAAGAGGCATGAAGAAGTAGCTATTAGTCCAAATATTTGCACCGCCAAGTTCGGAAATCTCTCTTTCTTCAAATTCGCCGTGGGCGCGCATTTCAAGGGTATCGTCCTCTTCGGGGTTTCCGCCAAAGAGGAAATTATTATAATCGTCCTCATTTATGGTAGAAAAACTTACGCCTGTGAAGAACGCCGTTCCCATTGATAAGCCTTTGCTGATTGTTCTGTCGCCGTCTTTGTGGTTTTCGGCATATTTGTTGCCAAGCCAAAGCTCAAGCTGAACGGTAGCGGAAGATATGGAAGTTCTCATATAGAACACATATTGCACCCATTCGCCGTTCGTATCCACATTAACAAAGCCGTTATAATCCCCTTGCCCTGCACGGCTTGGATCTTGCCTGTCTTGAAGTGCTTGTTCGCTTGTTGAGAATATGCGCGAAGTATTATTAACCGTGATAGAAGCGCGCGTTCCGGGGGTGGTAAGCACCCAAACACTCATGCGGTAATAGGTGTTTGCCGAAAGCGTGCTTGTAGACGCTGTGAATCCGCCACGCGTATAATAGTTTGAGGATAGCATTAGCATATGGTTATCGGGGCTTACATAGCTAAAGCTGGGGTTTGTTCTGAAATTAGGATCAAAGAACTCAATTCTTGGGAAATCCTCATTATCGGGGAAATAATCGTCTGCTAAGCCTAACTTTTTGGTTAAATCCTTATAATACCTATAATCAATTACGCCCATTTCGGCTTTTAATTCAAGTAGTTCCTTGGTTTCGTCCATAAGCAAACTTGGCATTGCGAAAACCTTATCTTCCTTGAGTTTATCAAGCGAAATGTTAAGCGCGGGGCTTGTGTAAACCTCGTCATTATAAATCGGGCTGTTCTTAGTTTCGCCTCTTGAAGCGTTAGATATTGTGGAAGAGGGTGCAGATATACCCAAGGCTTGATTTGAGTCCTCTGCGCCTGTGCCTGCATTAGGATTATTTACTGAACGCACTTTGTAATGCCCTACGCCGTAGTACTTGGTTTGCCACACGGGATTATCTTTAATATCGTCATCCGCGTCATGAGGAATTTCCACGATTCCAACTAAAACATCGTTTTTCTTCACGGGCTTTTCGCTGTCAATTTCTTCCAGCCATTCTGCGCCGTCAAGGAAAATGTAATAAGCGGTTGCGCCGGTAACACCGCGCCACGAAAGTTCCCAAACGCCCGAACCGTTAGAAGTTTCCCTAATCACAAGGTTTGTGGGTGCTGTCATGCCGTTTATCGGTGCGGAAGAAGTCCATGAAGTTGGAACGGCAACGCCTGTTAGCTGTCCTTTATCGTTAAACAATTCGTCCCTCTTTTCAAAATTAGAGGTGTTAATATCTGCAAACTTTCCGTTAGAAACCGTGCCTGAGGTTGAGGGGGAATCCGAAACGGTGTATTTGGAAGTATGCGCGCCCGAAGAAGAGGAATTGAATTCAGACCAAGCGATACTCATAAAGGTTAACGCCGTGATATATGCCACGCCCTCTGCGTGTCCTGTGGGGCTGAAAGCATCGCCTTCGCCAAGTTGGAACACAAGATATGCGTTCTTAGCTGTGAAGATTCCGCCTCTTATAAAGAATGAAACTTCAGTCCATTCGCCGTCTGTATTTATTCTTGAAAGGCTTGTTAAAGTGTTGTCGTCCTCGTCATAAAGGAACACATTAAGCCCTTTGCCCGAAGGGATTAAATCCGTTCTTATCCACATTGAAAGCCTGTAAAAGGTGTTAGGCAGGATTTCAAGGTATTCCTTTTCCATATCCCCCCCGGGGTTATTATCGTCATTCCACCTGTCGTAGCTAAGTTTTGTGGCTGTAGCCTGCTTATTGTGAAGCATTAAGAGGTTAAACAGTTCGTCTTGCCCCTCAACCGCTATGGTGTGCGTGCCGGGTTTAGGAAGATTGGGGAAGAGTGCTTTCCAAGCGGTATCGTCATCATTGTCTGCCAATGTGGACGCAAACTCACCGTGGATAAGTTTCGCTTCTGCCAATTCTTTGGAAGCATTTTGGTTAACTTCTTTATTAAACTGTTCGTCTATAAACTCAAAAAGCCAATCGCTGTCTTCTTTATCTTGAAGTGCGTTTCTTAATGCTTCGGTGTCCGCGTCATTATCAAGCGCGCCCAAAAGCCCGAATTTGCGAAGTTCTTCAATGTTCGCTTTAGCTATAGGAGAAAGAGTGGTGTAATTATCCCTTTCGGCTTGGCTGAGTTCGCTGTGTGTGGCAACTTCTATAATCAAGTTATCAAAAATAGCACCGCCCACCGCCATGCGTGAGGCTTCCGCCGTCCATTCGCCGTCACCGAACCAAAATTCAAAGTTCACGCGCCTATCGGATAGTTCGTTACCTTTTACATATATGGTTAAAAGTTCCCACCTGCCACTGCTGTCCCAACCCACGATTTCACCGTCATTATCGTAAATATTCCTTTCAAATGGGGTTGTTTTTGCGTTAATGGGGTTTTCCTTTTCAATAGACGCGCCCGAAATCCTAAATTCCGCGCTTGTGGTTGAAGCGGTTTCGTAATACCTGTCCCTTGCTTGGTTATGGCGGGTTTCGCGTTCTGTAAAGGTTCTTAAATCCGTGTCGTATTTATCCTTTGCAACCACATAAGCGTCATAAGAAGCCTTGTCTTTATTGTATTGTTCCATTAGTTCGTCATAATCAGGATCGTCCTCATCCGGCTTCACAGGTTCTGCAACAACCGCAGGTTCAACGGGGGCTGTTTCCTTAAATTCAATGCCGTATTCGGGAATCCACACATAAGCCCAAGCGGAAATTTTATAATAAAGCCCTTTTTCAATTAAAAATTGGTGGTTGCTCTTATATTGCAACGCGCTCACCGCGTAATTGGGGTGATACACAAGTAAAGCCCTGTTATCGTTCAACAAATTCTCTTGGTTTTCAAGCCCTTTGCGTCTGTAAGTGATACTGCCGTCTGCATTTAAAATAAAGAAATCGTCAAAATCGGGGGCATTAAAGTTGCTGTTAATGGATTTAAACCAATCAATGGGATCTTTTTCCTTATCCGCATTCGGTTTATAGAATTTATCCATGTTAAATATGCCTTGGGTTGAACCTGTGCTGTCATAGTTAGGGAAATCACTGCGGGTAACTGCACCCTCAGTGCCAACCGTCATGGAATAATTATTTGCCGAACCTTGCTTTGCCGTGTAATAATTTTGGCTTGTGGTAGAGGAAGGGGATATAAATGAATATTTGGTTTCGTATCTAAAGCCCTTATCGGGGAAAATTAAGGTTTCAACTGCGTATCTTTCATTAGTAAACCAACCTTCGCCGTTAATTTCACGGTTATGAAGATATTCTTGCTTTGCGGGGTCTTTACCGATTTCTTCGGTTAAATCCTTAAGCATAACATTGTCAAAGAACACAATGCCTTTTGTTAAGCGGGGATTCCTATTGCTTTCGGGATCGTTATTATTCCTTGTGCCAAGGTATTCGGGGCCGTGTCCTAACCAAAGTTCCACATAAATGCTTCGCGACTCAAAGTTGTTTGATTCAATGTAAATGTCAAAAGTTTCCCAAACGCCAGCGGTGTCTATTGCACTAAATTCCACATAAAGTCCGCCGTTTATCACGATATACGCGCCTTGCAAATCATTCTGCGTGCCGTCAAGGAAGGTGCAAACATCTATTGAAAGTTTGTAATATTTATTCGCTTGCAAAGAGATTGAAGAGGTTGTGCGGTAGTAAACTGAACCGTCCTTATCGTCTGTTGCGCCGATTGCCATGAAAGCCACATTTGTGTCCTCATATCCTGATTCGCTTTCATCGTCAAGAGGGGTGCTTGGGGCAAAACCGGGCCAAACAAGGGGGTTGCTTGCTTTATTATAGATAGCACCGAAGCGGGTATCAAATTGAGATTTTGTGAAATCCACAACGCCCATGCGTGCGTTATTAAAGTTAGTCGCCGCGTTAGTACGCGTCCAGCTTGCCACATTGGTTTTCAAATACGATGCCGAACTTTCCGTGGCATTATGGAATGTGCCGTTAGGAATAAGCATGGATATTGACGGGGGATTCTCATCGCCGTCATCGCCTAAGTTATCATTAACGCAGGCAACCACAATAAATACTGTGAAAATCAGCATTCCTATCAACAATAAACTAAGTAAATTTCTTTTTTTCATTTCAACCTCTTGCTATCTAATGCGTGGGTGCGCCTTAATAAATAAATATAATTATTTAAATTAAGTACACATTCACCGAAGTATGATAACACATTATGAAAACCGATTACAACACAAATTAGCCAAAAATTCAAATTTGACAAAAAATTACTAAAACAAACGCGTAGTTTTCACACCGTACCCAAAAAATCCACAATTCTGCATTCTGAATTCTGAATTCTGAATTAAAAAACGAATTAGCGCAAACAAAGCGAATATTCTTTAATATGCGTAATAACAAAATTATGAAAGCGGTTGCCACGGTAACTGCGTTTTCAGTGGCAACAAGGACGCTTGCGTTCGTTTTTAAGGTTTATCTTTCGCGCACGGCAGGGGCGGAAGTTGTGGGGCTTTACCAAATTTGTTTGTCCTTATTCTTCTTATTCGCCGCATTATCTTCAAGCGGTTTAACCGCCGTTCTTTCGCGGAAAACCGCCGAAACAAGGGCTTTAAATGATAATGATAAAGGGCATGGACTGCTAACAAGTACCCTAATTATGGGCATTTCGGTAGCTATAGCTACGGTTGGATTGCTTTTTTTGTGCAAGCCCTACCTTGGGGCAATAGTTTCTGATTCGCGTGCAATCCCCCTTCTTTTAATAATGCTTCCTGCAATGGTTTCCACCACCGTGTATTCCGCTGTAAGAAATTGGTTTTGGGGAAGCAAAAGGTTTAAGGAATTTAGCTTTACGGAAATGCTTGAAGAAATTTTAAGAATTATGTTTACTTTGCTTTTTGTGTCTGGCATTGTAAGCGGAATTTCGGGGGCTTACGGCATTGCGCTTGCTTTCACGGTGTCAGACTTTGTGGTGGCAATAATCCTCGTGTTTATGTACCTCAAAAAGGGCGGTAAGCTGGCTAAGCCTGTTAGAATGCTTGAAATTGCAAAGCCTGCCTTGCCTTTAACTGCTATGCGCGTGTTCGGAAGCCTTGCGGTTACCGCCGTTGCCCTGCTTTTGCCTGCGCGCCTTGTGGCAAGCGGGCTTTCGGTTTCGGAAGCAACTGCAAGTTTTGGCAGGATTGCAGGCATGGCAAGCCCCCTTTTGCTTGCGCCTAACGCAATAATTTCCTCTCTTGCCATTGTGCTTATTCCCGAACTTAGCGAAAACGGCATTAAAAAGCAGTTCGGCGAACTAAATAAGCGCGTAAATGCAGGCGTAACCTTTGCGCTTGTGGTGGCAGGGGCGTTTTTGGTTCTTTACGCCTCACTTGGTGAACAAATCACCGTGCTTTTGTTTAAAGACGCCGAATCAGGCAGATATTTAATGGCTTCCGCTTGGCTTTTAATGATTATGCCTGTTCACCTTATAATCACAAGTAGCATGAACAGCATAGGCATGGAAAAGCAATCCTTTATAACTTTCGTGATAAGCACCGTGTTTATGCTTGCTTCGGTTTATTTCCTTACGCCCGTTATCGGCGTTTATTCGGTGGTTATTGCTAACCTTTCATTGCTTTTTATTGCTACAACAGGAAATATCCTCTTTTTGAGAAAGCGGACGGGTCTTAATTTAAATTTCTTAAAATCTTTTATGCTTATCGGAATATTTTCTTTGCCCTGCATATTCATTGCAAAAAATGTGTATATGCTTGTGGAAGGATTTTTGGGGGGGTTCGGAAGAATCCTTGGCGCGGGGCTTGCAGGGGTGCTTTATGTCGTGCTTGTGCAAATTTTCGGGCTTATGGATTTTGCAGGATTCTTAAAAGGGGTTAAATTGCCCTTTAAATTTCTTCAAAAAGGTGGCAAACGCGTTCCGCGAGTATTGGGTGATAAGCAAATGGCGCAATCTCGTTAAGCGGTTCAAGCACAAATTTTCTTTGGTGCATTCGGGGGTGGGGAATTGTTAATTCCCCGCTTTCCGTTATAAGGTTGCCAAAAAGCAAAATATCAATGTCAATAGTTCTTGGTGCGTTTTTAAAACTTCTTTCGCGCTTGAGTTTAATTTCCGTTTCCTTAAAAAGCCTTAAAAGTTCATTCGGGGTAAGAATCGTTTCAATTCTAGCGCAAGCATTTAAAAAATCGGGCTGTTCTAAGAACCCTTCGGGCTTTGTGTTATAAAAAGAAGAAACCTTAACAATCCTAACCGTGGCGCAGTCAATAAGTTTTAGCGCATTTTTAATATTTTCCTCTTTATTGCCAAGGTTTGCCCCAAGCCCGATATACACGGTGCTTTTTTCACGCGTAGCCGTTACGCCTGCATATTCCATTGCGTAAGGCAAATCAGGCTTTTTAACCGTGATAACCGCTTTTGTAAGTTTGTTATACTTGCCAAGCAAAAACAATGTAAGTTTATCCGCCACAGTTTCAATAAGGTTATAATTTTCTCTTAAAAATTCTTCCTTAATATCCTTTAATATAAGCGAATAGTTTTCCGTATCACTCACAGAATCATTTTGAGTTGCCTTTTCGGTATTCAAAAAAAGTTTTGCCGTAACCAAAAACCGCTGTCCGTTTTTCTTTTCGCTTTCGTGAACGCCATGATAAGCGAAGATTTCAATATTCTTTAAGGTAATATAATTATCCATAATTCGTACTTTGTACTTCGTACCTCGTACCTATCAATTGTGCGCTGTGCGCTGTGCATTGTGCGCTGATAAAACTGCGTCTATCATATCCGCCACTTGCCTGTTTTCCTTAATATCGTGAACCCTAATAAAATTGCAACCCTTTGCGATTCCTAAAGCCGTAAGCGCGACACTGCCCATAAGCCTTTCGCCTTTAGGTGCGTTAAGCGTGTTTCCGATTACGGACTTCCTTGAAACAGCAAGAAGCAAAGGAAGCCCAAGCCCTAAATATTCCTCATAATTATTTAGCGTTAATAAATTTTCCTCGTGCGTTTTCTTAAAGCCCACACCTGCGTCAAGCATAATTTTATCTCTCGGAACGCCTGCGTACTCGGCGGATTTAATGCTTTTCTTTAAACTTGCGGTTATATCTTGATAGGGGCAATTTGCCATGAGGCAACAAGACGCCCCCATTTTTGCCACAATGTTTGCAATGTCATTATCACGCCTAAAGCCCCACACATCGTTAACCATAACCGCGCCCGCCCTCAATGCTTCGTAAGCTGTTTGCGCTTTGTGTGTGTCTATACTTATTGGCACGGCGGTTACTTTTTTTAATGCTTGAATAACAGGAACAACCCTGCTAATTTCTTCAAGGGCAGAAACTGGTTCATGTTCGGGGCGTGTGGATTCACCGCCGATATCAATAATGTCCGCGCCGTCCTTAACCATTTGAAGCGCGCGCTTAACCGCCGATTCAAGCGAAAAATATTTTCCGCCGTCAAAAAAAGAATCGGGGGTTACATTTAGAATTCCCATTATGTGGGTTTTGTTTTTTGAAAATGTTTTGTTTCCTATAATCATAAATTTCCTATAAGCATTAACGCTTCGTTCTTAACCGTTTCATTATCTTTCACAAGCCCCCTTGTGGCGATTGTAACGGTTTTGCTTCCGGGCTTTTTTACGCCCCTCATAGTCATGCAAAGGTGTTCTGCCTCAATCAAAACAAGCGCGCCTTTTGCGTCTGCTAAGCTAACAATTAAATCTGCAATTTCGTTTGTAAGGCGTTCTTGCAGTTGCGGTTTCCGTGAAGCGATTTCAGCAAGCCTTGCAATTTTGCTTATGCCCAAAATCTTTTTATCCTCAGGAATATACACCACATGGGCTTTGCCGAAAAATGGCAAAAGGTGGTGTTCGCAAACGGAATAAAGAGGAATGTCCTTCACTGCCACCATGCCGTCATAGTATTCTTCCTCAAAGATTTTAATCTCGTCTTCCGCACGCAAATGAAGCCCCTTAAAAATCTCTGAATACATTTCGGCAACCCTTAACGGCGTTTCCTTTAAACCCTCGCGTTCGGGGTTTTCACCTATTGCAATCAAAATTTCTTTAACCGCTTTTTCAATTCTTTTTTTGTCAATACTCATACTTATCCTTTGTAGTATTCCATGGCTTCGCTTAAGAAATAAAACGAACCGAACACAGCCACCGTTCCGCTACCCCCTGCCTCATTTTCCGCGCTTATCAGTGCTTCCTTTGTGGTATCGCAAGGTAATGCGTTTATGCCTATTTCAGTTAAAGCATTAGCCAAATCATATGCGCTTAAGGCGCGCGGGCTGTTGGGTGTAACAGTGAATACCTTACCTGCAATCGGCGCGATTACCTTTGCCATATTAGTATAATCCTTATCTTTCAATATTCCAAACACTAACACCGCTTTTGTGAAATTTGGCAGTGAAATTAAAAATTCCTTAAGCGCGGTAACGCCTGCTAAGTTATGCGCGCCGTCTAAAAACACTCTTGGTTTTTCATTCACAAGCTGTAACCTTGCAGGCATTTTTGCCTCTCTTAATCCCTTAGCCACAGCCTCATTTGAAACTATAATTCCAAGTTCTCTCAAGCACTTTATCGCCGTGAAAGCCGTACTCGCATTTATGGTTTGGTGCGCCCCTTTCATGCCTATTTCATAACCCAAGACATATGCTGAATCTGCCTCACAGACATATGTTTTCTTGCGTTTTGCATATGTATTTATCACCTTAACCGCCTCGCAAAAATCCTGCTTTGCAAGCACCACAGGCACGCGTTTTTTAATGATACCTGCCTTTGCGGAAGCAATTCTTTTTATGGTTTTTCCAAGGTGTTCCATATGATCAAAACCTATATTTGTTATCACTGAAAGCATAGGTTTTTTAACTGCATTTGTGGAATCGTACTCACCGCCCATGCCTGTTTCAAGCACTGCAAAATCGCACCCCTCGCGCTTAAAATACACAAGTGCCGTGGCGGTTAAAACCTCAAATCTTGTGAGGGAAGATTCAAGATTTTTGTGGTTTTTAAGCACGCGTTTAATTTCCTCAAGCGCAGAATCTAAATCACTGTTTGATATGTTTTTACGCCCGTTTTCATATGAAATTGCTATGTTTTCATTAACCTCGCATATGTAAGGCGAGGTATAAATCCCAATCTTAAATCCTGCCTCTTTTAGGATTTCGGATATATAAGCACAGGTTGAACCTTTGCCGTTTGTGCCTGCCACATGAATAATTTTTAGGCACTCTTCGGGGTTGCCGAGAAGTGCTAAAAGTTTCCTTATCCGCTTAAGCCCAAGCCTGATTATTTCCGCTGTAAACTCATTTAAGTACATATGTAGATATTAGCAGACTTTAGTAAATTTGTCAAGCACCGCGCGCGCAATTTAAGTTAAGTGTGCGCGCCGTTGCGTGCGCATTGCCTTATATATTCCTGCACGCGCTTCCTTTATTTATCTTTAAATTTCATATGTTTTTATGCAAATTACATATGTTTTTCAGCGTTTGAATAAAATTTTTTAATGTACTTATACTATCTTCGTGCTTGTTGTAATCATTAGAACTTTTATCATATTTTTGTTTTTGCTTCTTGGGCTAAGGCTTATGGGCAAACGGCAAATCGGCGAATTGCAACCCTTTGAATTTGTGATTACGCTTGCCGTGGCAGAACTTGCCTGCACACCAATGCAGGACATTTCCACCCCTATTCTTTATGGGATTATCCCCGTACTCGTTATCTTCTGCGTGCATTTCTTGCTTACTGCGTTAAGTTCAAAAAGCATATTTTTCAGAAAGTTTATGAACGGTAAACCCGTTATCGTAATCAACGAAAACGGCATTGATTCCGAGAGTTTAAGAAAACTTAACATGAATGTAAACGATCTTATGGAAAGCATAAGAAACGCAGAATACTTTAGTGTGGAACAGGTGAGTTACGCCATTATTGAAACAAACGGAAAGATTTCTATACTGCCGAATACGGAAGCGGAAGAACCAAAATCCATTCCCCTCTCACTCATTGTTGAGGGCAAATTTATCGGCGCAAATATGGGCATAAGCAACACTTCACGCGAGGATATTGAAAGCTATTTGCGCACCAAAAATCTCAGGTTAAAAGACATTGTTCTTTTAACCACGGAATCAGATAAAGTGTTTGTTCAGCCCAAAGGCGCGAAGTATTTTACTGAGGTTTTAGGCGCGCAAAAAGAAAGCGCGGAAGCTATCGGGGCGGAGGCATAACATGGCACGCAAACTAATTCTTGTGATAATAATTTCAGCAATAATCATAGGCGGTGGAATTTGGCAAGAGGTGTATATGGAAAAAACCTTTAGCGAATTTGAAAGGAAAATTGACGCCCTTGAAAAGGCGCACGCGGAAGAACCTCTTAAGCCTGAACAGGTGAAAGAACTGCATGATTGGTGGCAAAAAAAGCACGCTTCATTTGAAAACTTTTTGCCCCACCTTCAGCTAAACGAAATTGAAATGACATTCGGCGAACTAATGGGAACAGTGGTAGCAGAGGACACAGAGTCCGCCACAGGGCAAATTCTTCGCCTTAAATTTACAGTTTCCGCAATAGCAGAAATGTTTAATATTCGGTTTGGAAATATAGTTTAAATGAATAAAAAATTGCCACCCAAGGTGGCATTTTTTATTCGCTTGCTTTGAAATTATATATTGGTATAAGTCTATTAAGAATCTTTACGGTGGGTTCAATCCTTGCCACAATATCCTTATAATCCTTGTAGGCAAATGGGGCTTCGTCCAAAGTATCTTTGTTAATGCAGGTTGAGAAAATGCCCTTCATAGATTTTTCATAAGCGTCTACTTTAAAAATTTTCTTGGCTTCCGTGCGTGAGTAAAGCCTGCCTGCGCCGTGGGGTGCGGAATAATTCCAATCCGCATTTCCCTTGCCTATGCACACAAGCAAGCCGTCTCTCATGTTAAGCGGAATAACCAAATTTTCGCCCTCTCTTGCAGATATTGCCCCTTTGCGCAAAATGATTTGTTTTGCCTTTTGCATATCTATATAGTTATGTGTAGACGAGATTCGGCTTTCAATTCTGCCCCCCATTTCCTTAACAATAATCTCAAGCATTGCCTTCCTATTTTCCACGGCGAACTCTTGCATTATCTTCATATCGTGAAGGTAATCCTGCATAAGTTCCCCTTGCAAATATCTTAGCCCCGCAGGTGTTTTATCTTCCACTAAGCCTTTTCTTGCCTCGGCGTCTGCCAGTGCCTGATAGTGGCTGGCTACCCTATAACCCAAATTTCTGCTACCGCTGTGTACTGCCAAAAACCCGTCATTATACGCTTCAATAAAATGGTTTCCGCCACCAAGCGTACCCAAACTTCTAAAGGCGGTTTCCTTGGTTTTGCTATCCATTTTATCCCAACATTTCAGCTTTGCAAAATCCCTGAATGTTCTAACCTTAGCGTGCCTCTCTTTTCCGAACGGAATAAATTCCCTGATAATCCTATCAAGTTCTTTTAGCCTCACGCTAAAATCAACACTTGTTTTAACCAAATCAACACCGCAACCGATATCCACCCCCACAAGATTGGGGCAAACTTTATCCTTAATCAGCATAGTTGTGCCAATCACGCAACCTTTACCGCTATGCACATCGGGCATTATTCGGATATTCGCATTTTCCGCAAGCACAGAATTGCCAAGCTCAAGAATTTGCGCTATGGCTTCTTCTTCCACGCTGTCTGTGAAAATCTTAATGTCGCCGTACTTTGTTTTTAATTCCATTGTTAAAAATAATTCAGAATTATGAATTCAGAATGCAGAATTGCGGATTGATATACAATACTCTAATCCTTAATGAAACTTACTTGCCGTCATTCCTTATATCCTTCCGCTTAATTTTGCCACTTATTGTTTTTGGCAATGTTTCCACAAACTCAATTATGCGCGGATATTTATAAGGTGCGGTGGTTCTCTTCACATGTTCTTGAAGTTCCTTAATAAGTTCTTCGCTTGGTGAAAATCCTTTATTAAGGATTATGGACGCTTTAACGATTTGCCCCCTAAGTTCGTCAGGCACGCCTGTTATGGCGCATTCAAGGACGGAAGGGTGTTCTTGCAAGGCACTTTCAACTTCAAAAGGCCCTATGCGGTAGCCTGAGGATTTAATAATATCGTCCTTTCTTCCCACGAAATAATAATATCCGTCTTTCCTGTACGCTAAGTCGCCTGTGTGGTAAAAGCCGTCCCCCATCATTTCTTCGGTTAGTTCGGGGTTTTTATAATATCCTGTTAAAAGCCCGAATTGGTTTTCTCTTACCTTAATTACCACTTCGCCAAACTTCTCGTCCTTCAAAACTTCTTCGCCGTCTACCCCTTGCAGAATAATATCGTAAATGGGGCAGGCAAAGCCAAGGCTTCCGGGGATTGGGGTGCAATAGCGGAATGTGGCAAGCATAACGGCAGATTCGGTTTGCCCAAAACCCTCGCGGATAATTAGCCCCGTGTGTTCGTAAAATTGGTTAAACACTTCCGCATTCAAAGGTTCGCCCGCGGTGGTGCAACTTTTTAGGTTAGAGAAATCATATTTTGATAAATCTTCCCTAATCAAAAATCTGTAAATTGTGGGCGGTGCGCAAAATGAGGTAATTTTATATTTTGCAAGAAGGGGCAAAACATCGGTGGGGGTGAACCGCCCGAAATATTCATAGCAAAAAACCGCAGAACCTGCAATCCATTGCCCGTAAATTTTTCCCCAGCTAAATTTTGCCCAACCTGTTTCCGCCATTGTGAAATGAAGTCCGTCATCTTGCACGGCTTGCCAAAAGTACGCAGTCATGATATGCCCTAACGGATATTTATAATTATGCGTAACCATTTTTGGGTTGCCCGTGGTGCCTGAGGTAAAATAAGTTAACATAATTCCGTTTACCTCAGGGCGTTCCGTTTTTAAGACTTCGGATTCCTTTTCAATCTCTTTATGGAAATTTGAAAAACCTTTGCAGTCTTCCACATTAAGCAAAATTTTTAAATCGGGAAGATCTTTTTGCGCAAGCAAAATATTTTCGGTAACTTCGCGTTCGTTTATGCTGATAATCGCTTTAACATTTGCACTCTCACAGCGGTACTCAATATCCTTAACCGTTAAAAGGCAGGTGGCAGGGATAAGCGTTACCCCGATTTTGCACAGCGCAACGGCAACGATATAATATTCATACCGCCTGTTAAGCATTGTCATTATAAAGTCACCTTTCTTCAAGCCCATTCTTAAAAACATATTCGCCGTCTTATTTGAAAGGCGGGAAAGTTCTTTGAATGTTAAGGTTTTTTCTTCCCCTTTGTTACTGCACCAAACCACGGCGCGTTTATCGGGGGTGAGGCGTGCGTATTCGTCAACCACATCATAAGCAAAGTTAAAATCGGGCGTATCTTTAATGCACACATTTTTTGAAAAGTCCTCATAGCTATCAAAATCTGTTCTATTTAAAAATCTACTTAGCAAATTCATATATTTTATTTTAACATAATCAAATAAGGGTTGACTACTTATTGACTACTTATTTTGCGCGTGTTATAATTTTACAGAGAATAAATCGTTTGAGGTTAACGAAATGGATAAGAAAGCGCACTCAGTGCTATGCGCAATTAACGAAACTTCTAAAGACGGCAAAGCCGTGATAATGGAAAAGGACGAATTTTTAAGTGCGTCCCCCGGTTTGACTGGTGCGGAACTTAACGAAATCCTTAAAGGCTTTGTGGTGGCAGGATATATTAACCTAAGATATCAAGACGGGGACGAATACTGCGTCATCGCTTTGCCAAAGGGCAGGCTGATTGCGGAAACCGAAGTTAAGCAACCAAGCAAGAAAGAAGATAAGAATTCGGCTTCAGCTTCCCCCACTTCGCTTTCCTCAATTGTGGATACCTCTGATTTATCAATAGGCATTGATTATAAAAAACTTTTTAAGTATGTTTTCCTTGCCTCACTCGCAGGTGCGCTTCCCGCCGTGCTAATCGGTGTGGCAATAATTATCGCGGTGCTAAAATAGGCAACCGAAAACAGGATACTAAGAATAGAAATGGTTTTAAATAAAAAAGAAAAAGTGTTAATGGATGTTGTGTACGATGCCACCTCTGAAAAAACGGGGCGTTGCATTGTTTCGCCTTTTTATATTCTTTCAAAAATTCCTTACAAGCATAGGTTTAATGAGGAAGATTTGCAACCAGTGCTTGAAGCATTGAGTATAGACGGATATTTTGAGTACGAACACGCAGAGAAGAAAGGCGAAATGCTTTTCCTTATTTCCCTAAAGGAAAAGGGGCTTGGCTACGCACGCGAAAAAAAGGATAACCGCAAAAAACTAATCCGCAGGATTGTTACCACAATTATCTTCGCCGTACTCGGTTACAGCGTAAGGTGGCTAATAGGGGTTATTCTCGGGATTTAAGGAAACACTTAATTTTGTGTAAGTTTCAATTAGTATCAAGATACTCGCCGTGCGGTGATCAGCCCGAAGCCATAAAGAGGCTTACGGACGGCGTTAACGCAGGAAACAGAATGCAGGTGCTTTTGGGCGTAACCGGCAGTGGCAAAACTTTTACCATGGCGAATGTGATTCAAAATACGCAACGCCCTGCTTTAATTATTGCGCATAACAAAACTCTCGCCGCGCAATTATGCAATGAGTTTAGAGAACTTTTTCCCAAGAACCGCGTGGAATATTTTGTGTCCTATTATGATTACTACCAGCCCGAAGCGTATATTCCCAGAAACGATACTTATATAGAAAAGGATTTATCCTTAAATGAGGAAATTGATAAACTGCGCCACAGCGCCACTTCCTCGCTTGGCGAAAGGCGCGATGTAATTGTGGTTGCTTCCGTGTCCTGCATTTACGGGCTTGGCGCGCCAGAGGAATATTACCGCCATGTTTTATCTTTGCGCCCGAACGATAACCTTGACAGGGACGAAGTTATTGATAGGTTAATATCCGTGCAGTACAAACGAAGCGATATTGATTTTCAAAGATCGCACTTCCGTGTGCGCGGTGATTTGCTTGAAATTTATCCCCCCGGATATAGCACAAATGCTATAAGAGTTGAGTTCTTTGGCGATACTATTGAAAGGCTTTCAGAGTTTGACATTGTTAGCGGAAAAACCGTTTCCGTGCTTAGCCATGTGGCAATTTTCCCTGCCTCGCATTATGTGGTGGGTAGCGAAAAGATTGAAGATACGATACGCGAAATCCGCAAGGACTTGGCAATCAGCATTAAGGAATTTGAATCAGCGGGTAAAATTGTGGAAGCCTACCGCATAAAGGAACGCGTTTCATATGATCTTGAAATGATTAAAGAAATGGGCTACTGCACAGGAATTGAAAATTACTCACGGTACTTTGATAAGCGCAAAATCGGCGAACCGCCCTTCACTTTAATGGATTATTTCCCCGAAGATTTTTTGGTTTTTGCAGACGAAAGCCACATAACTTTACCGCAAATAAGAGGTATGTTTAACGGCGATTTTGCAAGGAAAAAAAACCTTGTGGACTATGGATTCCGCCTGCCTTCCGCATATGATAACCGCCCTTTAAACTTTGAGGAATTTAGTAAAAGATTCAAGCAAATCATATGTGTATCCGCCACACCTGCCGATTATGAACTTAAAGAAGCGGTGCAAATTGTGGAACAAGTTGTGCGCCCCACAGGGCTTCTTGAACCCGAAATTTTTGTGAGGAAAACAGAGGGGCAAATAGACGATTTAATATCCGAAATCTTTAGTGCCACAGAGAAAGGCGGTAGGGTTCTTGTTACCACTCTCACAAAGAAAATGGCGGAAAGCCTAACCAATTATCTTAAAGAACACCTTATTAAAGTTCAGTATATGCACAGCGATATTGATACGCTTGAACGCATTGAAATAATCACAAACTTGCGCAGAGGTGAGATAGATGTTATAGTGGGTATAAACCTTTTGCGTGAGGGGCTGGATATTCCTGAAGTTCTTCTCGTTGCCGTGCTTGACGCGGATAAAGAGGGGTTTTTGCGTTCGCGTTCTTCCCTTATTCAAACGGCAGGACGCGGTGCAAGAAACAAGGACGCAAAGGTAATTTTTTACGCTGATACTATTACCGCTTCAATGAGAGATACTATGGATATAGTGGGGCAACGGCGCGAAAAGCAAAAAGCCTATAACTTACAGCACGGCATAACCCCTACCACAATAATCAAGCCTATAACAAGCACAATCAAGATAAGCAAAAAGGATACAAAAACATATGAAAAGCTATCTGTAAGCGATATAAAATCCGAACTCATCCGCCTTGAAAAACAAATGGCAAAAGCAAGCGAAACATATGATTTTGAAACGGCGATAGTGCTTAGGGATAGGATTAAGGAACTTAAACGAATGCAGAATTAAGAATTAAGAATTATGAATTATGGAAAATATAAAATACAAAATATAAATTGTGGATTCTAAATATCATTATTAATTAATCCGCAATTCTGAATTCTGAATTCTGAATTCTTAATTAACCCTGCCCCCTGCAACCTGCAACCTAATTACAAAATGAAAGAAATATTTATTAAAGGCGCAAAAGAGAATAATTTAAAAAACATAGATGTGCGGATACCGCGCGATAAATTTGTGGTGTTCACTGGGCTTTCGGGAAGCGGTAAATCTTCCCTTGCATTTGACACGATTTTTGCAGAAGGGCAAAGGCGGTATATGGAAAGCCTTAGTAGCTACGCGCGCCAGTTCTTGGGGCAAATGGAAAAGCCTAATGTGGAACACATTGAGGGCTTAAGCCCTGCTATTGCAATAGATCAAAAAACCACCTCTAAAAACCCAAGAAGTACGGTTGGCACGGTTACTGAAATATATGATTATCTAAGGCTTTTATATGCGCGCATAGGCGTTCCGCACTGCCCCGATTGCGGTAAGGTTATAACCCAAGTTTCGGTGGATCAAATTGTGGATAGGATTTTGGTTAGCGGAAACGGTAGCAAAGTTATCATTATGTCCCCAGTGGTGCGCGGTAGAAAAGGCGAATATCAAAAGCAACTTGAGGGCTATAGGAAGCAAGGATTTATCCGTGCGAAGATAGACGGCGAAACGATTAGCCTTGAGGACGACATTAAACTTGATAAAAATTTAAAGCACAACATTAGCATTGTTATTGATCGTGTGGTGATTAAAGAGGACATTAACAGACGGCTTACCGACAGCGTGGAACTTGCCTTAAAACTTTCAGACGGTTTGGTTTTGGCTGAGATTAACGGTGAAGAATTCTTATATTCCGCGCGCTATGCCTGCGCTGATTGCGAAATCACCGTGCCTGATTTAACCCCCCGAATGTTCTCATTTAACAGCCCTTTTGGTGCGTGCGACATATGTACAGGGCTTGGCGTTAAGCATGAAATTGATCCAAGCAAGATAATTAAAGATCCCTCTCTTTCCCTTGCAGACGGCGCGATTAAATTATCAGGTTGGGCGATTATGGACATGGGAAGCATGGCAGATATGCAGTTAAGCGCGCTTTCCGAAAAGTACGGATTCTCTATGAACACGCCTTGGAACAAACTTAACAAAAAATTTCAAGATATGGTTTTGTACGGCAACGGCGGTGAAAAATTAACCATGCATTGGAACAGCGCAAAAATGAGCGGAACTTATAACACAAGTTTTGAAGGCATTGTGAATAACCTTCAAAGGCGGTATAATCAAACGCAATCGGACGCGGTGAAAACTGATATTGAGAGATATATGTCTGAAAGCCCCTGCGAGGCTTGCTGTGGCAAAAGGCTTAAAAAAGAGGTACTTTCCGTAACTGTTTCAGATAAAAACATATGTGAAATCACCGAAATGCCCGTCTTAACCCTTAGGGAATTTTTTCTTAGCATTGCCCTTTCCGAACGCGATAAAACTATCGGCGCACCTATTTTTAAAGAGATTCTTGCAAGGCTTAAATTCCTAATTGATGTGGGGCTTGGCTACCTTTCATTGTCCCGTTCAAGCGCAACGCTATCGGGCGGTGAATCACAGAGAATCCGCCTTGCCACGCAAATAGGCAGTGGCTTAACAGGCGTGCTTTATATTCTTGACGAACCAAGCATCGGGCTTCACCAAAGGGATAATCAAAAGCTGATTTCAACCCTCTTAAAATTAAGAGATTTAGGCAACACCTTGATAGTGGTTGAACATGACGAAGAAACGATTAACAGTGCGGATTATATAGTGGATATAGGCCCAGGGGCAGGCGTTAACGGTGGCAGGCTTGTGGCACAGGGAACAAGGGAAGATATCATAAAAACATATGATTCTATCACTGGGGACTACCTTTCGGGCAGAAAAAAAATCAAAGTTCCCGATATGCGGAAGAAGCCTGATAACAGGTTTTTACGCGTGTTCGGCGCAAAGCAAAATAACTTAGAAGGCATTGATATAGAAATCCCCGCAGGGCTTATTACCGCCGTTACAGGGGTATCGGGAAGCGGTAAATCTTCGCTGATTAACGGCATTGTTTACCCCTATCTTGCTAACGCGCTTAACGGTAGCTTTTTAACTCAAGGAAAGTTTTCAGACATTGAGGGCGCAGAACATTTTGATAAAATTATTAGCATAGATCAAAGCCCGATAGGCAAAACGCCTCGTTCTAATCCCGCCACTTACACAGGTGTTTTTACCCCTATCAGAGAACTCTTTGCCCTAACGCCGGATGCCAAGGCAAGGGGTTACAGCGCAGGCAGATTCAGCTTTAATGTGGCAGGTGGCAGGTGTGAAAACTGCGGGGGGGACGGCATTATAAAAATTGAAATGCACTTCCTTCCCGATGTTTATGTACCCTGCGAAGTATGCGGAAGCAAGCGGTATAACCGCGAAACTCTTGAGGTTCGTTACAAGGGAAAATCTATTTACGATATACTTGAAATGACGGTGGAAGAAGCCACAACCTTTTTTGAAAACATACCAAAAATTTATTCCAAGATTAAGTGCATGAACGATGTGGGGCTTGGCTATATTAAACTTGGGCAACCTTCCACTACCCTATCAGGCGGTGAAGCCCAAAGGATAAAGCTATCCGCAGAACTATCCAAGCGAAGCACAGGAAAAACTATTTATATCCTTGACGAACCCACCACAGGGCTTCACTCTGCCGATATTGAAAAGCTGATAGATATGCTTCAGAGGTTAACCGAAAGCGGAAACACGGTGGTGGTAATTGAACACAATCTTGATGTTATAAAAATTGCTGATTATATAATTGACTTAGGGCCAGAGGGCGGTGGCGCAGGCGGTACTGTTATGGCTAAAGGCACACCCGAAGAAGTCGCGGAAGTCGCGGATAGTTACACAGGGCAATTTTTAAAGAAAATCTTAAAGCAATAGTTTTAGAAAATTCGGATTAAAGCGTCAACTTCTTTAAGTACATTTAAGGATTTAATCTCAGCTATTGCCTTATTGATATTTAGTTCGCTTGTTTCGTGAATTAGGAAAACTATTGAGGACACACCACCGCTTAATGGTTTTTGGTGCATACTGTTTATGCTGACTTCATATTTTCCGAACACGCCTGCAATCTTTGCAAGCACACCACTTTTATCGTCCACCGTCATGCGGATATAGTATTTAGACACGAAATCAGTGGCGTAGTCTTTATCCGATTCTTTTTTAAAGCCAAACCGTTTGTATTCCTTTTGAAGCGCGCAGTACACAATATCGGATACAACCGCAGAACCTGTGGGCAAATCCCCTGCCCCTCTGCCGTAAAGCATAACATCGCCCACATTGTCCCCTTCAATCACAACCGCGTTAAAACTGCTTTTAACTGAGGCAAGGGGGTGCGAATTTTCCACAAACATTGGGTGAACGCGTGCATCAATTTTACCCTTGTTTTTAGCCATTGCAATAAGTTTTAATGTGTAACCAAAATCCTTACCGCGTTCAATATCTTCCTTAGAAATCTTGCTTATGCCCTCGCGGTAAATTTTATTAAGCGGAACTTTTTTGTTAAATGCAAGTGAGGCAAGGATTGATAATTTGTACATGCTGTCAAACCCGTCTACATCGGCAGAGGGGTTAGCTTCGGCGTAACCCAAATCCTGCGCACGCTTTAAAACCGCCCCGTATTCCTCGCCGTTATCCGCCATGTTGGTTAAAATATAATTGGTAGTTCCGTTAAAAATTCCTGCTATTGATAAAATGTTATCGCCTTGAAGCCCTGCCGTAAGCGTTCTAACAATAGGCACACCGCCCATACAGCTTGCCTCAAAATAAATGCCTGCGCCCGATTCTTCAGCCACTTCGTTAAACTCTGCCCAATGCTTGCTAAATAATTCCTTGTTAGCGGTAACGATACTTTTGCCCGCTTTAAGGCACGCGATAAGATACGATCGTGCAGGTTCAATTCCGCCAAAAAATTCCGCAACTATAGAAATTTCAGGATCGTTAATCACATTATTGATATCTGTGGAAATAAGCCTTGGGTTCACCCCTGTTTCTTCCGCCCTCTTGGGATTCTTTTCTAAGATATGCTTAACCTCAATGCTAACGCCGTGCTTTTTTTCAATTTCTGCCTTATTATCCGTAAGGATTTTATAAGTTCCAAAGCCCACAGTGCCAAGCCCAAGTAACGCAACGCCGATTTTTTTCATAATTTCTATTCCTTATATAGTGTTTGTTTTTCTTAGTAGATTTTTCTATGTTTGTTTTTAAGTTAAGGTTTTCTATGCCCTCTTTTTGAGTGTAAGATAAAGTGCTGAATTTGGTTCAATGTTTAGAACTATTGAGTTCTTATGCCCGTGATTGGGCTTTTTAACGGTGGAAATAATTTTGGGAATTTCCGTTTTACCGCCAAAATCAGTCGCGTTTGAATTTAAAACTATTTCATAATCGCCAGCGTCAGGTACGCCGATTTCATAACCCTCGCGCCTTGCGTTTGCAAAATTAATTATGGATATTAGCTTTTTATGTTCCTTATCTTCACGGTAAAACGCTATCACATTCTGCACATTATCGTCCACAACAAGCCATTTGAAACCGTCATATGTATTATCAAGCTCAAAAAGCGCGGGGATTTTTAAGTAAAGTTCATTAAGTTTTTTAACATAATTCTTAAGCGTAATGTGGCTTTCAAATTCAAGAAGCAACCAATCCAATTCCTTTTGATAGTCCCATTCAATAAACTGTGCAAACTCACCGCCCATAAAATTCAGCTTTTTTCCGGGGTGTGCCATTTGATATGCGTAAAGTGCTTTAAGTGCGGAAAATTTATCTTGATAATCGCCTCGCACTTTTGAAACCATGGAACATTTGCCGTGAACGACTTCGTCATGGCTAAACGGCAACACATAATTTTCAGAAAACGCATAAGAAAGCGAAAAGGTTATTTTATCGTGCGCGCCCTTTCTAAAAAACGGATCAATTCCCACATATTCCAAAATATCGTTCATCCAACCCATGTTCCACTTGAAGTTAAAGCCAAGCCCGCCGATATCGGGTGGCATGGTAACCATGGGAAACGCGGTAGATTCTTCCGCAACCATAAAGCAATCAGGGAAGCGGGAAAGCACCACCCTGTTAAGTTTTTGCAAAAAGGCTATTGCTTCTAAATTGTGGTTTCCGCCGTGGATATTTTGCGCCCACTCGCCGTCTTTTCTGTTATAGTCAAGATAAAGCATACTTGCCACTGCGTCAAGGCGCATACCGTCTATATGGTAATGTTCAAGCCAAAAGCAAACTGCGGATATTAAAAACGAATGAACTTCGGGGCGTCCGTAGTCAAAAACATGAGTTCCCCACTCTTTATGCTCTTTTTTGCATTCGTCTGTGTACTCATAAAGGGGCAAACCGTCAAATTCATATAAACCGAATTCGTCCTTAGGGAAGTGCGAAAGCACAAAATCCATAATAACGCCGATTCCTGCTTTGTGGCATTTATCCACGAAGTACATAAACTCATGCGGAATGCCAAATCGTGAGGTTGGCGCGAAAAGCCCTGATATTTGGTAGCCCCAGCTACCAAAAAATGGGTGTTCCGTAACGGGCATTAACTCAACATGAGTATAATTCATTTCCTTAAGGTAAGGAACAAGCGAATCAGCCAAATCTTTATAGCTATAAAAATTGCCGTCTGCGTGCTTTTTCCATGAACCTGCGTGAACCTCGTACACATTCATGGGTGAGGTGTAATGATTTCTTTCCTTGCGTTTTAAAAGGTAATCCGAATCCCCCCAATTATAGCCTGCGATATCGTACACCTTGCTTGCCGTCCCAGGGGCGGTTTCTGCATGGGTAGCATAAGGATCAGCCTTAAGGGAAACTTTGCCCTTTGCGCCTTCCACGCTAAATTTATAGTTATCGTACTTTTTAAGCCCGCCGATATGGGCTTCCCACAGCCCGCCACCCACGGCAACCATTTTATTTATATTTCTGTTCCACTTATTAAAGTTCCCCACCACGGAAACGGATTTCGCGCGGGGCGCCCAGCACCTGAACCGCCAAACCTTTTTGCCGCCCTTGGTTAAGTAGCTAAGCCTCATTAGTTTGAAGGCATCGTAATTCGTTCCTTCGTTAAAGAGGTACACGGGGTAATCAAGCTTAAATCTTGCCATAATTCACCAATAAATCCTTATGCTTTTGTGATTTTTCGTTATTTGCTTTAATTTATTTAGCCCGTCTTTGAATTCGTTTTTGCTCACGCTGTACCCAAATACCGCACTGCCACTGCCCGAAAGAAGCGCACCCCTAAATCCTGCCGATTCAACCATTTGGGTTAAGTCCTTAATTTGGGGGCAAAGCAACTCTGCCGAACGCGAAAGCGCGTTTTTGGGATTGTTGAGAGTTTTTATAAAACCCTCTGTGCCTATATTATCACCGCCGACTTTGTCGTACAGTTTATAGCATTCTTTTGTGCTTACCTTTAGGCGGTTATCATGCGCCACCGCCACATATATCTTTGGCAAACTTATATCTTCAATTATTTCGCCTATTCCTTTAATCCTTTTTGCACCGCCGTGGTACATATAATTAGTATCGCTTCCGAGGCTTAGCAAGAATTCTTTTGAGGCTTTGAATCCGTAAGCCTTTTCCATTGCTTTCACAACCCCTGCCGTGGAAGCAGACGAACCGCCCAAGCCTGCGCCAATCGGTATGCCTTTGGCTATCCTTATATTTGCGCCGTTCGTTTTATACTCTGCCACTACCGCCTTGCCTGCTTTAAGCGCGTTATCATTTTCAAACACTTCACCGCCCTTGTAAGAAATAAAAACCTCTTTATCTTTCCGCTTGCTAAGTGATACCGTATCGTACACTGGCGCGTTTATCATAAGCGAATCCAAGAGGTGCATACCGCCCTTTAATCCCAAAATGCTTAAGGATAAATTAACTTTGCCGTAAACTTTAATCTTCACTTCTTTGGTTACATATATCTCTTTTCAGTGGTGAATCTTGTGTCCTCTGTTTTATAATCCCAATCCTGATTCCAGTTCGGTGAATCTGCGGTTAAGCCGTGAATCAAGATTTCGTTTATGCTTGTTGCGCCCACGAACGCACGCGCCTCAATCACTGATATTGCGCTTGTAAGCGTGATAGCGTTTAAGGAAGTGCAATTTCTAAACGCTTCAAAACCGATTACGCGCAAGCCAAGCGTAAATGTAAGCGTTCTTAGTTGGGTGCAATTTCTGAATGCCCCCGTGTCCACCGTTGCCACTGATTGCGGTAGCCTGATTTCGGTGAGAGAGGTGCAATCCTCAAAGGCGGAAATGCCTATCCTATCTATCTGCGTGGCGTTAAGCCCCTCTACCCTTGCAAGCTGTGTACAGCCGAAGAACGCGTAATCCCCCAAAGACTTAAGTGAGGGGGGTAAGCTGATTTGCCTTAAAGCGGAAGCCCCCTCAAAGGCGGATTCGCCGATTGTGTGAAGCTGTGGCGCGCCTGCTTGAGTAGTTACATATAGTTCCACCTCTTGCAATTGAGAACAGTTCATGAAAGCACCTGCGCCGATAACTTCCACACTTCTTGGGATAACTATTTTTGAAACAGACACGCAATTTAAGAACGCTTGCCTGCCTATAGTTTTAACGGAAGAGGGGATATTGATTTGCTGAAGCCTTGCGCAGTTCACAAAAGCAAAATCACCTATGGTTGTGATAGTGCTTGGAAGTTCAATTGAAACCAAGCGCGATTCCGCCGTATCGGTGGGCTGAAAGCACCTTTCGCCGATTGCGGTTACAGGTAAGCCGTTATACTGCGAGGGGACTATTATATGTTCCTGCCTGTCCGTCCCGTCTATATTGCTTGTTACATATTTTGAAACCGTGTAAGAGTTGCCGTCTGCATTAAGTTCGTACCTTAACCCTGCGCTACCCTTATCCACCCACACTGGGCGAAGCAAGATATTTTCCGTTTTCGCCCACCTGCCCTCAGGTGAAAAATCAATGCGCCCTTCGCCGTAAACATAAGTAGTCCAACCGCTGAAAGAGGCGTTCTCTTTTTCAGGCCTTACCCCTGCAAGCACATGGGTGAAGAAGTCGCCGTAAGTAACCGAAACATATGGAAATGCCGTTAATTGCCCATTGTGCATGGTGGAATAAAGCCCCTCGCTTCCCGCGTAAGAAACCCCGCTTTCGGGCATAAAGCAAACCTTATAAGTGTTGGCTTTAAAACTTGCCCAAATGACAAGATTATCGTTATTCATTACTTCGGGAATAGGTTGAAGCCACCTGTCAAATTCATAGCCTGCGCGCTGAGGATCGGATATAACAAAAACTTGTTCCCCCGGAAGATAAGCACGCGTATCATAGATAATATCAGGATCATTGCCGGGGGTTTGGAATCTGAAAGACACGGTGTAAGTTTGTTCAAACTTCGCCCACAGAATTAAATCCCTTGTAACCTTAAGCGGAAAGCTAACCTTGCTTGTGTGGGCTTGATCGTAGTACCAACCCTCAAGGCGGAAGCCACCCCTTTCCACATTGGGCATTTCTTGAATACGGCTTGTGTACATGGGTTCAATAGACGGCACGGATTGAAACTGCACGGTGAACTTTTGTTCCGCACCACTGCAAGCCCACGCCATAAGGACGGTGAACGCAAGCATGATAATAACAAGAATAATTTTCTTTCGGTTTATCATAGTGCCACCATATCAACCCTTATTTCAATATCCGAAACCGCGTAACCGATAATATCCCAACCTGCGTTACCAGAGGGGCGGGACGCGAATGAGGACGCGATATTTATTAAAGATACGCAACCCTTAAACGCCTGAAATTCAAACCTTGATAAACCTGCCGTGCCGTGCAAAATCACTTCGGAAAGATTGGTGCAGTCCTCAAACGCTCTTGTGCGGATTGTGGCGATTGAGAATTCCACAGCGGTTAATCCATAGCAATAAGCCACCGCTCTCTCTTCAAGCAAAATGTAAACTGAGGGGGTGAACTCAATTTTACGAATATCGGATATACCTGCAAACGCAAAGCTTCCAACCGTGAAAGACGGCACTACTTGCGAACCTGTTAAAGTCGGCGTTGTAACCGAACCGCCGTCACCAAGGTAGCGCGTGAGTGTTCTGCCGTTGTTAATTGTTTGGAAGCCGTTCTCATTTAAGCCAAGCGCGCTAACCTCAATCTGATAGTAAACTTTAACCGCGTTAATGCCCATTAAGCTATTGCCGTTAGTGTACACCACAATATAGTTTTCAGATTCAAAAGCATATGAAGCAATGCTTGCTACCGAAGCAAAAACATATGCACTACGCACGCTTGTATATGAAAACGCGTAATCTCTAACCGCGGTAACAGGCTTGCCGTCAAGCGCATTCGGAATCTCAACGAACCTTGAATTGCCGATATATTTCACAATTTCAGCACCGCCGTTTCCGTTTATAAAGTAAAGGAATTCACCGCACAAAGAGGTTAACAAATCACGCTCTAAGCTAAGCGTAGCCGAAGTTGAATTTACAAAAGCGTCCTCATGCACGCTCACAGAATTAGGGATTAACATAACAAGGAACTTAGCACCGTCAAAAGCACCTGCCACAATTTCACTTACCGAAACACCGCCGATTTGGCTTGGTATTTCAATCACCGAATCATTAGCAAGTTCCCCTGTAAAGCCCGTGATAACAGCCGTGTTATTTTCGGTTTTATATATGATTCCTGCGCTAATTTCATATGTTTCGCCACCTGTGAATGAAACCTTTACATTCACGGCAAAGGAATCACTGCCCCAAGTATTTGGCATATTTGCAAGAGGTGAATGCACCGTGGCAACGCTATAACCGAATGCGTTTTCGCCTATGTAAATTACCCCTAAGCCAAGCGAAACAGCATTGAGATACACGGTGCCTGCGTAAGCATAAGGCGCGATTGATTTAACCGCGGAACTAACAATAAAATGGCTCACGCGTGCCAAACGCGGATAGGCAATCAGCACGCTACCGTCCGCCGTGAAAAGCACATTTTCATGTGTTGAATAATACTCATTTTGGGAATCGGCAATAAACCTATCAATGCCCGCATATGCGAAGGCTTCCGCGCCGATATATGAAAGCGCGCGCCCTATATGCATATCATTCATATGTTTTACACCGAAAAATGCACGCGCGCCCAGCCTTTCAAGCGAAGCCAAAAGCGCGCCGTTAAGCGTTAAGCTGGTGCAACCCTCAAAGGCACTGTCCCCAATTTCTTTTAAAGATAAACCGCTTGGCATAATGATTTCCGAAAGGGAAACCGCACCTTTAAATGCGCCCTCACCTATGAATGCAATAGTGCTTGAAAGGCGCACGCTTCTTAGCGAAACGCAGTTTTCAAACGCACCGTTCGGCACGGATTCAAGCCCGCCCAAATCAACCAAGCGAAGTGAATAACAGCCCTTGAACGCATCGCGCCCGATATGCTGAACCGCCGAAGCAATCCCGCCCAAAGCGTTTCTTTCCGCAAGGTTTATCTCTCTAAGATTAACGCAATTAAGGAAGGCTTCATATGCAATTACCGTTACCGTGGCAGGCAGTGTAATTGAGGTAATACTTATGTTTCCTCTAAATGTTTGCCCTATGCTTGCTACTAAATAGCCGTCTATTTCATTGGGGATAACCACCGCACCGCCTGCGCCCCTGTATGCGTATATGTGCGCGTTAGTTTCACCGCCGACACTTTCAAGCCTATAATCAAACAGTCCGCTACTGTGGCTGTTGATATGAACGGTTTGGTTATTCTGCCATGTTTCATTTGGCATAATTCCGCGCAAAAGATAAATTGCGCTTAGCCTCACAGGGAACGCATCGTTTGCAATACTTAAACATTCCGCACCTATGTAAAGCACCAAACTTGTTAAACTAAGGTTGCTGAACACATTGCTTGCGATTGCCGTAACTTGCTTTGGAAGCCTTAGTTCGGATAGAGGCGTAACAATGCTAAGCCTTACCGCGGTAACCCCGCCGTTAGGGTTATTAACTGCGTAAAGGGTATTGCCGTCTATATCCGAAAACACAGGAAACATATGCGGTGGTTCGCTATCAGAAGCCACCGTGCCGAAGAACACAGGGTTGTTACCCAAGTTCCAATTAGCGTGCCAATTTGGTTGCACAGCGTGCGCCATTGCAAAAATTACTAAGTTTGGCGAACCGCCGAACGCGCCCGCGCCTATGCTTCTCACGGCATACGGAAGGATAACGGACTCAAGTGCTATGCACCCTGCGAACGCGTTTGCGCCCACGGAAACAAGCCTGCTGTTTTCACTTGCCGTAACATATTCTAACGATAGCGCGCCTTGGAACGCGCCTGCCCCTATCGCGGTAACGCTGTTAGGAAGCACAATATATTCAAGCCTGCTTCCTGCAAAAGCGTTCGCGCCGATTGACACTATTCCTTCGGGAAGTGTGATTGCTTCAATTAAAGAATTTTGGAAAGCGTTAGAGGCAACCGCCGTAACAGGAAGCCTGTTATAATATTCAGGCACAGCAACGCGCCTTTCGTTTCCGCTTATACCGCTAACCATAAGCGCGCCGTTTCCGTTAGGGCTGAACACTAAACCGTGGGTGGGTTTAATCGTCCACACAAGGATTAGCACAATATTTTCAAGCCTGTTCCATGCACCTGTTTCGGGAAACACTTCGCCGTTAAGATTCCAGTAAGCCCTCTCATATTCACCGCTTCGCACGAACTTTGAGGCTTCGTCTGCAAAGCGTCTTTGATAGTCTTCATCATAGCTTACAACCAAAGATTCTTCCCTATCAAGCACTGCGCATTTAAGCGTAATTGTAAATGAAAGTGCGGTAAATTTTGCGAACAAGTTAACCCTTGCAAATTGAACACCAGCGTTAAAAACCATGGTAAAGCCAAAACCGCTTGCATCGTTTTCCACCGTAAAGAGGCTTCCCGAAGCCACGCTGTTTTGGTGGTTGCTATCCGTAAACCAACCGCCGAATTCATAACCTCTTAAGGATAACTGAGGAACATACACCGTGGTTTTATTAAGTGAATATTCGGTGGTAAGTAAAGATAAATCCGCACCGCTTTGTGCCACGCTATAAACAATTTGATAATTCTGCACTTCCCACAGCGCGGTTATCACCACATTTTCATGAGGCATTTTAAAAGTTCCGCTTGCTTGGAAAGTTCCGTTAATGTCCCACCCTGCGAATAAATAATTAAGACGGCGGAAGTAGCTTACAGGTGTCATTGGCAAAAGCAAAACATCGTCCTCTGCGTGCCTTCCTTGCGTAAAGGAATCGGGAATAGGGAATTGGGGATTTAGTTCACCGCCACCCGAATTATAGCTAACAGTGAACGATTGCGCGGGTTCCCAAACGGCGGTAAAGCCTAAATCTCTTCCGCTCATTTTAAAACTTTCGCCCTTTTCAATAAACAGGGTTTGCCCCGAAGTAAGTTCATAGTTCCAGCCCTTGAACACAAAGCTGTCGCCACCGCGCCCCGTCCAGTCGGGCATTATAAATTCCTCACCCTCAATGAATTCGCCAAGGATTACGGGCTGAATGGAATGCGAAAGTTCCTCACCTGCAAAAAGCGTAACCGCGTAAAGCCTTGCCCAAACTGCGGAAAAATACATTGCGTCCGCAAGCACTTCAATCTTTGTTCCTGCGGTTAAAAGGTTGCCCGATACGGCACTGCCGTCCAAGTCAATTTCAATCCAACCCAAAAACCTTTCGTCTGCACTTACCGCGCCGGACACAGGAAGAATCAATTCATTGCCTGCAAACATTATTGCAGTTTCGGCTTGGCTTGGATATCCTGCATGGTAAAGAACCACAGGGTAAGCCCTTAGCCATTTCATTCTTAAATCCATATCCGCCTCACGGCTAACGGGATAGGTTTGCCCTGCTAAGTATTCCTTATTTCCGTCCGCAATGTCTACCCAACCTAAAAAGGTGTAAAGGATTCCTTCGCTGTCGTTAAACTGCATTTCATTTTGCGGAATAGTGAATTGTCCGCCGAAAAACACCTTGGTTTCCGCGCTTGGGGGCTGTCCGTGCAAGAATCCGCCCGAATGGATTAGGGACGGTAAGCCCTCTGTGCGTGCGTCCTCAATCACAAAAACTTCCTCAGTTGTTAGCAAAAGGTTAAAACTTTTGGGTTGCCACTTCGCATAAAGAAAGGTTTCCTCTTCAAGCGCGAACGGAAGCGTTAAGCGCGATTCAAGCCTGCTATCGGTGTACCATTCCTCAAAGTCATGCCCTTGAAAAGCAGGATAGGGCAAAGTGCCGTTAAATTCGCCGTTAAAGAAACCGTAAATAAATTCCTGCGTAAGCGCGCCTTGCAAATTTATAACCACTTTGGTAAAATCATAACCAAAAACAAAGTGAACAGGCACAATTTTGGGTTCTTCAGTTCCGCCATTTCCGGGGATTTCGGGTTCTTTGCCCTCAACCCAACGCGCGTACACCGTTTGGTTAGATTTTAAAGGTGTTTTCGTAAAGGTATCTTCTTCAAGCCTGTCCGTCCATGCAAAATCAAAAAACCAACCGCTGAAAACAAGCCCGCTTGGGTGCTTGGGATCGGGCGGGAACACAATGGCATGCCCTGCGCGAATGTTGGTGGAAAATGAGGCGGAAACCCCGTCTGCCGTAGTTCCGCCGTTCATAATGAAAGTTATTCTGTAAACGCCGATACCGCCGTCATCCGTGCAGGAAACGGCGGTTATTACTAAAACGGCGATTAATATAAGAAATATGACTATGCGTTTAGATTTCATATGGTTTTCTTCTGTATATATATTAACACGCGCGTGCTTACAGTGTCAATAGTCAAACTAAAGTGAATAATAGTATTTATAGTGATTTATTTGTGAATTTTTAGCGGTTTACTCAATTTCTCTGAACAACAGCACTTTTTCACCGCCGATTAAGGGCAATTTTACATCGGGGTTAAGTTTTAATAAATTTTCCTCATCACTCATTAGCGCTTTTGCCACATCCCAAAGGGTTTCGCCTGCTTTCACAATATAGAGGCTAATCGCCGCATCGGATTGTTCCCTTTCGCCGATTTCGCGGATTTGTTCTATATATTTCACACCGCGTTCGCCCGAAGCGTGTACATTCACGGATATTTCACCGCTAAATTCAAGTTCGTCATTATGCTTAACCCTGCACGCTATGGATACTATTGTGGCGTTTGCAGATATATTTCTACCGCACCTGAAATCCCTTGTGGCAATGAAATGGAAGGGGATTTCCACTTTTTCCGTTTGAAGTTTCTCATTTTCGTCCAAGTACACCACGGGGACGCCCACGATACCCTCTGCCGTTAAGCCACCGCCAGCGTTAAAAGCGTTAATTGCCACGATTGAGGGGGTTAAAAGTGCTTGAATTGCGCGGATTTTGGGCTTATCCACGGGGATTCTTAGCGTAGAAAACAGTTTTTCAGTTGCGCCTGCCACGCAAATATTATCCTCAACAAAGGCTTCTTGATACTTAATTTCAAGCTCTTTTTGACAGCTGTAAGCGTCATTAAGAATTTCAGCGTCATGAGTTGAAACCGCAAATCCGCGGATTCCCACCACAATTTCAGTTTTTATCGCGCTTGAATTGCCGTCTGAAGAAAGCGTGAGTGTGGAAGCACTTGCCCTGCCGAAGCAATGCGCCTTTTGCCCTGCGAAAATCCCAGGGGTTAAAATCTCTGCGTCAAAGGGCGTAATCAGCGTTTTAGAACATAATCCGCCGTTAGAAAGGTAAGTAACATAAGTAATACATTCGCCCCGAACTTCGCACATTTCTGTTGCTGAGGCTACCGAATTTATGATAATTTTGGTATCGTGCGTTAAAATTCTATCTATAACTTCACGGTATTCAAAGTCAAGCGAAGCTATAATTTCGCTTTCTTTTATGCTTTCAATATTCTCTACTGCCACGGTTAAAGTCTTGGCAAGAATGCCCTCTGGCGCGTCAAGCGGTTCAAAATGATAATCAAGAACGGCATAGCCTTTAATTTCAACGGTGGCGCGTGCCTTAAGGTTTTTAACGCCCACATGTTCCGCAGATACCACATTTGCGTATAAATCAAGCCTGCTACCTGCGGTTATTCCTGCGGATTTCACAGAAACATACTCTTCCCAATTTTCCTCATGGCAATCAATGCCGTTTTCACCGTTATAAATAACCTTATAACTTACTCTGTAGGACACTTTTGCTTCGCCGTTAAGTGCCTCTTGCGATAGAATTTTGGCTGAAGCAAGCACACAAATAACCTCATTCGCATTAGGAACGGAAATATCCCTATCCGCATAGAACCCCGGCGCACTTACCTCAACCCTTTTATTTCCTTTTACTAACATGAAAAACCCTCCGTTTATTTGCGTACTAATACGATATTCAGAGGGAACGGCAATAATTACTAAAATTTTAAGCCTTAAAATTTTTTATGAAGACGCTATCGCTTATGAAGTGCGCCTTTGGCGCGTGAAGACGCTACGCCTATGATATGAAGACGCTATCGCTTGTGAAGTGCGCCTTTGGCGCGTGAAGACGCTACGCTTGTGAAGTCGGCTTCGCCTTATTATGGATAATTATATATAAGCATTCCTTCGTGTTGCGTAGCAACACTTCACAAGTGAACGAAGTGAACGACTTCATAAGCGAAGCGTCTTCACAAGCAAACTTGTTTGCGACTTCACAAGCGAAGCGACTTCATGGTGCGGTTGGGGTTAGCGGTTTTTGCGTGGTTGGTGTTAGCGGTTTTTGAGGGGGTGTAACGACTGTGTGGCGAATGCTGTGCGCGGGCTGTTCTTTTGCGCCCTCTTTTGCGCCTGCGCCCTCTAATGCGCGTTCCGCGCTTCTGAATAGGATATTCCTGCTTAATAAATCCGCATAGCTAAAAGTGTTTAATTCGCCCGTTACGCAACGCACGGTAAATATAGAGGGGTAAGTGCTTTCCACAAAGCCCTCATAAGTTTCATAGCGGTTTCTTCCGCGGTTAACTCTAATTATATAGTTCTTGCCCTTAATGCTGTTTAGCTTTTCTATTGTGCCTTTTATATCCTGCGTTATAGTCCTCATGCCCCGATTATTGCCAAATTTTTAAGTTTTTAATCTTGAGAAAACACAAAAGCAAGCCAACCCCCCTTAATCGGCAGGGTTTAGCTTGCTTTTTATGTAAAATATTGTGCGGTTTTAAACCGCTGTTTAAAACCTTATTGTTTTAAGCCAGCAGTGTCTGCGGGGGCATCAAGGTAGGCTTTTAATTCAGCGTCAAGTTTTAGAACTGATACCGAAGCACCTGCCATGTCAATAGAAGTCATGAAATTGCCCACGATTGTTTTATAAATCTTGATACCTTTTGCCTCAATTGCATCTGTAACATAGCTGTTAAACAGATATAATTCTTGCATAGGTGTTCCGCCGAATCCGTTAATTAAAAGTGCGATTTCCGCGCCTTTGAGGTTAATATCTTCTGCGATTGCGCCCACTATGCGGTTAGCAAGCGTTTCTGCATTTGCAATAGGTTCTCTTGCGATTCCCGGTTCACCGTGGATACCCACTCCAAATTCCATTTCGCCGTCACCGATAGCAAATGTGGGTGTGCCTTTTGCAGGAACTGTGCAAGAAGTGAACGCAAAGCCCAAACTTCTCACATTTGCGATAACCTTATTTGCCACTTCCTTAACTTCTTTTAAGGATTTGCCTGCTTCCGCGCAAGCACCTGCGATTTTATGCACAAGAACCGTGCCTGCCACGCCACGCCTGCCCACTGTGTAAAGGCTATCCTTAACTGCGATATCGTCATTAACATAAACTGCATCCACTTCAATATCGTCATCTTCGCGCGCCATTGCTGCCGCGCCGTCAAAGTTCATGCAATCACCGCTGTAATTCTTAATGATAAGAAGCGTGCCTTTCTTTGATTGGGTTTTGCAAATTGCTTGATACACTTGAATTTGGCTTGGTGAAGCAAAAACATCACCGCAAACAGCCGCGTCAAGCATTCCTTTGCCCACAAAGCCTGCGTGTGCAGGTTCGTGTCCAGAACCGCCACCGCTGATAAGCGTAACTTTATTCTTGTCAATCTCTTTTTTCTTAACAACCTTGAACTTTTCCACAAAGTCCAATTCAGGGTGCGCCTTAGCAATGCCACGGCACATATCAATAACTACGGTTTCGGGGGTGTTAATTATTTTTTTCATTCATTTACTCCTTTTAATGAAAAGTGTTTTGTTTTATTATAAGTATTGTACCACACATTACTGCCAAATTGCAAACAGCGTTGTGCCGTTAGGAACAGAGTTTAGCTGATTCATTTGATATGTAGAGTTCGTGATCGGGTCTTTCCAGCCGTCAAAGGTATAGCCTTCACGGTAGGGGGCGGATAAACCCATGCGAACCGTTGGGTTTGAGTTCGTCCTTACAAATGAAACAACATAATCCTTGTCTGCGGAAAGCGTGCAACCCCAAAAGAAGGGGGCATAAGTCCAAGTCCCCATCCAACCTGCAGGCGGGGGTGTTGGTGCGCCTGCAACTTCAGTGTAAATAGTTGTGTCCCAACTACGAGAACGGAACGCCGAATTTCCAATTGATGTTACATTCGCATGGATTATTGCGGTTCTAATGCTCGCTTCAAAAAATGCACCTTGTGCTATTGTTGTTAATGTGCTTGGGAATACGATATTTTCAATGCGGTTGCTGAATGCAAATGCGTACTCGCATATTTCAAGCAGGTTTTCCGACAATTTTATATAGGTTAAATTAAAACAACCTTCAAAGGCAGAGTTTCCTATATGTGTTATAGTATCGGGCATAATTACACTAGCAAAATAACTTCTGTTCCTAAATGCATTTTGCCCTATTGCCGTAACAGGAAGTCCGTTATATTCCGAAGGGATTTCAAGGTGGGTGATTGTATTGAAGAATGCGCTGAGATTCCAAACAACTCCCGTTAGGGTGTATTCCATTGTACTGGTGTTAAGCTGATAGAGATATAGATCAGTCCAATAAGCGTAAAGCGTGGTATTGTTAAATTGATCCCAATTTGTTGCGCTTGTCATGTTTGCGTTGTAATACTTAACACCTGTGCCGAATTGCCCGCAGAAGTAGCCTGCGAATACATAGCCTACGCGTGTGGGGGCTGTGGCAGAGGGCATTGGGCTGAATGCGTAAGCAATTACAAAAGTGTCTGCACCTGTTCCGCCCTCAAAATCAAGAGTAACCCAAACTGCCTCTATTGGCTTAAACTTAAAATCTGCGTTGCTTCCTTGATTCCAGTCTGCGTGCCAACCTACAGGTAATTGCTGTTCGTAAAAATCTTTTACATGAACCGTTTGATTTGATTCCCAACCAAAAAACACAGTTACACCCATAGTAAGAACATTTCCGTAAATGTACAGTTCCGCTATTTCAGTGCAACCCTCAAATGCTCCGTTGCCAATTGAAACGATATTATCCGAAAGCACATTAATATCCGTGGAACTTATGTGCATAACGGTGGTTAGTTCCATGCAGAAAGAAAACATATATGTGTTGATTGCGGTTAAGGTATCAGGAAGTACCACTGTTTTCACTTCCGAAAAGAGGAATGTGCTTTCGCTATCCATGGTTATACCCGAAACCAAATGCGAATCTTCAAAGATAACGCTATCGCCGAACCAAACAGACTGAATATCTGAAGCAAAAAAGGCATAATCGGCAATTTCTATTGCGTGGGTAGAGTGCCTGCCAAATGCAACCGCTTTAAATTCAGCGAATGCAAAAGCAAGTTGTTCCACATAAAGAATAGGTAAACCAAGGTAGTAATCAAGTTCAAGAACCGCCGTTGGATCTGATATGCTTATGGCATTAACAGAATAGCCGATTGGATTGCTTGCGTTGTCTAATATCGGGGTGTAAGAAATGCTTGGGTGGGTGCACTTTACATTATGGTAAATATCGTCTTCTTCATAAATATCTTGCCAAGTATCCCAAGCAAGAGTGCCTTTTGGATAGGATTGTGTTTTAACTGTGGTAACTGCACTATTAAATGCGTTATTCCCAAGTTGCGCACCTTCGTTAACTACTGCAATCTTAAGATTACCGCAGAGGTTGAAAGCATTTGAACCTATGGTTTCTGCCCCTGTAATCACTACATAAGAAAGTGAGGTACAGCCAAGGAATGCGCCGTTACCGATTGTGGTAACGCTTTCAGGTATGTAAACTCTTGTAAGTTGTGTTCTTGAAGCAAAACCGTTGGTAGCGATTTCCTTTACAGGCTTGCCCAGATATTCCGCAGGAATAACGGCTTGAGTAATATTGGTATTTGATGCACTAACTCTATAGTAAGCGCCACCACCTGCTAATGCAAATGTTAAATCACCGTGAAACGGATTAGCGTTGGCTTGGCGAATTTCAGAATTGCCGAGTGAGAGGGTTATTACTGCAACAAGTGCGAAGATAATTAACAACGCAACTACTGCAATGATTGCTTTACTTGTACTTTTTGTTTTAATATTTTTCATGTTTGTTTCCTCCAAAGGTTAGTTTTGCTAATGAATGAGTTAATTTCTTGCAAATTTTATAAATAGCGTTTGGCGGTGTACCTCCTTATACTATAAAAAAAAGTGAGTGGGTGAGGTTAAGTTAACTTTGCTTAATTGCAGACGAGGTATCTAATACCACAATTTAATTATACCAAAAATTACCAATTCCGTCAATAGGGAATTTTGCGAATTTCTAAAACCGTTCACTTTGCAGATTAGGCTGTGAATATCCAGTTCCAAAAGCCTTTTGAAATGCCAACTAACTCTCCGTCCACCTCAATCTTGTTTAGCAGATAGCGCCTTGAGATTTCTAGGCTCCATTCTGTGTTGGACATTTCTTTCGGTCTAAGAGGCGAATTTATGTATACTGCTATTGCGTCATGATAGTTGTACGGACGCTGATATTTTCTTGGGGAAGAACTAAATAGTTCAACAATGTGCGTTAGTTCGTGTATTGTGGTTCTAAGCATATCCGCAGGATTTCTCTCCAACGAGAACCTTACATAAGCTTGAGGGCTAGAGGTCGCACCCGCATAACCTTGAAGTTGAGAATCAGATTCGCCGAAACTAAAATATGCTATGGTTGCTTTATAATGCCTGTAGTTGAGGTTTGCCACATTAAAATAAAGATCTTTAACTTCTGGTATTTTATCGGGCATTATATCATATACCCACGGATAATTTCCTTGGGGCTTTGAACAACTAAAAATCCCAGAATCAATTATAGGCTCAGTTGTAAAAAATGTGTCTACTTCAAAAGAAACAAAGTGATCTATAAACCAACCGTTAAGGGTTTCTTCAAGATCTATAGCAAGAGTTAAGGCAATTTGCCTTTCTTCCTCACTCATAATGTAGTTTACGCTTACATTTTCACCGAGGTGTTGCGGAAACAAAGCGTTTATTTCCGTTACAAACACAAGTAAAATCCTATAAACAGCAGGTTCATATTCCTGTTCTTCTGTGGGGATAATGTGGCGTACAGCTTTACCGCCTCTGCGTTCAATGTCGTGTATGTTGCTATTCCAAAGGTATTCGTTGTAATCATACACAGTTAATTGAAGTGTTAGCTTTGAGGTAACGCTTGACGGTAGAGAGAAAATGCTTGTGCCTACAGTTGTAACGGTTTCGGGAATAATAACGGTTGTGAGAGAGTCGCAACGCTCAAAAGCATTGTTTCCTATTGAAGTAACACCGTAAGGGATTATTAAACTTTTTAATGAAGAACAATTTCTAAATGCGTTTGCCCCTATCTCTTCTAAGCCTTCGGGTAGGATTATATACTCAAGTGCTGTGCAACCGCTGAATGTACTGCTCGCTATTGTTTTTAGTGTGTTTGGCAATCTTACGCTTTTTAAGTTTGGGTTAGCCCCAAATCCCCTAACCTCGGTAATGCCGTCCTCTATATAAACTGTTTCAAGCAGGGGAAGCGCCCCAAAGTTAGCTATATCCCAATATATTTGCACAGGCTTGCCCTCGTGCATTGCAGGTATCGCAAGGTGTTTAATTGTATTGATGTTTGGGTTTGGGTTTGGGTTTGCTTTTCTTATTCCTACCCAGTAAAAAGCACCTGAGGTATCAAGAAAAAAATCAAGTATATCCACGCTGTCAAGTTCCACAGCCTCAAACTGTGCCGTTACTGATATATTGCTTGTTACATTTAAATCTTGCCTTATCGGTGAGGTATTGCCGTCTGCCCATTGTGTGAACTTAAAGCCTTTGTTTGGCACTGCACCCACAGGTTCTGCGTCCCAACCCTCATATAGTGTTTGGCTTGTTCCCCATATCACTATACCGCCGTTGCCTGCTGTGTAAGTTACTTGGAATGTATCAGGGGTGTAATGTCCGTAGTCATAATCAGGATCAATGCTAAAGTTTGCTGTTAGAGTTAAGTTGGTTGTAACATTCGTTTCTTGCCTTGTGGGTGAGGTATTGCCGTCACACCAATTTATGAAGATATATCCAAGGTGGGGGATAGCTGTTACTGCTGTTCCGCTCTTTCCGCTTTCCACTGTTTGGGATAGGTTTCCTGATATTGTGCCACCGAAGCTAATATTGTACAATATTTGATATTCTTGCTTGGGTTGTTCGGGGGTTATGTACTTGGTTAAGTTACCGCTTACAAGATCTATTATCCATTGAAGTTCGTCACCCTCATATTCAGGGAAGTGCTTTTTAAATATTTCGTATGCTGATAATCCGTTCTCACCGTTTGTTCCGTCTTTACCGTCATTGCCCTTTTCGCCGTCTTTACCGTCCTCACCGTCCTTGCCGTTAGTTCCGTTTGTGCCGTCCTTGCCGTCTTTACCTGTTACTTTGCTTAGGTTTGAGGAAGTGCCGTCTGTGTAGGTGATTATCAAGTTTCCGTTTTCGTCTATTGTTATGGATTCTATGCCTTTGCCGTCTTGTCCGTTTTCACCGTTAGTTCCATTAGTGCCGTTAGTTCCGTTTGTTCCGTCTTTGCCGTCTTTTCCGTCTTTCCCTATAACCTTGCCGAGGTTAAAGGTTGTTCCGTTTGTGTAGGTTATTACGAGTTCGCCGTCTTGATTGATTTCTACGCTTTCTATGCCGATACCGTCTTTGCCGTTTTCACCGTCTTTGCCGTTTTCGCCGTCTTGTCCGTTAGTTCCGTTCGTGCCGTTACTTCCGTCTTGTCCGTTAGTGCCGTTAGTTCCGTCTTTACCCACTACTTTGCCGAGGTTAATGGTTGCGCCGTTTGTGTAGGTTACTACTAAGTTTCCGTCTTCGTCAATGCTAATCTCTTCTACACCTAAGCCGTCTTGTCCGTCTTTGCCGTTTTCGCCGTCTTTGCCGTTTGTTCCGTTCGTTCCGTTTGTACCGTCTTGTCCGTTACTTCCGTTAGTGCCGTCATTACCTGTAACTTTGCCGAGGTTTAAGGATTCACCGTTAGAGTACGATATTACTAACTCACCGCTTTGGTTGATTTCTATTGTTAGTATGCTTATGCCGTCTTGTCCGTTAGTTCCGTCTTTGCCGTTCTGTCCGTCTTTACCGTCCTTGCCGTTCTGTCCGTCTTTACCGTCCTTGCCGTCTTGTCCGTCCTTGCCATTAGTTCCGTTTTGTCCGTCCTTGCCGTCTTGTCCGTTTGTTCCGTCTTTGCCGTTCTGTCCGTCTTTACCTGTTACTTTGCCGAGGTTTAGGATTTCACCGTCTGTGTATGTGATTATTAGTTCGCCGTTATCGTTTATCTCTATATTTGATATGCCTGTGCCGTTTAAGCCGTTTAATCCGTCTTTACCGTCTGTTCCGTTTGTGCCGTCTTGTCCGTTAGTACCGTTTAATCCGTCCTTGCCGTCTTTGCCGTCAAGTCCGCTAATACCATAGTCAACCCCTGCACAGCCTGATAAAGCAAACACAGAAACAAGCACTAATGCTATTAGTGTTAT
>WQYD01000008.1 GCA_009781445.1 Bacillota bacterium | reverse complement strand
GTGGCAGATAATGCGGAAAACTGCAAACTTGTGATAGTGAACGGCGAAAACCACGCAAGTTATGTGCTGAATAATGAAAAACTGTATAATTTGCTAAAGAAGCACGGCTTATGAGTAATGAAGTGCGCCTTTGGCGCGTGAAGTCGCTACGCTTGTGAAGACGCTAACGCTTGTGAAGACGGCTTCGCCTTATTATGGATAATTATGTCTAAACATTCCGCCATGTTGCGTAGCAACACTTCACAAGTGAACGATAGACGAACGACTTCACAAGCAAACTTGTTTGCGTCTTCACAAGGCGAAGCCGACTTCACGCGCCATAGGCGCACTTCACAAGTCGCAACCGACTTCATAGGCAAACTTGTTTGCGACTTTTAAAAATTTTTGCTATAATCATTCCTATCATGGATTATATTTTTAGCGACAAATTGAAAAATCTTGAGGGTAATGCGATTAGGGAAATTTTTAAATTGCTATCGCAACCGGGGATAATATCGTTTGCAGGCGGATTGCCTGCGGGCTTGGCTTTGCCCAAAGGTGAGATTAAAGAGATTTTAAACGAACTTTTATCTCAGGAAAGCGCGGTTAGCCTTTTGCAGTACGGCGCAACGGCAGGTTACGCCCCCTTTTTAAATGAGGGGATTAAGTACGCAGAAAGGTTTGGCATAAAGGATATTGCTGAGGACGAAATCATGGCAATCAGCGGTGGGCAACAAGGCATTGATTTAACCTTAAAAGCATTTATCAATAAGGGCGATGTAATGCTTGTGGAAGAACCCACTTACCTTGCGGTACTGCACATTTTGAAAAGCTATGAAGGCGTTGCCGTGGGCGTAAAAAGCGATGAGAACGGCATTGATTTGGCGGATTTAGAAGCGAAAATTAAAAAGCATAATCCAAAGGTTTTTTACCTTGTGCCTACATTTGCAAACCCCACGGGCAACACGCTTAGCACGGAAAACAGAAAAGAAATTGCAAGGATTACCGCCAAGTACGGCGTGATTCTTTTGGAAGATAACCCCTATGCGGAATTGAGATTTAAGGGTGAACACCTGCCTGCGATTAAATCTTACGACACGGCAGGAAATGTGATTTACCTTGCCTCGTTTTCAAAAATTATCAGCCCCGGAATGAGGGTGGGCTTGGCGGTTGCGGATAAAAAGGTTATTGCAAAAATGGTTATCGGCAAGCAGGCTACAGATGTGCATACCGCGCTTTTAAGCCAAGCCACTGTAGCAAAATATCTTGAAAAAAACCTCTTAAATCCCGCGCTTGAAAAGAACATTCCTATGTACAAGGAAAAATTTTACGCTATGCTTTCCGCCATTGAAAAGCACTTTCCGCCTTACGCAAAATATACGCGCCCAGACGGCGGATTGTTCATTTGGGTAACCTTACCAGATAGTTTTGATACCTCAAAGCTATTTAAGCGTGCAGTGGAACGCAAAGTTGCATTTGTGCCGGGGGAATCATTTTACGCAAACGGAAACACCAAAAACACCTTTAGGCTAAACTTTAGCAACGCAACGCTTCAGCAAATTGAGGACGGCATAAAAATACTTTCGGAAGTGATTAAAGAATATGATTAGCGTTAAAAACCTCACAATGAAATATCCAAGCGGAAACGCAGGAATCTTTGATATTGATTTTGTGGTTAACGCAGGTGAAGCCGTGGGTTTTTTGGGCGCTAACGGCGCAGGCAAAACCACCACGATAAGGTGCTTGCTTGGCTTTATGAAGGGGCAAAAAGGCGAATGCACATTATTCGGCAGAGAGTGCTTTTTGCACGCGCCAAAGAATATGCTTGGCATTGGTTTTATTGCAGGCGAACCCTCTTTCCCTGAGGATATGACGGGGCTTGAATATCTTAATTACCTTCAAAAAGAACGGGGGCAAAAAGATCTTTCACGCATGAACGAACTAATCAAATATTTTGAATTTGACGCCTCAAAAAAGATTAAGAAAATGAGTAAGGGCATGAAGCAAAAAACTGCCCTCGTTTCCGCTTTTATGCACGATCCAAGCCTTTATATTTTAGACGAACCCACAAGCGGGCTTGATCCCCTTATGCAACAAAAGTTTATAAGCCTCGTGCTTGAAGAAAAGGCAAAAGGTAAAACCTTTTTAATAAGTAGCCACATATTTGAGGAAGTGGAAAAAACTTGCTTAAGGGTGATTTTTATTAAAGACGGGCGCATTGCCACGCAGGACACAGTGGAAAATCTTAAAAAAAGCCAAACTCAAACCTTTGTGGTATCCGCGGAAAATGCCGAAAAAATTAATATAAGCGGTGCGGTAAAAACGAATCTTAGCGAAAGCGAATGCGAATTTAGCATTGCTTCTTCGCACGCGGATTCTTTTATTAAAGAACTTAGCAAGCACACGATTATCGGCATAAGGATAAAAGAACAAACTCTTGAGGACGCATTTTTAAATCTTTACCAAGCAAACGGGGGTAACGCATGAGTTTACCGCTTTTTATAGTTTTATTTAAGAAGAATTGGAAGATTTTGCTAATCTTTGCCGTGCTTAACATATTTTATATGTCTGCAATCGCGCTTATGGCTACGAGTGAAATGATGATTTCGTCTATGGATTTTTTAAATATGGGCGTAAATCAAAAGCTAATCGCGGATATTGACATTGCCGTTTCCATAACTTCCTCAGTGTTTCAAGGCATGATAATGTACATTTTTATCATGGTTTATTATGTGATTATGGCAGGCAGGCTGGTGCATAAACTTGTGGATAATTCCTCTATCACGGGATATTTAACCGCAGGCGTAAGCCGAACTAAATTTATTATCACAAGTGCGGTTTGGCTGATTTCGTCTGTTTTCGCGCTTTACCTTATTGTTTGGGCTGTGTCTGCCATCTGCCTTTTAACTTACGGTAGCTTTAATTTCGGTTGGTGGACTGTGGTGCATATTGTAACCTTTTTATGTTCGCTTTCCGTAGCCATGATTAGCTTTGCGTTCAGCGCGGTATTCGCAGGCACAAAGCAAGGAAGCACGCTTCTTTCGGGAATTCCGATTGCGTTCGCCGTGCTTATGATGCTTGGCAGTTATATAAAATTCTTTAAATGGCTTGCCCCTTTCGGTTGGGTTGATTCGGCGAAACTTGCCGAAGGGAACTTCCCTCTTTGGTGGGTTTATTTATTGATTTACCTTGCAATTAGTGCGATTGCATTCGTTTACACGGTTATTGCGTTCAGAAAAAAGCAACTCTCAATTTAAATATTGACATATAAAAAGGAACTAACTATTATGAAAAATGTACTTGACACGCTTAAAGAAAGAGGATTTATTAAGCAAACAGTTTATGAAAATGAACTTTACGAACTTTTTAATAAGGAAAGCGTAAGTTTTTATGTGGGGTTTGATCCCACTGCGGACAGCCTTCATGTGGGGCATTTTTTGGTGCTTATGGCAATGGCGCATATGCAACGCGCGGGGCATAAACCTTTCGTGCTTCTTGGCGGTGGCACAGGCATGATCGGCGATCCTTCGGGCAAGAACGATATGAGGGGGCTTTTAACAAAAGAAACCACCGAACACAATATCGCCTGCTTTAGGAAGCAAATGGAAAAGTTCTTTTCGTTTGAGGGCAAAAACGGCGCGGTAATGGTTAATAATGCGGATTGGCTTTTGAATCTGAATTATGTGGATTTCCTGCGTGAAATCGGTTCTCAATTTTCCGTAAACAAAATGCTTAGCGCGGAATGCTTTAAGGCGCGCCTTGAAAAAGGTTTAAGTTTTATGGAATTTAACTATATGCTTATGCAGGCTTACGACTTTTTGGTGCTTTTTAAAAAGTACGGCGTGAGGCTTCAATGCGGGGGGGACGATCAATGGTCAAATATCCTTGCAGGTGCGGATTTGATTAGGCGCAAGGAAAGAGAACCTGCTTTTGCGGTAACTTTTTCACTTTTAACCACTTCTGAGGGGCAAAAAATGGGCAAAACCCAAAAAGGCGCGCTTTGGCTTGACAGGGAAAAGACTACACCCTATGAATTTTTTCAATACTTCAGAAATGTAAACGATCCCGATGTTGAACCTTGCTTAAAGTTTTTAACCTTTTTACCGCTTAAAGAAATCGCGGAATTAACCGCATTTAAAGACGAAAGAATTAACCTCGCCAAAGAAAAACTTGCCTATGAAGTTACAAAACTTGTCCACGGTGAAACAGAAGCTGAAAAAGCCCTTGCCGAAGCAAAAGGCGCATTCGGCGGTGAGGGCGAAATGCCCACGGTTGAGATTTCAAAAAGCATAACCAAAGTGGTGGATATACTTATTGAATTAAAGCAGGCTTCCTCTAAGGCAGAGGCAAAGCGGTTAATTGAGGGCGGTGGCATTAAGATAGACGAAGATAAAATTTCCTCAATAGACGGCGAAACAAACAAGGAACGCTTTATCCTGCACAAAGGCAAAAAAATTCATTTTAAGGTGATTAGAAAGTAGCAAGCAGTGCGGGGGAATGATATAATAAGTACGAACCCAAGGATTAATTCAGAATTAAGAATTCAGAATTCAGAATTATGGATTAATTAATAATGATATTTAGATTCCAACCCTGCAACCTGCAACCTGCAACCTGCACCCTCAATATAAGGATTAAATTATGAAAACAACTTTAACAAAAATTAAAAAAGAAAAGCCTGATTTCGGCGCACTTGGATTTTGCAAATATTTTTCAGACCATATGTTGGTTATGGATTATAAGAACGGTGCGTGGCAAGAGCCTGAAATTATGCCTTACGGCGCGTTTGAACTTAACCCTGCCACTTCGTCCTTGCATTACGGGCAAGGGATTTTTGAGGGGCTTAAGGCTTATAAAAATAATGGAAAAGTTACGCTTTTCCGCCCGCGGGATAATTTTGTGCGCATGAATAAATCCGCTAACCGCCTTTGCATTCCTGAAATTGATGTGGATTTGGTGCTTAATTCTTTAATTGAATTGATTAAATTAGAAGAAGATTGGATTCCTGAGGGCGGTGGCAGATCCTTATATATCCGCCCTTTTATCTTCGCCACCGATAATGTGCTTGGTGTGGCTTCGGCGTCAAATTACCGCTTTGCGATAATCCTTTCACCTGTGGGTAGCTATTACGCAGGCGGTTTGAAACCCACAAGAATCTTGGTTGAAGAACATTTTGTGCGTGCCTCTATCGGCGGTACAGGCGAAGCCAAGTGCATAGGCAATTACGCCGCAAGCCTCTTTGCGGGCAATCTTGCCAAGGCAAAAGGTTACGATCAAGTTATGTGGCTTGATTCCAGCGAACACCTTTTTGTGGAAGAAGTGGGTTCTATGAATATGTTCTTTGTGGAAAAAGGCAAGGTGAAAACGCCCTCTTTGGTTGGTTCAATCTTGCCGGGGATAACAAGGGATTCCGCAATAAAACTTTTAACTGCAAAGGGCATTAAGGTTGAGGAAACGAGAATAAGCATTAAAAAAGTGGCAAAGGGCATAAATTCGGGCGCATTAACCGAAGCATTCGGCACAGGCACTGCCGCCGTAATTTCCCCCGTGGGAACACTTGGCTATCAAGGAAAAGATCTTGTTATCGGAAATAATGAAATGGGTGAAATTTCCTCTTGGCTTTATGACGAACTTACAGGAATTCAATGCGGAATTAAGGAAGATAAATTCGGTTGGGTAATGCACCTTAATTAGTTAAAACTTATTATCCATGCAAAGCGGTGAATTAAATGCAAAATCCTATCTTTTTGCACAGCTTTCAAAGAAGGCTTTAACCGAATGCGAGGCAAGCGAAAAACTTGCCAAAAAGGGTTTTAGCCGTGAGGAAACTTCTAAGGCTATAACTATCGCCAAAGATTACGGATATATTAACGATTTAAATTACTGCAAGAATTATTTTTTGTCCCGCAGTTCGCTAAAGGGTTTTTACAAAATAAAGCAAGAACTTATTCAAAGAGGCGTGCCAAGCGAAGTTATTTTGCTTTCCTATCAGGATTCCGAAATAAATGAGAAATCCGCCGTTAAAAATCTTGCAGAGAAGTTTTTAAAGAATAAGGAAAGCGATCCGAAGATAAAAGAAAAACTTTTCCGCCACCTTGCAGGCAAGGGCTTTGGGTTTGAAGTTATTAACGAAACGATCAACAATATGTTTTAGCCACGCGCGCAACACGGAAAACGCGGAAAGTAAATCTGAAAGAATTGCATAATTTTACATAATTTTTTCATTTCATTTGAAAACTTGCTTGCTATAATTTAAACTATATGCTAAGATATTGCATGGAGGAATGTACATGGAAAACTATGTAATTCGTAAAAACTACCTTGAAAAAATGAAGAGGTTCAAGGAGCAGAACTTAATAAAGGTTATCACTGGCATTCGCCGTTCTGGTAAATCTGTTTTGATGGAACAATTTCAAGACTACCTAAAAGAAGACGGGGTTAAGGAAGAACAAATAATTTCCCTTAATTTTGAGAAACTTGAAAACGAAGAATTAGCTGATTACAAAAGATTGCACGATTATATAGCTGGAAAGTTATGCAAAAACGGCTGGACTTATATCTTCCTTGATGAGTTACAAATAGTGCCTGAATTTCAAAAAACAATCAATAGTCTTCGCACTAAAGATAAAGTTGATATTTATGTAACGGGTTCAAATGCTTCACTGCTTTCAAGCGAACTATCAACATTGCTTACTGGCAGATGTATAACAATCCATGTTTTGCCGTTGTCTTTCAAGGAATATGTGCAACTAAAACCACCAGTGAAGGGTAATGTTTATCCACTGACTTATCCGATTGGATATGGGGAAGGTGTTACGGTTAAAGAAAGATTTAACACATATATGAAGCATGGGGCTTTCCCGCAGACATTACGGCTTCATTCCCCAAAAGACACCCAAGACTACTTAGATGATGTTTTCAGTGCAATCATTCGTAAGGACATTCTCGCAAGGGGAAAATCAATTCAAGAAAATATATTAACAAAAATAACAAAGTTTTTGTTCCATAGTGTGGGCAGTGAAGTGTCTCTTTTAAACATTTCTAATACGCTATCCTCAAGCCTTAAAAATAATAAAGAAATAAGTTACAACACGGTTGAACGCTATATAAGCCTGCTAAAAGAAAGCTTTATTATTTATGAAGTAAACCGATATGACATAAAAGGCAAAAGGCATTTAACTCAAAACGCAAAGTATTATGCCGTGGATACTGGCATGAGGAATATGCTTCTTGCAAATAAAGAGACGGACACAGGGCATCTTTTAGAAAATATAATTTATTTAGAATTATTAAGACGGGAATATAAGGTTAGTGTTGGGAAAGTTGATGCAAAAGAAGTTGACTTCGTTTGTGAGAACAGCAAAGGTATAGAGTATTATCAAGTTGCAACCAGCTTGTTAGACCCTAAAACATTAGAACGCGAACTTGAATCGTTGAATAACATAAAAGATCATTTCCCAAAATTCTTAATAACATTAGACGACTATTCGGCAGGAAACACATACAATGGCATACGAATAATCAATGCTATAGATTTTTTACTAAACGAATCATTTTAATAAAAAAAGCTAACGAATGATTAAAAAGGCTTAGATTTGGATTCGCACGATTTTTAAAACTATGGTATAATTAAAATTAAGAACGCAAAAGAAGAGGGACTTCAATGTTTGAAAGGCAAAATCACCACGAGGCACTAAATTATTTAAAGGCATCTAAATACTGCGCAAGGAATTATAGGCTTGTTCAGTATTTTATCGTATTCTTTTCCGTGGTGCTGTGCATTGTGGGTATATTGAACAGATATTTGGTGGAAATTGCGCCTGAAGCGCGCAATATTTTTCAAACGCAGGCGGAAATTTCGCGTTGGATTAATATAACTTCTGTGGTTTTTATTATTACCCAAATCTTTTTAAATGTGTTTTTGCGCCGTTCTAACCGCCTTGCCGTGAATTTAAAAGAACGCTACGATTGCTATGTTTATGACATTGCGCTTAACCGCACCATGCTTATGAACATAAATCCAAGCGACATTGAAGCAATGGCACTCAAAATGAAAAAGCACCCCGAAAGGTTTTATAATTACTATTTTAAAACCCCCGAAGAAGCCTCAAGCGCGGTGGCAGGAATTGACAACCAACATAGGATTTTAAAGGAAGAATACCGCTTAATGTCCTATGTTAAAAACTTCTTTTACCTCATTTGGATAAGTTTTATCCTCGTGATTTTCTTTACCGCCGTGCTGTTTGACGATAACTTTATTAACACTTTAACAAATATGTTATTGCCCTCTTTGGCGGTTATCACTTTAATAATCAGCAGTTTCTTCATATTCAGCGAAACGATTGCCCGCCTGCAAAATGCCATAAATCAGCTTGATTCTCAACGCGTGGGCTTAAAAAGGCTATCCGATACGGAAAGCAAGGTGCGTGGCAATGTTATGCGCCAAAATCAAGACGCAATGTTTTTACTAAGGCTACTTGAGTTTAATGTTCCCGAATTCTTCCGCTACCGCTTGGCAAGAAAGTATAGGGAAGAACCTGATCTTGCGCACTCTAAAGAAGATGTGGAAAAGGAATCTTTTACCACAATTTTCAAAAAGAAAACCCAATCGGTATCCATAGCAACCGAACCGACTGCTTCTTTAACTGAATCCGAAAACAGCGAAACCCCCTTAACCGAACCCCAAGTTAGCGCGGATTCGCCTGCTGAGGAAATCACCCCTTTAGTAATTGCCCCCGTAACCCCTGCTGTTAGTGAACCGATAGCAAGCGAATCTATTGCCGTGGCTAAAACGGCAGAAAAAGCACCGCACAAAAAGCCTGCCATAATCTGCAATGCCACTGAAAAGATAAAGAAAGCACTTACCAAAACAAAAACCCCCGCCGTTGCCACTGAAAAGGCGGTTGAAAACGGCTTAAAGGAAAAACAGGTTGCTGAAAAGGCAGTGGAAAGTAGCCCAAAGGAAAATAAGCCCAAAGAAAAAGCAGTGGAAAAAGTGGTAGAAACTAAGGCAACCCCGAAAGCAAAACCAAAGGTAGCCACGGCAAAACCAAACGCAACTGCCGAAAAAGCCGACACAACTGCCGAAAAACAAACCAAAAAACCTCAAACTTCTTCTACTAAAAAACAAAAACCGTTGTAACAACCACAGTTGGGGAATATACTATTTGTACGAATAAAAGAGTTTTCAGCGCACAGCGCACAATGCACAGCGCACAATGGTGGAAATATTAAAAAATTCCAGCCCTATGCCCGTAGCCCAAACACCTATGCCCTTAAAAAATGCAAAAATGCTTACTTCTTATAAACACCAAAAGCGGTAATTCCAAAAAAGTTTTGTGTAGCAAGGCAATTTTTGAAACCCTTAAAGGGATTTACGGCGAAGTAGACGAACTTAGGATAAACGAAACCGATAATAATTTTGATATACGCGCCCACTCTAAAGGTTACAGCGCGCTTGCGGTTTGCGGGGGGGACGGAACTTTTAATAACGCATTAAACTCTTTGCGCGGATTAAATGTTGAACTTTTATATATCCCCTGCGGAACTCTTAACGACTCTGCCCACACCTTAAAATCTATCGGTGAGATTGAGGATATTGAAAACCGCCGTATGCGCAATGTTGATCTCGGTGAATTTAACGATACCCTTTTTAGCTATGTTACCGCCACAGGCACATTTACCCCAATCGGCTATATCCCCAAACCCAAGCACAAAAAGTTTTTAAAAAAACTCACTTATTACCTTTATGCTTTTAAGTTTTATAAAGTTGAAAAGATAAAGGCGCGCCTTACTATTGATTCCGCGCGTGAAGAGAGTGGCGAATACACCCTTATTATGGCGGTTAAATCAAGATTCGTTTTTGGATTTGGTTTTAACAAGGCTTATAGCCATAACAGCGGAACAGGACACCTTTTGCTAATAAATACGCCCAAAGGCTTATTTAAATCCGTAAAACTATTTTTTAGGTTTTTCCGTGCGTTTTTCATTGGGTTCAAAAAAGAGTATCACAAAAAGCACATTAGATTTACTGAATTTTCCACGCTTGAAATTAAGCTAAATTCTGCCACAGATTTTTGCGTAGATGGTGAAAAAGTACAATCAAAGCTAATAAATCAAGTTAAATTCCACCAAAAAGCAGGAAAAATCTATATTTTATAAATCAGAGTAAAATAAAACCCCTGCGGTTTTCAGTGTGTTAGGGTTCTTTAAATTAGTTCCTCAAAACTTTCTATGTAAAAATCCGCTGTTCTCTTAATTTCTTCTTTAAGTGAAAGCGAAAAGCTATCGTAAACCCCCACAACCGTTGCGCCTGTTTGCTTTGAAGCCTTAATTGCAGGCAGAACATCGTCAAAGATTACAGTTTCATTTGGGGTTGCGCCTATTTTTCTCATTGCAAGTTCATAAACATCGGGGAAACTTTTGCCCCTTTTAACTTCGTCTGTAGAAGTAAGTGCGTCAAATATGTGAAAGATTTTATTGTTCTTAAGCGCGGGAATATACAGGTTTTCTGAAAGTGCTGTAGCCACGGCTACCTTTTTGCCACTATTCTTAATCTTTAGCAAATAATCATAAACAAAGGGTTTAAGTTTAATGCGCGTTTCATATTCCTTTAAGGACATTTCGTACCACTCTTTAAGTATCTCTTCCGTGCTTTCGGGTAGCCCAAATAATTCCTTAGTGTACAAAGCACCCTCGCTTGCGCTTTTTGAAGAAATCTCATGCCCGTAAAACGCAGGCACAGCGATACCGCGCCTTGATAAAAAATCATTATCAATCTTAACCCACACCCCCATGGAATCAAAGAGTGTGCCGTCTAAATCAAATATAAATGAAGTTTTGCTTGAAATGGCTTTTTTTATGTTAATCATAAATTTTTTCAGCGCACAGCGCACAACGCACAGCGCACAATGGTGGAATTATTTTTCAGCGCACAGCGCACAACGCACAGCGCACAATGGTGGAATTATTTTTTAATGAGATTTAGAATCCACCATTTTTCATTTATCATTTATCATTCTTCATTTTTCATTCTTAACTAATCACCACCACCGCATTCGCCCTCACCGTGTCTTCCGCCGTTCCCTCTGTGGTTTTGCAGGAAATGCCGATTTTATCCGTGGAAATTTTGAGGATATTGGCAAGTTTTACTTTCATTATGGGTAAATAATCTTTAAGTTTGGGTGAATCTAATATAATTGTGATACTTGTGTTAATTATTTTATAATTCTTTTTTTCAAGCATTTCCATTACGGAAGATAAAAGAACCGCGCTATCAATATCCTTAAACTTAAAATCCGTATCGGGGAAATGCGTGCCGATATCGGTTTCGCCTATCGCGGTTAAAATTGCGTCAATTAGTGCGTGAATCACGGCATCGCCGTCACTGTGCGCAAGCGTACCTTTATCGCTTGCAATTTCTATACCGCCAAGCACAAGTTTTCTTAAAGGTACTAAGCGGTGCAAATCGCTACCGATACCCACGCGCGCGTTTAATCCGAACAAATCCGCCTCTGTGGTTAGCTTTTTATTTTTATCCTCACCGCTTATTATGTGGGGGTTGCCACAATTTTTGAGGTAAACCTCACTGCAATCTGTGTAATCCGTGTGCTTTGCCCTGCTGTAAGCAAGCCTGATTTCTTGAGTTTTAAACCCTTGCGGGGTTTGCACAAACACGATATTTTCCCTGCTTGGGGCAACAATAATCTTTTCGCCGTCTATTCCCCTTATGCTATCCGTAATAGGAATCACAGGGATTGCCGAACCGTGCTTCGCCACACCTTCACGAACCCTGTCAATCAATTCAGGGGAAACAAACGGCCTCGCCCCGTCATGGATAAGCACGAAATTGTTCGTTACCGCTTCAAGCCCGTTCTTCACAGATTGAAAGCGCGTTTCGCCACCTTTAACCACGGTAAACTTATCACTCTTTTCATAATCACCCACGATAATCACTTGGCTTATATAGGGATTTCGCTTAAAAGAAGAAACAGTTCTTTCAAGAACCGTTTCTTCACCTATAAACATATTTAATTTGTTTTGCCCTGCGCGCACGCTTTTGCCTGCGCCAAGAATTATCACGCTAAACATAGCACACGAAAAAAAGTTTATGCCTCGTAGTCCTCGCCGTCATCAAACACGGGGTGTTCGTCTATCGTCCTGTTTGAATTGCCGTCATCTACCTTTTCAATATTTACATTGCGGTAAGTTTTAAGCCCTGTGCCTGCGGGGATAAGTTTTCCGATAATGATATTTTCTTTAAGCCCCACAAGTTTATCCGTTTTTGCCTTAATCGCGGCTTCGGTTAAAACTTTAGCAGTTTCTTGGAAGGAAGCGGCGGATAAGAACGAAGCTGTGGCAAGTGCTGCTTTAGATATTCCCAAAAGAACCCTTGCTGCCATTGCGGGGAAACCGCCCGTTTCAAGAATATTTTCATTTTCTTCTTCAAACTTATTGATATCCACAAGTTCGTTCATGATAAGCGCGGTATCACGCGGATCTTGAATTTTAACCTTTCTAAGCATTTGCCTTACGATAACCTCTATGTGCTTATCATTGATATGAACGCCGTTAGAACGGTATGCTGATTGAACTTCACGAATCATGCTTTCTTGAACACCGTGTACGCCTTTTGTTCTTAGGACATCTTGGGGGTTAATTGAACCGATTGTAAGCGCATCACCAGCTAAAACTTTATCGCCGTTTTCAACTTCAAGTTTTAACGCCTTGGAAACTTTATATTCCATAGTGTTTCCGTCCTCAGCGGTTATGGTTACAATGTAATTCCTTTCTTCTTGAAGTTTATCTTCAATAATTCTCACCGTGCCTGCAATGTCTGCCACAACTGCTTCGCCCTTGGGCTTTCTTGCTTCAAACAATTCAACAACCCTCGGCAAACCTTGAGTGATATCCACCGCGGAAGCAACACCGCCGGTGTGGAAGGTTCTCATGGTAAGCTGTGTTCCCGGTTCGCCGATTGACTGAGCGGCAATAACGCCCACCGCTTCGCCGATTTTAACAGGATTCCAGCTTGACATATTTGCGCCGTAACACTTAGAACAGATTCCGTTTCTTGATTTGCAGGTAAGGATTGAACGGATTGTTACTTCGCTAACACCTGCATTCTCAATTTCAACCGCCTTATCCTCGCTAATCATCTCGCCTGCGCCAATCATAACTTCTTTGGTTTTGGGGTTTAAGATATCCTTAATGGTATATCTTCCTGCCAACCTTTCGGAAATGCTTTCAATTTTTCTACCGCTTGACGCCCTTGCCTTATCGTAAATATCCTTTACCACAAAGCCTCTTTCGTCACCGCAATCTTCCTCACGGATAACCACATCGTGCGCCACATCCACAAGACGGCGGGTTAGATAACCCGAGTCTGCCGTTTTAATAGCCGTATCCGCACCGCCCTTTCTTGCACCGTGTGAAGAAATAAAGTATTCAAGAACGGAAAGCCCCTCACGGAATGAAGATTTAACAGGGATTTCAATAATCTTACCTGTGGGATCATTCATAAGCCCGCGCATACCTGATAACTGCTTAATCTGTTGCATTGAACCCCTTGCGCCTGAGTTAGCCATCATCCAAATGGGGTTGAATTTATCAAAGTTTTTAAAGTTTTCTTCCAAGTTCTTTTCTACTTCGTCTGTAGCGTTTTTCCAAATTTCAATAATTTCGTTATAGCGTTCTTCACTTGTTAGAAGTCCGCGCATGAACTTTTTCTCTCTTTCAACAACCTCTTTTTCAGCTTTTTCAAGGATTTCCTTTTTATTTCCGGGGATTTGCATATCAAACACGCTTGCGGTGATTGCGCCCACGGTGGAATACTTAAATCCAAGTTCCTTAATTCTATCTAAAACCTTAGCCACTTCGGTTGCGCCTTTTTGCTTAAAGCACTTTTCCACTATTTGCGAAAGTTGCTTTTTGCCCACAAGGAAGTTAACTTCAAAATCAAGCTGTTCTTCGGGGGTTGTTCTCGGCACAAAGCCCATATCCTGCGGAATTGCCTCGTTAAAGATAACCTTGCCCACTGTGATAGGAATAATCTTCCTATATTCCGTGCCGTTTATAACCTTTTTAACGCGCAAATTGATTTTTGCCTGCAATTCAATTTCGCCCACTTGGTAAGCCATTTTAGCTTCGTCTGCATTTGAGAAGAATCTGCCTTCGCCCTTAGCTTTATCCTTATCTTGAGTAAGATAGTACGCGCCTATAACCATATCTTGAGTGGGGCTTACAATCGGCTTACCGTCTGAAAGTTTTAAGATATTGTTAGTGGAAAGCATTAAGAACCTTGCTTCAACCTGCGATGCCACGGATAAAGGTACATGAACTGCCATTTGATCGCCGTCAAAGTCTGCGTTGAACGCCGAACACACAAGGGGGTGAAGTTTTATCGCCCTGCCTTCCACAAGCACAGGTTCAAACGCTTGAATTCCCAAGCGGTGAAGTGTGGGCGCACGGTTTAAAAGCACTGGGTGATCCTTAATAACCTCGTCAAGAATATCCCAAACTTGGGGCTTACCGCGGTCAACCGCTTTTCTTGCACTCTTGATATTTTGCGATATTCCTTGATCAACCAATCTTCTAAAGATAAACGGCTTAAACAATTCAAGTGCCATTTCCTTGGGAAGTCCGCATTGGTAAAGTTTTAATTCAGGGCCAACCACGATAACCGAACGGCCAGAATAGTCCACGCGCTTTCCAAGAAGGTTTTGGCGGAATCTGCCCTGCTTACCCCTAAGCATATCGGATAGGGATTTTAAACTTCTGTTTCCGGGGCCTGTTACGGGTTTGCCGTGCCTGCCGTTATCAATAAGCGCGTCCACAGCTTCTTGAAGCATACGCTTTTCGTTTCTTACCACGATATCGGGCGCGCCAGATTCTTTCATTTTCTTAAGCCTGTTATTACGGTTGATAACACGGCGGTATAAATCATTAAGATCACTTGTGGCGAATCTTCCGCCGTCAAGCTGAACCATGGGGCGGATTTCTGGGGGAATAACTGGAAGCACATCAAGCACCATCCATTCGGGCTTATTTCCGCTTGCCTTAAAGGCTTCAATTAAATCAAGCCTTTTCGCTGCTTTGATTCTTTTGGTGTTTGTTTGCGATTCCGCGATTACCTTTTTAAGTTCTTCCGCTTCTTTTTCAAGATCAATTTCTCTTAAAAGAATTTTAAACGCTTCCGCACCCATGCCCACGGTAAAGCCCGCCGAACCAAACTTTTCTAAGGCTTCGCGGTACTCGTCATCTTTGATAACTTGCTTTTTATAAAAGCCCGAAATACCCGGATCAAGAACCACGAAAGCGGCAAAGTAAATTACCTGTTCCACATGGCGGGGACTCATGTCCAAAATTATGCTTATGCGTGAGGGAACACCCTTAAAGTACCAAATGTGAGATACTGGCGCAGCAAGTTCAATGCTACCCATTCTATCACGCCTTACCTTGGCTTTGGTGATTTCAACACCGCACTTATCGCAAATAATTCCCTTAAAGCGCACCCTTTTATAGCGTCCGCAATGGCACTCATAATCCTTTGTGGGCCCGAATATCTTTTCGCAGAACAAACCGTCCTTTTCGGGCTTTTGGGTTCTGTAATTGATAGTTTCGGGCTTCAAAACTTCGCCATGCGACCATTCCCTAATTTTTTCAGGTGAGGCAAGAGATATCTGTATTGAATCAAAGTTATTTATTTCTATCATAGTTGTTCCTTATTTTGGTTTAATTCAGAATTCAGAATTATGAATTAAGAATTATGGTTATTATTAATGAGATTTAGAATCCGCCATTATGCGTTATGCGTTTTGCGTTGATTAGTTATCGTCCTCAAAGTTTCCAAGCAAGAACTTCTCACCCTCTGCAAGGTTAACTTCGCCCTCACCGCCAAGGTTAATCGGTTCGGCATCGTCATCAAAAAGCGCGTCCTCAAAGGGATCATTTTCGCCGAACAATGAATCAGCACCGCCGTCCCCTGTGCCGTCTGTGAGATCGCTAAAGAGGTTAGCAACATCGGTGTCCTCTGCAAACATATCCGCGAATGAATCCTTCATGAAATCAATATCCAAATTGATTTCTTTGATTTCTTCTTTGCTTTGAACATCGTATTCTTTCTCTTCTTCGTAAATATCGTCAAAGCTGATTTCCTCGTTAGTTTCGGTTAAGAGGCGCAAATCAAGCCCAAGGCTTTGCATTTCTTTTTGAAGAACCTTAAACGCTTCGGGTATGCCCGGTTCTGCGGTTATGGTGGATTTCATAATGCTATCAAATATTTTTTGCCTGCCGATAACATCGTCCGATTTCACGGTTAAAACTTCTTGCAAGATATTCGCCGCGCCGTAAGCCTCAAGCGCCCAAACTTCCATTTCGCCGAATCTTTGCCCGCCGAATTGTGCTTTACCGCCGAGGGGTTGCTGAGTAACAAGTGAGTAAGGGCCCACCGAACGCGCGTGAATCTTATCGTCTACCAAGTGAACAAGTTTAAGCATGTACATATAGCCCACTGTAACAGGGTGTTCAAAAGGTTCGCCCGTTCTGCCGTCATAAAGCGTGTGCTTGCCGTTTTCGGGATATTTATTTGCTTTAAGCATTTCTTTAATATCCATTTCGGAAGCCCCGTCAAAAACAGGTGTGGCAATTTTAAGCCCGAGTTCATGCGCGATTAGCCCCAAGTGAACTTCAAGAACTTGCCCGATATTCATACGGCTGGGAACGCCCAAGGGATTTAAAACTATTTGAAGAGGTGTGCCGTCTGCAAGGAAGGGCATATCTTCTTTGGGAAGAACGCGTGAGATAACGCCTTTGTTACCGTGGCGTCCTGCCATTTTATCGCCCACGCTTATTTTCCTCTTTTGTGCTATGTACACGCGTACTAATTCGTTCACCCCAGGGGTAAGTTCGTCCTTATTCTCTCTTGTGAACTTTTTAACATCCACAACAACACCGCCCTCACCGTTAGGCACACGCAAGGAAACATCTCTTACTTCCCTTGCTTTTTCGCCGAAAATCGCCCTTAAAAGCCTTTCTTCGGGGGTAAGTTCAGTTTCACCCTTAGGGGTAACTTTTCCCACAAGATAATCACCCGAACGAACCTCTGCGCCAATCATAACAATGCCGTCTGAATCCAAGAACTTAAGCATATCTTCGCCCACATTAGGAATATCGCGGGTTATTTGTTCGTCACCAAGTTTGGTGGTTCTTGATTCAATTTCGTACTCTTCTATATGGATAGAGGTGAACACATCGTTTTTAACAAGATCTTCGGATATCAGGATAGCGTCCTCATAGTTATATCCTTCCCATGTCATGAATCCTATTAAAATATTCCTGCCAAGCGCAAGTTCGCCGTTATCTGTGCTATGCCCGTCTGCAAGGGTGTCGTCTGCCTTAACCTTATCACCTTGGAACACAAGCGGTTTTTGATTTATGCAAGTGCCTTGGTTTGATCTTTCAAACTTCTTAAGTGAATAAACTTCTTCTTCACCGCTATCGGCGGTAACCACGATTTCATTGGCACTTACGGATTTAACCACGCCGTTTGATTTTGCAATAGTGCAAACACCGCTATCGTGCGCAACCTTATATTCCATACCTGTGCCGATAATGGGGGATTCGGGGCGAAGTAGCGGAACTGCTTGGCGTTGCATATTTGAACCCATTAGCGCACGGTTCGCGTCATCATTTTCAAGGAAAGGAATCAATGAGGTGGCAATGGAAACAAGTTGCTGAGGCGAAACATCCATATAATCAACTTCGCTTGCAGGGAATTCTTTAATTTCGTCACGCCAACGGCAGGTAACCCTTTGTTTATTTACAAATTTTCCTGCGGTGTCAAGCGGTTCGTTTGCCTGCGCAATTTTGCATTTGTCTTCTTCTTCCGCGTCAAGATATTCCACAATATCGGTAACAACGCCCAATGCCTTATCAACCTTTCTGTAAGGTGATTCAATGAATCCGTATTCATTAACGCGTGCGTAAGAGGACAAAGAAGTTATTAGCCCGATATTCTGCCCTTCGGGGGTTTCAATAGGACACATTCTGCCGTAATGTGAGTGATGCACATCTCGCACTTCAAAGCCAGCGCGTTCTCTGTTCAAGCCACCGGGGCCAAGGGCGGAAAGCTTTCTTTTGTGGGTTAATTCCGCAATGGGGTTAGGTTGATCCATAAATTGCGAAAGCTGTGAACTTCCAAAGAATTCCCTTATCGCACTTGACACGGGGCGGATATTGATTAAGGATTGGGGGGTAACTTCGCTTGAATTCTGCGCGATAGCCATTCTTTCCCTGATAACGCGTTCAAGCCTTGCGATTCCAACCCTGAATTGGTTTTGAAGAAGTTCGCCAACCGAACGGACACGGCGGTTAGAAAGGTGATCAATATTATCAGGATAAATCAGCCCTGCGTTTATAAGCGCGGACATATTTAAGTTATAGGAAATAGAAGCCAAAATATCGTCTATTGTGATATGCCTTATCACAAGATTTTCAGCGTTAGCTTTAATCATGCCTTTAAGCGCGTCCATATCCCCTGCCGAAGCCTCAACAAGGGGCTTTAAATTAGGATAATACACATTTTCAAGAATGCCGAGTTCTCTTGGATCGCAATCCACATAAGAAGCAAGGTTAACCGTGTTATTACCCACAATTTTAAGGGGCTTTTCTTGATTGGGGATAATTGCTTTTACGCTGTTAATTCCCGAATTTTGAATTCTGAGTGCGATTTCTTTTGTGAAAGTTTCGCCTGTGTCCACGATAATTTCGCCGTCCACAACCACAGGTTCAAACGCCTTTTTATTTAAAATGCGGTTGGCAAGGGATAATGACTTGTTGAACTTATAGCGCCCAACGCGTGAAAGATCATAACGGCGCGCGTCAAAGAAAATATTATTAAGGTGCGCTTCCACACCGCTTGCAGTGGGAACTTCACCCGGCCTAAGACGGCGGTAAACTTCAATCTTAGCGGATTCCACGGTTTTAATATCGCCGTCCTTATCCGCTGTGCGGGCAAGCACATCGCATTCACCAAGCGCGTTAAAAATTTCCTCATTAGTTCCGAACCCTAAAGCCCTTAAAAGCATGGTGGCGGTTATTTTGCGGGTTCTGTCCACACGCACAGAAAGCGTGATTGCACCGCTTGTGTTATTAAAATCTTGTTCAAATTCAAGCCACGCGCCCCTTGATGGAATCACTTGCGTGTCATAAATCCTATCATTCTTTTCGGCTACGGTTGTGTACACCCCGGGGCTTCTCACAAGTTGGCTTACCACCACGCGTTCCGCGCCGTTAATTATAAATGTGCCGTTTTCCGTCATTTTTGGGAAATCGCCCATAAAAACCACGGATTCGGTTTTTGTACCCGTTTCCTTTGCAGTAAGGCGAACCTTTACGCGAAGGGGCATTGTGTAAGTGGCGTCCCTGTCCTTACATTCTTTAACGCTGTACTTGCTATCCCCTTCCATGGATACTTCAAGAAATTCAAGTTCTAATTTTCCGCTAAAGTCCGTTATAGGCGAAAAATCTTTAAAAACTTCGCTTATTCCGTATTCAATAAAATTTTCGTACGATTTTTTTTGCACCTCAATAAGATACGGTATTTGCAAAGTTTCTTTAATCTTGCTAAACGAATGCCTTTCAACACTACCGCGTTTGATTTTGTTCATTCTTGAAGTCATCTTGACAGCTCCTTAAAATTGTGATAAAATGGATTTATAAAAGTCCTGTTATTAGTTACTTCCTCTAAAAGACGGCAAAATGCCCCTTTCCCCTTAACCGCTTTTTCTTGTTTTGGGGAATGAAGTTCTTTTGCTACGCAATATCGGATTTTACCATTGTATCAACCTAAAAACAATATGTCAACCAAAATAACACCTCTTTTTATTTAATTTATAACACGCGTATGCGCCTTGATAAATTTTTAAAAGTTTCACGGATAATAAAACGGCGCGGTGTCGCTAATGAAGCCTGTGGCTTGGATCGCGTTTCAGTTAACGGCAAGCCCGCCAAGCCCGCAAAGCAACTTCAAGTAAACGATATTATCTTAGTAAAGTTCGGCGATAAAGAAGTTTCCTTTAAAGTCAAAGAAGTCCCCACGGGAAATGTAAGCAAGGAAAAGGCGGATAGCCTTTATGAACCGATTTGAAACGAGAAACATGAAACGATAAACATGAAACGATAAACATGAAACATGAAGGATTAATTCAGAATTAAGAATTCAGAATGCAGAATTATGGAATTATTTATTTAGGTACGAAGTACGAAGTACAAAGTACGAATTGTGGATTAATTTATAATGAGATTTAGAATCCATCATGTTTCTCGTTTCATGTTTCTCGTTTCACTTTTCATAATGAGATTTAGATTCCAACCCTGCATCCTGCATCCTGCAACCTGCATCCTCAATAACAATATTTAGAATCCGTCATTGTGCGCTGTGCGTTGAAAAAATTCCATTTTTTCCTTGCTTTCTCAAAAAAAACAAGCTATAATTTAGAAAATTATTTTTGCGTGCCTTTAGCTCAGCTGGTAGAGCGGTTGACTCTTAATCAATAGGCCCAGGGTTCGAGCCCCTGAAGGCGCACCACGAAAAGCCCCAAAATCCTAAAGATTTTGGGGCTTTTCAACTAAATTTTTCCTGCGGAAAAGTGATATTACTGCGTAATGATATTGGCTTCGCCAGTGATATTGCGCCAAATGGCGCAGTGGCGGATAAAGTTCTAAGAAAAATTTTATATTATGCGAAGTTGCAACTTGCTTGCAAGGGTTGCAACAAGCGTTATTCAAACGAGGAAGTCGGCAAGCATTGCCGAGGAAAGCAAGCGCAAGCGAAGTTTTCCAAAATTTCAAAATCTTTTTGAAATTAACTTCCGATAGTTTATATCATTTTTTGCTTTAGCAAAAAATATCATTAACCGCAGGTTAATATCATTGGCAAAGCCAATATCATTTAATAAAAAACTATATCCACTTTTTGCTTTAGCAAAAATATATTTATTTACTTCGTCATTAGGTTCTAAATTCTATAGTTCCCGAAACTGCAATTATTTGGTGGGTAGCATCGGCACTGTTTTTGGCAACCCCGTATCCGCCAATGTTTAAATAAAGCGTTTCTTCCTGTCCGACTTTATTTATCTTGTAAGTTATCACAACATTTTCATAAAGGCTATATTCCCTGTCTATTGCCCCATAAAAGGTTAGATAATGCCACCTCAAAACACTACCAAGTTGATAAGGGTTTGCACCCGTACTCGCTGAACTCTGCATCACATCCAAGTAATACCAATAGTTATCAAGCGTTAACTCAATCCTTTCATATTGCGGTAGTTGCGCACATTCATGTTCCTCTTGCGACTGTTGCGCGCATTCGTGTTCCTCAAAGCCGTTGCCGTCTGGCGTACACGCAAAAAGCATAAGTGTAACCGCTAATAGCAGTAAAATTTTTGTCAATTTTTTCATATTTTTTATAATTCCTCTCTTAATGCAAAAATGCGCCCCCGAAAGGGCGCACCCAATCGGCTACTTCTATGTTGCTACACATTTTACCTGCTATAGGCGAAGAAAGCACGAATTGGCAAAATTCGTACCTACAGCAGATTATTAAAATGTGTAGCAACATGATTTTATCACAGCGACCAATAAATATCAATCAAATTCCAAACCATGCAACAAACCGCATGATTGGCTACTATTTTAAAAATATTTTAATAAATTTTACTTTTAACTTTCAAAATGCTATACTTTAAGCAACTAATTAAACGATTTCAATTTGTGCAACAGCCGTTGCACAAATAGATAAATTCCATACAGCGCAACAAACCGTTGCTTGATTTTTTGCTTAAAAAGAAGTATAATTTGCTTAATGAAAATTTTACACTAATTCACTTAGGGGGTTATATATTATGGAATTATCTTTAAAGATAGCTGAGATTCGCAAAGCAATCGGTTTGACGCAAGACGAACTTGCGGAAAAGCTGTTCGTTACACGGCAGGCGGTGTCGCGTTGGGAAAGGGGGGAAACTACCCCGTCTTTGGAAACGCTTAAAGCGTTAGCGGATTTATATAAAATTGACGCCAATGCCCTGCTTGGTACAAAACAGCGATTTTGCCAAAGTTGCGGAATGCCTTTAATGAACCTATCCGATCTTGGCGCAAATGCCGACAACGGCGCAAATTTTGAATATTGCCATTATTGCATTGAGGGTGGCGAATTTAAGGATAGCTTTTCAATAGACGAAATGGCAGAACATAACTTAAACTGGCTTAAGGAATGGAATGAAGCGAACGGCACTTCTTTCACCAAAGACGAGGCACGCCCTCTTATAAGGGAATTTTTATCCGCATTAAAGCGTTGGAAATAGAGAATGCATAACCATTACTGCCGAACACTATGTAATTTTGCAAATGAGCAGATAGCCTAAAGCCCGAATAAAATCAATAAAACTATATAATTTATAATGTAAAGCCGAGAAAATTTGCCCACATTTCACAATCAAGCCAGCACAAACTGCGTTAAAATATGCAAAACAGTCTAAAAAAGTGCGTTAAAATATGCAAAGCAGTCTAAAAAAGTGCGTTAAAATATGCAAAGCCCTTGACAGGGGGCTGTTTTAATGCCATACTATCTTTTATATTAAGGAACGCGAATATGTTAAAAAGAAAAATGGAAAGGGTTTTATTGGGCTGGAAAAACACAAAAGCCCCAAAAAACTGCTTGCTTATCAAGGGTGCAAGGCAGGTTGGTAAGACATTTATTGTGGAACGGTTTGGTGAAAGCCAATATAAAAGCTTTATTCACATGAATTTTGACAAGAACGAATCGCTTAAAGATATATTCGCCGGCGATCTTGATATTGATACGCTAAAAAAGCAAATATTGCTTAATATTCCTACCGCCAAACTTATTGACGGTGAAACGCTCATATTCCTTGACGAAATTCAGCATTGCCCCAGAGCAAGAACGGCGTTAAAGTTTTTTAGCTTAGATGGCAGGTTTGATGTTATCGCATCGGGTTCACTGCTTGGGGTTAAGTATAAAGAAGTTCCTTCGTACCCCACTGGTTATGAGGACGAAATAACAATGCACTCGCTGGACTTTGAAGAGTTTCTTTGGGCTAACGGGGTAAGCAATGAAGCAATTCAAGGTGTCAAAGGCTACTTTGATGAGAAAAAACAAATACCCGAAGCAATGCACAAAAAGCTAATGGGGTTTCTGCGTGAATACATTGTTATTGGCGGTATGCCTGCGGTTGTTAGAGAGTTCGTGAGTACATCGGATTTTAATAAAGCACTTAAAACCCAAAAAGGAATACTGCAGAACTATGAAAACGATATTGCAAAGTATGCTGAGGCAAGGGATAAAGTTAAAGCAAGGGCTTGCTATTTATCACTGCCCCGTCAACTTGCAAAGGAAAATTCCAAGTTTCAATATAGCGTGGTGGAAAAAGGCGGTGCGGGAAGAAAATTTGAAAGCAGTATTGATTGGCTAAAAGATGCTGGGCTTGTGCTGATGTGCGATAATTTATCTTTGCCACAATCACCGCTTAAGAGTTTTGTGAAAGCAGGCTTTTTTAAACTATATTCGCATGATATCGGATTATTGGTTGCAATGCTTGAGGACGGCGTTCAAAAGGAAATAATTGACGACAAGTTGGGGACAGGTAAAGGCGCAATTTATGAAAACCTAATCGCCTCAATGCTCTTTAGGCAAGGTAAGGAACTCTACTATTATTCGGATACTGATAGATTAGAGGTTGACTTCGTGGTTAGAGTTGAGGGCAAAGTAACAGGCATTGAGGTTAAAGCAGGCAGAGGAAGGGCAAGCTCACTCAAAACGGCAATGGCAGAAAATGAAGGACTTTTTGGCATAAAGCTCACAAACGGCAATATCGGAACAGCGGATAATATAATAACATATCCGCTTTACATGGCTATGTTTTTATAAATCAACAAACCGCTCTCAACGCAACACTTCATGGGGAAACTTGTTTGCCACCTCATACCCGCTTGCGCCGTTTTTATATTTTTGCTATAATAAAAATATTATGAAAAAACTATTTACTTCAGAAAGCGTAACCGAGGGGCATCCCGATAAACTTTGCGATAAGATTGCAGATTCTATTCTTGACGAGATTTTGAAAGGCGATCCCAATAGTCGCGTTGCCTGCGAGGTTTGTTGCACCACGGGCATGGTGCTTGTTATGGGTGAAATCACCACAGAACAATATGTGGATATGGCGGAAGTTGCGAGGCGCGCAATTAAGGAAGTGGGTTACGATAAGCCTGAGTACGGCTTTGATTACCGTTCTTGCGCCGTGCTTGTGGCTATTGACGAACAGTCCCCCGATATCAGCATGGGCGTCAGCAATAGCCTTGAACATAAAGGCGGTGGGGACGAATTTGATCTTTACGGCGCAGGCGATCAAGGCTTAATGTTCGGCTACGCTTCAAATGAAACAAAGGAACTTATGCCCCTTGCGATAACTCTTGCCCACGCTTTAACTAAAAGGCTTGCCGAAGTTCGCAAAGCAGGCACACTGCCCTATTTGCGCCCAGACGGCAAAGCGCAAGTTACGCTTGAATATGAGAATAACAAGGCAACGCGTGTGGACGCGGTTGTGGTTTCCACCCAACATAGCGACACCGTTGATATTGAAAAATTAAGAAAAGATATTTTAAAGCACATAATTAACGAAGTTTTGCCCAAAGAACTTGTGGATAAGAACACCAAGGTTTACATAAATCCCACAGGCAGATTCGTGCTTGGCGGGCCTATGGGCGATAGCGGACTCACAGGAAGAAAAATTATAGTGGACACTTACGGCGGTTATGCGCCCCACGGTGGCGGTTCATTCAGCGGAAAAGATCCCACGAAAGTGGATAGAAGTGCCACCTATTATGCGCGCTATGTTGCCAAAAATATCGTGTCCGCAGGGCTTGCCGAAAGGTGCGAATTGCAAGTGGCTTACGCGATAGGCAAGGCGCAACCAGTATCCGTTTGCGTAAACACATTCGGCACAGGCATAGTAAATGACGAGATTATTGCCGAAAAGATAAAAACGGTTTTTGATTTCCGCCCTGCTTCAATAATTAAAACCCTCAATTTGAGAACCCCCATTTATTCCAAAACTTCTAACTACGGGCATTTCGGCAACCCCGATTTCCCGTGGGAAAAGACGGATAAAGTAAGCGAATTGAAGAAACTTTTTAACTAAATATTGTTATTGAGGATGCAGGTTGCAGGATGCAGGATGCAGGGTTGGAATCTAAATATCATTATTAGTTAGCTAATCCATAATCCGTATTTTGTACTTTGTACCTAAATAGATAATTCCGCCCCTGCAACCTGCTCCCTGTATCCTGCAACCTAACAAAAAAATGACTTTTAACGGCACTGTTGAAAACATAGTTTTCCGAAATGAGGATAACGGTTACACCGTTATTGATTTTAGATACCAAGGCATGGAAATAACTGCTTACGGTATTTTTCCTGATATCAGGCAAGGTGAATCGTTAACGCTTGAGGGGGAATTTAAGGAAAGCAATAAGTACGGCAAGCAATTTGAGGTGGCAAGCGTTAGCTTTCATTCGCCAACGGATACTGAAAGCCTTGTAAAATTTTTGTGTAGCGGGCTTTTCCGCGGTGTGGGCGAAATGAAGGCGCGTTCCATTGTGAACAAGTTCGGATTAAAAACCCTTGAAATTATGGATAAGAATCCGCTTCGCCTTTCCGAAGCACCCCTTATCGGGCGCGCCCTTGCGCATGAAATCGGCGAAAGCTATCAGGCGCGCCGTGATTTTCAAAAAACGGTAATGTTCTTGCAAAAGCACGGTGTAACCCTTCAACAATCCTTTAAGATTTATAATCAGTATAAAGACGATTCCGTTTCGCTTATCAAGGAAAATCCTTACAGGATTGTGGACGATATAGACGGAATGGGCTTTTTAACCGCAGATAAAATTGCCGTGAAACTTGGCGTGGATTTAAGCAGTGATTTTAGAACCATGGCAGGCATTTCTTACCTTTTGCAAAGCGCGTGCGGTGAGGGGCATACCTGCTTACCGCGCGAAACGCTTATATCGGAAACAATTAAACTTCTTTCGCTTGACAGCAACGAAACTGTTATCCGTTCGCTTGATATTATGCTTAAAAATAGGAAAATTGCCACCTTTTCTATTAAAAACAAGCAAGACTTCGGCGAAGAATGCGAAATTGAGGTTATTGCCCTAAGTTTACTTTCAAACACAGAAAACGCAATTTCCGCAAAGCTAATCCGAATTGCAAGCACCGCAGATGCCCTTGATATCAATGTGGCAAATGAGATAAACGCTTACGAAAGCGGTAACCGCATAAAACTTCACGCCATGCAACGCGTTGCGGTGGAAACTGCCGTTTCGTCTGGCGCAATGGTGGTAACGGGCGGGCCGGGTACAGGCAAAACCACAATAATAAAGTGCATTCTTGAACTTTTAAATAACAGGGGCAAAGTAACCGCTTTGTGCGCGCCCACGGGCAGGGCTTCAAAACGGCTTTCCGAAGCCACAGGCGCAGAAGCAAAAACCGTTCACCGCCTTTTGAAAATGAAATATGAAAACGGCAAGATATTCTTTTTTCATAACGAACTAAATCCGCTTGACGCAGATATTATTATCGCAGACGAAATTTCTATGGCAGATGTTTTCGTGTTTAACGCGCTTTTAAAAGCAATACCAAGCGGTGCAAGGCTTATTATCGTGGGGGATAAAGATCAGCTTCCCTCAGTGTCCGCAGGAAACATTTTATCCGATATAATTGAAAGCGGTGTTATGCCAGTTATAAGCCTAACAGAGATTTATCGCCAATGCGTTAACAGCTTAATTGTGAGTAACGCACACCGCATAAACCGTGGCGAAATGCCTGTGATTGATAATTCTTCTCTTGACTTTTTTGTGGATAATAAGGAAGAACCAAAGGATATTTTGGCTTCAACCGTATCATTGGTGGCAAACCGCATAACTGCCAAGTTTGGGATACCAAAAAGCCAAATTCAGGTGCTTGCACCCACCAAAAAAGGAATCGCAGGGGTTGAAAATCTTAACTCTGAACTTCAAAAAGCACTTAACCCTGCGGGTGAAGAAACCATTGTTAATAACATTGTGTTCAGGCACGGCGATAAGGTTATGCACACCCAAAATAACTATAACTTAAAGTGGAAAAGAAATGTGGGTTATATGGAAGAAGGCGAAGGGGTTTTTAACGGCGATATAGGATATATTATTAAAATTTATAACGGAATTATCACCGTGGAATTTGAGGACGGCAGGATTGCCGATTATGAAAGAGAGGATAAAAAGGAACTAATTTTGGCTTACGCGGTAAGCGTTCACAAAAGCCAAGGTTCGGAATTTAGTGCGGTTATCATTGCGCTTTCAAGCAGTTCTTATATGCTTGCAAGCAGGAATCTTCTTTACACCGCGGTAACGAGGGCAAAAAGCGTGGTGGTAATAGTGGGGCCGTTAAGCATAATATCGCGAATGGTTAAAAACGATTTTGTGGCAAGGCGGTTTACACTGCTTAAGGAATTTATATGGTTGAATCAAAAAAAGGCAGGGCTTTTAACCAGTTAGCAAGCCTCATTTATCCAAGCGGATTGGTGTGCCTTAGCTGTAAAAGCGAAATAGGAACAGAAAACTTAAGGGAAGAATCCCTTTGCTTGAAGTGCCTTAAATCCCTGCCGTATATCCGCGAAGAACGATGCACGGTTTGCCTTGATATGCGCGTAATTTCCAAAAAAGTTTGCGCAAATTGCGCTTCCCGCGTTCCCTGCTTTGATAAACTTTACGCCCCTTTTTATTATAGCGGTGCGGTTAAGCAAATGGTTTTAAATTATAAGGACGGCGAAACTTATTTAAGTGATTACATTGCGAAATACCTTGCCTTGCATTTTAATGCGCAATCGGTTAACGCTGATATTTTAGCCTTCGTGCCTGCGTCCAAAAAGGCGGTTTTAGCACGCGGATTTAACCATATGGAACTAATCGCAAAAGCCCTTGCGCCCCTTATAAATCTTCCGTTAATTGAACCTCTTATTAAAATTAACCACGCGAAAGCAGAACAAAAACGGCTTTCGCGCTTACAAAGAACCGAAAATATTAAGGATTCTTTTTTGATAAATCCCGATTCACCTAAAGAACTGATTGAAAGCAAAACGGTGCTTCTCATTGACGATGTCGTAACCACCACGGCGACTATAAACGAATGCAGTCGCGTTTTATTAAATAACGGCGCAAGCTTAGTTTTGGTGCTTGCTTTTGCACGGCACGCAAGCAAAATCCGCGAAATATAGTAAAAGCCACTCTAAAGAATACCAACCCGAGGGAAACTAAAATGAAAATTCTATCTATTGAAACAAGTTGTGACGAAACAGCCGTGGCGGTAACCGAGGGGCGCGTTGTGCTGTCAAGTGTGATAAATTCCCAAACGGAAATCCACAAAAAGTACGGCGGTGTTGTGCCTGAAATTGCCTCGCGCGAACATACGCTTGCCATAGACGCCGTAACGCGCACGGCACTAAAAGAGGCGGGATTAGATTTTAAAGATATTTCCGCCATAGCCGTAACTTACGGCGCGGGGTTACTCGGCGCGCTTTTGGTGGGCGTTTCTTACGCAAAGGGGCTTGCTTACGCATTAAACATTCCTCTTTACGCGGTAAATCACCTTAAGGGGCATATCTCAGCAAATTATATTGCAAATAAGGATTTAAAACCGCCTTTTATAACCCTTTTGGCAAGCGGTGGGCATACGCAAATTTTAAAAGTGAACGCATTAAACGATATAGAAATTCTTGGTGAAACTGTGGACGATTCGGCAGGCGAAGCCTTTGACAAGGTGGCGAGGGTGTTGGGATTGCCCTACCCAGGGGGGCCCGAAATTGAAAAACTTGCCAAGTTTGGTTCGCCTGATTATGTTTTACCGCGTGCTTTTAAAAACGAAAATCACCTTAATTTTTCATTCAGCGGTATAAAAACCGCCGTAATAAACTTAGTTACCAAAATTGAACGAGGCGGTGGCGTGGTAAACAAAGCAAACCTTGCAAGTTCTTTCCAAAGCGAAGTGTGCGAAATTTTAACAAAAAACACCGTTCAAGGTGCAAAAAACAGCAATATTAGCACTGTAACGCTTGCAGGCGGGGTGGGCGCAAACGGATACTTAAGAGATTTGCTTTCCGCCGAATGCAAAAAAGCAGGCTTAACCCTGCTTCTTCCCCCAAAACACCTCTGCACAGATAACGGCGCAATGATAGGCGTTTGCGCCCACGAGGAAATCCAAATCGGCGCAAAGCCCGCAGATTTAAGCCTTGACGCGAATCCGAGTGCGAGAGTTTAGAATAATGCGTAAAGCATTATTCAGCGCACAGCGCACAGCGCACAATGGTGGATTCTAAATATTATTATTAAAAGTGAAACGAGAAACGATAAACATGAAACATGGTGGATTCTAAATATCATTAAAAATACAATCCATCATTCGTAAGTCGTAAATCGTAAGTCGTCATTACTTAATAATGATATTTAGATTCCACCCCTATGCCCTATGCCCTATGCCCTATGCCCTCAAATCACTCTTTCACCACATTGATTTTAAACTTCGCAAGCGTTTCTTTATAAACCCAAACTTCGGCGTCATATAGCCCTAATGCTTTAATGCTATCTTTAACGGTGATTTTCTTTTTATCCACCTCAAAGCCAAGTTCTTTAAACGCGTTGGCAATATCTTGATTGGTTACACTGCCATATAGTTTGCCGTCCCCGCATTTAACCTTAACATCCACGGTTTTACCGCTGATTAGGTTTGCGGTTTCAAGCGCACGCGCCTTTTCTTCTTCCATAAGTTTCTTCTCTTTTTCCAACTTCGCGTTGTACTCATTTAGCAGTGATTTCGTTGCCTCAACCGCAAATTTCTTTGGAATCAAAAAGTTCCGTGCGTAGCCGTCATTGACTTCAACGATAGCCCCTCTTTTGCCATGCCCTTGAATATCTTTTAATAAAATAACTTTCATAGCTATATGATAACATATCTTTTTAGCATTTATCACCTTAAAAGCGAACTCAAAAAAATTTCACCGTATACCTTGGTGCGCTTTTGCCATACTATAACTAATTGAGAGGTTACATGAACCAACTAAAATGCACCACAATTAACTGCCAACACAACTTAAAGGATCATTGCAACGCAGGTATAATAGGGGTTACAGACAGTGCCAAATGTGGCACAAAAATGAAGCGCGCAGGCGGTGCGCTTGAACAAACTTTTGCAGAACTTGAAGCAAGTGAAGAATTTCTTGCCGATGCCCCAAGCACAGTAACTTGTGACGCGGAATGCCTTTATAACAAAGAACGCCTTTGCACGGCGACTTCTCTCTTGATTTCGGATACTATGTTCAGAACAAAGTGCAAGACAAGGATCAAGCCTTAATAACGGCTCAGAAGCAAGCAAGACGCGAAAAGCGCAGGTTTTTAGAGGGGAATGTACTTAACCGTACATGACCCGACAAAAACCTGCGCTTGACAATGTATTGCGATGCTTATCAGCCGTTATTATTTGATTTCAACTTCGGCACCGGCTTCTTTCAGCTTAGCAGCTACTTGTTCTGCGGCTTCCTTAGAGATAGCTTCCTTTATTGCCTTAGGTGCGCTTTCAACCATAGTTTTGGCTTCCACAAGACCTAAACCGGGGATAGCCTCACGAACTGCCTTAATAACGCCGATTTTGTTTGCGCCTGCACTCTTAAGAATAACATCAAATTCAGTCTTTTCTTCCACGGGTGCTGCTTCTGCCGTTGCTACGCCACCGCCCATTGCCATGGGTGCCGCCGCTGTTACGCCAAATTCTTCTTCAATAGCTTTAACTAATTCGTTAAGCTGAAGAACTGTAAGTTTTTTAATATCTTCTATAAATTTTTTAATATCCATTTTTTGTAATTCCTTTATTTTTAATTATTATTTTGTTTGATTTTGGTTTATTTGTTTTGTTTTGGTGAGTCTTTTGCCTATATTATCCGTTTCTGCTGTGCGCTTAAGTGGCGTTCGGGCAATGAAACAACCTTTCAATCTGTGCTTGAAGTGCGATAAATCGCGTTCAGGCGAGGAAAGCGAACAATTTGCAAAGGACTTTACTAATCGTAAACGACTGCGCAAATTGTGAAGCTTGACAAAGCATCAATGCGGTTTACCGCACTTCAGCTACTACTTTTCGGAAACGGCTTTGAGCGCCATAGCAAGTTTTGATATAGGCGCTTGCAACACATAAAGCAATTTTGCAATAAGTATTTCCTTAGACGGAAGAGTTGCAAGTTCTTTACAGCCTGCTTCATTAAGGAAAGTTCCGTCTGCAAAGCCACATTTTAACTTCATTTTCTTAAACTCAGTGGCCTTTTGAAGTGCGATTCTTGCGGGTGCGGAAATATCTTGACTGCCGAACGCTACAGACGAAGTTCCGTTAAGATATTCGTCAAATTCGGTTTTGCCCATTTCGTTAAGCGCGATTTTCACAAGCCTGTTCTTAAGCACTTGGTACTTAACACCTGCTTTGCGGAATTCGTTCCTTAGCTGTGTATCCTGTTCTACCGTTAAGCCTTTATAATCAATAATAATGAAAGACGAAGCCCCTTCAATGCTTTTCTTGATTTCCTTAACTTCTTGTTTTTTAATTTCAAGTATTTGTTTTGATGGCATAATTTACCTCCTTCTATAATAAAACCCCGTTTCATGCGAGAAGAAACGGGGTAAAATTACCTTTGTTTATTTCTTCTCGGCTTGCAGTTTTAAGTTCTAACGAACACAAGCTGTCTTAAAAGAATTCAGAATTCAGAATTATGAATTCAGAATTATTGGTGTTGTTTTTTGTAAAGTCTTTTCTATCTGATTTCCGTTTTACTAAACGGCTCAGAAGCAAGTCAGGCGCGGAAAGCGAACAATTTGCAAAGGACTTTACTAATCGTAAACGACTGCGCAAATTGTGAAGTTTGACAAAGCATCACGAAGCTTATCAGCCGTTGTTACCCTTGCTTGTATGAAACCTTAATACCAGGCCCCATGGTTGAAGCCAAAGCAATACTTTTTAGGTATGTTCCCTTTGCGGCGGACGGTTTAGCTTTAACAACTGCTTCCATAAGTGCGTTAAAGTTATCAATAAGTTTTTCTTCGCCGAAAGATTTTTTGCCGATAGGCACATGAACGATAGCGGTTTTATCAACCCTATATTCAACTTTACCCGATTTAATTTCGTTTATTGCCCTTGCGATATCCGTGGTAACAGTACCGCTTTTGGGGTTAGGCATTAAGCCCTTAGGCCCTAAAAGTTTACCAAGTTTGCCCACTAAGCCCATCATGTCGGGTGTGGTTACGCAAGCGTCAAAATCAAACCAACCGCCTTGAATTTTGGCAACCATATCTTCCGCGCCCACGAAGTCTGCGCCTGCGGATTGCGCTTCGTCTGCCTTTACACCTTTGGTGAGGGCTAAAACGCGCATTTTTTTGCCTGTTCCGTGAGGAAGAACAACCACGCCACGAACCTGCTGATCCGCATGGCGGGGATCTACGCCAAGTTTAACGGAAAGCTCAATAGTTTCGTCAAATTTAGCTTTAGCTGTGTCTATTGAAAGTTTGATTGCCTCGGCAATGTCGTATTGCTTAGCTTTATCGTATGTCTTTAATGAATCGGTATATTTTTTACTTCTTTTCATTTCTCATTCCCCCCTATTCTTCCACGGTAACGCCCATACTGCGCGCTGTGCCTTTAACCATGCTTATTGCGGCGTCAAGAGTGGACGCATTAAGATCTTCCATTTTTTGCTTTGCAATTTCTTCCACTTGCGCTTTGCTTATTTTGGAAACCTTATCACGGTTGGGCTTTGCACTGCCTGCTTTAATGGCGCACTTTTGCTTAATAAGCACTGCCGCGGGCGGTGTTTTAAGGATAAATGTGAATGTACGGTCAGAATAAATGGTTACAACCACGGGGATTGTTAACCCAGGGGTACCTGCCGTCTTTTCATTAAATTCCTTTGTGAAGCCGGGAATGTTGATGCCGTGCGCGCCCAAAGCGGGCCCAACAGGCGGTCCGGGGGTAGCTTTACCCGCGGGTAGCTGAATTTTAACGATAGCGTTAATCTTTTTTGCCATAGTCAATAACCTCCTTGACTATCGGGTTCAAACGAAATCTGCATGAAATATTTGCAAATTTCTCCCCTTTTTATAACTTTTCAATTTGTGCGAAGTCAAGCTCAACAGGGGTTTGCCTGCCAAACATTTGCACAAGGGCTTTAACTTTTTGCTTATCCTTGTGAACTTCGTCTACTGTGGCAAGGAAAGTGTCAAGTGCGCCTGATACGATCCTAATATTGTCCCCAACCTTAATATCAATATCTTGAATGTCCACCTTTTCAAGCCCCATTCTCTTAACTTCTTCGGGTGTGAGTGCCAAAGGCCTTCCTTGAGGGCCAACGAAGCCTGTTACCCCTCTTGTTTTGGTAATCATATACCACACATGATCGGTGTAAACCATTTTGATAAACACATATCCGGGGATTTTCTTTCTTTCAACAACCTTGCGCTTGCCGTCTTTTTCCACGATTTCGTCCTGCGTGGGGATTGAAATCTCATAGATAAACTCTTGAAGATTGCTGTTTTCAATCATTTTCTCCAAGTTGTTCTTAACCATGGTTTCGTAAGAAGCGTAAGTATGTATCACATACCATTTTATATTTTCATTAAATTCCATGCGCCTTAAATCCTTTTAAGTTGCCGTAATTAGCCTTAGAAGTGCGGATAAACCAAGGTCTATTCCTGTAATGAGAACTAAGAAGAAAGCCACAACCACCAAAACAATAGAGGTGTTCATGATAACGCCGTGGTTATTTTTGGTTTGCTTAAGCGGTGGCCAATCAACCTTCTTTAATTCCGAAATTATTTCCTTGCAAAATTTTATAAACCTTTGCCAAATATTGGGCTTAGCATTTTTTTGCTGGCCTTTCTTTTTAGCACCGCCCTTGTTCGCGCGCTGTTGGTTATCTGCATTTGCAGGGGGCGCGGTAACGGGAACGGGGTTTTCTTGCAGTTTAAGATTTAAATTATCTTTACCCATGCTTACTTAGTTTCCTTGTGCGCTGTGTGCTTTTTGCAGAATCTGCAATACTTTTTAAGCTCAACCCTATCAGGCGTGTTCTTTTTACTCTTTTTGGAATCGTAATTCCTTTGCTTGCATTCAAGGCAAGCTAATGTAATTTTATCTCTCATTACCCTTCTCCTTTTACGAGGAATATGCGTCAAAAAATAACACCCTCTGAGAGAGTGCTTTTCAAGGATACCACAGGTTATTCCCCGTGTCAATTGTTTTTATGTATTATTTAAAAGACAATTAAGAAATCTGAATTCCTAATTTTTCTTAGAATCAATAAAAGATACTATATCGGCAACGGTTTTAACCGCGCTAAAATCTTCGTCTTCAAACATTATGTTAAACTCAGTTTCAAGCACCATAATCATTTGCACAATGTCCAACGAATCTGCATTTAAATCCGTGAGGATATTTGTGCTTTCGCTGATAGTGCTTTCGCTTATTCCAAGCTGTTCTGCAATGGCGGATTTAACTTTATTTATTGTCATTTTGCACCTTTATATATATTGTTTCCTAAATGCGGATTACTTTTTGACTTTCGCGGTTTTTTCCTTTTTTTCTGCAAAAAACGGAAGAACAAACAACACAATGCTAAGCCCAAGAGAGGCATATAGCCCTGCTTCTATTGCGAATAAGGCATCGCCTTTTAGGAACTCTGCGAAATCAACATCGGCATTGCTGGGTAAAAGCATCATAACAACTGCAAGTGCTAAGCACAGGATTATTGTGATAAGCGCAACCACGCTGAAACCGCCTGCGGGCTTTTTGGTGGCAAGTTTAATGATAAACTTGATAAATAGTGCAAGGAAAAGCACGGTTATTAGAATAACAAGTGCAGGCACTGCGTAATAAAGCATGATATCGTCATTATCCGCGTCAAGAAATGCCTCGCTATAAATTGCGCCGTCACTATCTTCCATATCCATGTCAAGAAGTGCCACTGCGGAATCCACTGCGTTTAATTCAATTGAATTAAGCACTGAGAATGAGGGCATGAACACAAGAATTAAAATTGCCACAAGCGCAACAACTATGCCCATTAGGCTAATCACACCGCTTTTTCCGCTTTTTTGTGCTTTAGCTTTTGCTTTGGGGTAAGAAACTTTTTGGTATTCGCCCACATATTCCAAACCGTCAAGGCAGTTATCTTCTTCATTACAATTAGCGTGCGCACGCGCGCCACCCTGCTGTGCGCCGTAACCATGCGCGCTTTGCTGAGGTTGCTGAGGGGCGGAAGCCGTGGGTGCGCCGTACTGAAGTAAGGGCTGATTTTGCGAAGTGTAAGGAACAAGCGCAATCGGCTGAATTATAGGGGGCATTTGGATTATTTGCGAAGGGGTAGGCACTGCATTGAATGCATTTGAGGGAATTGAGGACATTTCAGGCGCACCGCCCACGCAGTATTGGTGACCGTCTGGCCCTGTTACAATCTTTTTTTCGCCGTTTAATTGTGATCTGATATCAAAGCCTAAAGAGGCTTCGTCTACAGGTACCCATTTGCCGGATTGATTTTGCTGGTTATTCATTATATATAGTTCCTCCGCTTTGCTTTATCACTTTTTTAGTCTTCGTCATCAAAAGTGTAAAGAGGTTGGTTTTGGGTTGAGTAAGGTACAAACGCTACAGGTGAAATTATAGGCGTAAGTTGCACATTTGCGTGCGGGGTTGCAATCGGCACAGGCCCTGCGCAGGGCTGTGGTGCAAGGCGGACTTCCACGGGGTTGCCGTTAGCGTCCGTCATATAATACTGCCCCCCCATATTTGGCAACGCACCAAGGAAAACAGGCGCGGGCTGGGCAGGATAAAACGGTTGGGGGGGTGCTTCGTACTGCGCCCTCGCAAATTCGTTCTCTTGATTTTCATTATAAAAGAATTCTTCTTCCCTATTATCATAATTAGGATTATAATTCTCTCTTTTATCTTTTTTCATATTCTGCTCCTTATGCGCTTTTTGGTAGCTGTGGCAACGGTTTATCGGTTTAATTCAGAATTCAGAATTCAGAATTAAGAATTATGGATTTAATATATAATGATATTTAGAATCCTTTCACTGTGCGCTGTGCATTGTGCGCTATTGATAGTAATTTTCGTCATCATACACATATTGTGCAAGCGGTTGTTCCTGTGTGCTGTAAGGAACTATCGGCAAGGGTTGCACTATTGGTGTAAGCTGAATAAAGTCCGCAGGCTTTGCCACGGGTACGGGGCTATTGTTATTCATAATTTTAAAAGACGCGCTAAACGGCTTCTTTGCGCCTTGGGCTTTTGCCGTATTGCTTGACGCATTGGGCGCATTTTCCTGCGCTCTTGCAGTGTTTGCCTCAAGCGCCATTAAAAGGCGTTCGTTTTCAAGGCGCATTCTTTCAAGTTCTTTTTTCTTACCCATATTTTTTACCTTTAATCCTATTTTGCGTTATCTCGCGCGCTTTATCTATAATCTATAATATATAATTACCTGTCAAACACGCTGTACGGTACGCGTTTCTTTGCGAATAAGGACAGGATTAGCACAACAACAGCACCCCCCGCAAGCGCAAAAAACCCGAAACCAGCCCCGAATTTGGGCGCGGTGCTTTCCACATCTTCTTCCGTTTCCGCGGGTGAGAAGAATGCCCCGTCCATTATGAAGTTCATCAATCCGTCAAACGAAAGCAGGCTTGTAACGAGTACAACCTCTGTTTCTTCGTCCTCGTCTTCCTCAGACATTAGGACAATCCTTGTGTTTTCAGCATCGTCCTCAGGATCTACGCCCTCAACCTCAATAAGCCCCATTTCTTTTTGCCATTCATAATTATATAGGTTAGCGTCTATCAGTCCCGAAAGGAACAATCCGCTCACGCTTATAATCATTAAAAGCGCAACAAAGAAGAATCCTTTATAAATCCTTTTGCCGAAAACCCCGAACAGGCTTGTGAACATTGCGATTAGTGAAGCAATCATGCTTAGCGCAAGCGCAAGAGGCGCGAAACTTCTTATCATAACCGCCATTTCGGAATCAAGTTCCTCAGAAGCCTTTTCAAGCATTTCAATATATGAAGCGTGCGCCTGAAGTTTTTCTTCACTTAAGAATGACATTGCCACGAAATCATTAAGCGAAAGAAGGAACATATCCCCTGCGCTTAAGTACACGGATTTGTCTATATATTCGCTTTCATCCTCTTCTTCGCTATCTTCCGCAAAAGCCTCTCTTGCTTCAAGTGAGGTGATATCTCTGTTTGCGGTTATTGCGGTGAACTGTGAAACCATTTCGGGAAGTTCCACAAAGCTGTTAATAACCCCTGCGGACGACACAACGAAAACCACCAAACACATTAAGAATATAAGGAAGCAAGGAAGTTTGCGCATTACATAAAAGTAATCCTTTTCCTTTCTCTTAATCTTCTCAAGTTTTTTCATTTCCTTTTTACTCATGCCTTGGGTGGGATCGTCTTGATAATATTGATAAGGATCTTCATATGCGGGGAATTCGCCGTTCTTTCTTGCGAAATCCCATGTTTGCATTTCTTGAAGCTGTGCGGTTTGCACTTCTCTTAGATAGCGCAATTCGTCAAGCACTTCTTGGCTTGCCACGCTTTGAACCGCCATGGGTTGCATGGGCATGGGCATTCTTTGCTGTGGCGGATAGCCTTGGGGCGCACCTTGGCGCACGGGCGAAGGCGCACCGCTACTTCTGCGTGGCGCGCGCGTGTTTTGGCTGGGGGGCATCATTCTTACCTGCCCTTGCCCTTGTTGCCCGTTTAAGTTTTGATTATTATTATTAACCATTTTTGGTGTTCTCTTAGTATTGTTCGCCTTCGTACGGCATATCTGCAAGCGTTTCTTGCCCTTTCTTTACGCGCCTTTCACCCTTTCTGCTTGCAAAGAAAGAAAGAATCAGCCCCACAATCGGAATTGCGATAATCGCGTACGCGCCCATTGCGAGTGAAAGCGTATCTTCTGCGCCTGTTAAGAAGTCCATAATATCCACATTATCTTCCATTCCGTAACCTGCAACAAGGTACATACCCACAGCGGATATTATTGCAAATATAAGAAGCAATAGGAATAAAAGTTTAAAGCCACGCGTTTTCTTGCCAAAGATTGCGATAAACGCTTTCACAAGCCCCACAATCGCGGTTAAGAATAAAAGAAGCAATGCGGAAGGAAGCATATAAACATTAAGCGTATCCATAAACTCTGCGTCTTCGTTATCCATTATGCTTTGGGCATAGCGTGAGAAAAATCTTTCCTCGCCCCCAAGTATAGGTTCTTCTTCCATTCCTCTGAAATTATCTATAATTCCAAGAATAGGATCTTCTGCACCGATTATAATTGGATCTTCTATGCCTGTTATTGTAGCGAGTTCTTCCCCAAATTCATATTTAAAGATTCCAAGCATTGGTTCGTCCATAGCGAAATCCATTGCAAACACTGCCACAAGCGCAAGAAGAAGAACTGCGATTATAATTACCACAACGGTGCGCTTTGAAGAACTTATAGCCAAAGATTTATCAGCCTTAGCTTTCTTGCCTTTTTTGCCACCTTCTTGGGCGAAATCGCTTGAGGCATGAAGTCCGCTGTAAGCACCTGCGGAATCCGAACCGTAAGAGGACGCGAAATCATAAGACGAAGTGTAAGCGGGATTTATGCCCTGCCCGCGCATATCTGCCCCATTATCATTTTGATTCAAAGGTTCGCTTGAAGGGCGTGCTTTGCGTGCCGAAACAAGCGCCTGCATATACGGCGTGTTTAATTCTCTTTGCGAGGGAATGAATGAGTTTGTTTTCTTATCAAATTGCATTTGCTACCTTGGGTGTTTGTATTTTTCAGCGCACAGCGCACAATGCACAGCGCACAATGGTGGAATTATTTATTTAGGTACGAAGTACGAATTTATGGATTAATTAACTAATAATGATATTTAGAATCTATCATTGTGCGCTGTGCGCTGTGCGTTGTGCGCTAATCAATATTGCATTTCGTCATAATACCCTTGTCCTGCATACGGATCATTATAACTCACCGCCTCATCGGAATGATACGGCACAACGGGCAAGGGTTGAACGGCAGGCGTAAGCTGAATGAAATCAGCGGGGCGTGCCACGGGTATGGGGTAACAGTTGTTCATTATTTTAAATTCAATCCTCGGCACTTGGGATTGCGCTTTGCGTTGCTGTGCTTGCGTCTGCATTTGCTGTTGCGCCAAAGCGGACTTTTGCGCCCTCTCTATTGCTTGTGCCTCTTCTTGTTTTCTTTTCTTTCTGCCAAACATAATTAGTTACCGCCCTTCCTTTTCTTTTTACGCGGTTCGCCGTCTGCCTCGCTGTAATATCCGCGCTTGGGTGCTACCGCTTCTTCTTCAACCTGAAAATCTTCTTCCGTAACAGCGGGGCTGAAAGCCTCTGTTTCAAAAAAACTTGCTTGTTCTTCGCCAAAAGATTCAAGCGGTGAAATCGGCAAAGGCATTTCTTCATTAAAGTCATTTGCCACTGCTTGAGGCGCACTGTCCGGCACAAAGCGGTAAATTTTATTAGGGTTTAAATTTGCCGTACCGCCTGCCGTGCCTGCGTTTGGTTCATAGCGGTAAAGTTTTGCAGGATCGTACTGATAAAGGGGTTGGCTTGGGTTAACATAAGGCACGATAATAAACGGCTGAATCATTGATTGTTGCTGACCGCTGTTTATTTGGAAATTTATAGGGTAAGACATTGGGGGGTAAGGATAAGGATAAGGGCTTGCTTCTTGCTTTACTTCTTCCTTAATTTCTTCCTTAACTTCTACCACTTCTTCTACCGGTTCTTCCTCAAAAGCCGTTTCTTCAACCTTTCTTTCAAACACAACGGGAACGGGGGCAGGGGAAGCAAAAAGAGATTTTTTAAATGCCTCTGGGTTTTCTTTCGCGCCGAAAGAAACCTTAAGCTTTTTAAGGGCATTAACATATTCGCTACGCGGGCGGGGCTTTCCGCAATTTGTGCAACGCGTGGAATCAATGCCGTTAATAAAGCCACAAAGCTCGCATATGTAAGTTATTTTGGAACGGGATAGGTTAATCATTGAATCCGCCTCAAAATTTATATTAGCCTCTTCGGCGCGGGCGGTTCTCTGTTCCAAATCAAATTCTGCCATCTTTTACTCCTTAGCGGGTATACAGTAATAACTCACGCTGTAAGCCTAAGGCAGTGCATTTTACACTACCGCCTTACGAGCGCATATTATATATTATAGCGTGCGTATAAATAAATTACAATAGTTTTTTCAAAATAAACACAAAACCTATAAGGAAAATACTTACAAAAGCCAAGCAATGCACACATTGGGGATAACTGCATGGAAAGATTTACCATTAATTTACTTTTGGGGCGATATTTCAGCGCACAGCGCACAACGCACAGTGAAGGAATTATTTTTCAGCGCACAACGCACAGCGCACAGCGCACAATGAAGGATCAATTAACTAATAATGAGATTTAGAATCCACCCCTATGCCCTATGCCCTATAACCTATGCCCTTAATAAAAACGCTTCATGCGTTTTTATTAAAGCTATCTTTCAACGCCACAATCTCATAGTAAACCCCGTCTTTTGCTTTTTTGTAATAAGCCATGCGCATGAACTGCATTGCGGTGTTTTCAGGTTGGTTTGCTATAAAGGGTTCAATCTTCGCGCCTTTAACCACTGTTAAAGAATTTTCGTTAAACCTTTCGGCAAAGTCCTCACCTATAAATTTAGCGTCATTCAGAAGATAGCCAAGTTTATAAAGCGTGGCGTCCTTAGCGTACTTAGCACTTACCC
>WQYD01000007.1 GCA_009781445.1 Bacillota bacterium | reverse complement strand
TAGCAAAGGAAACGCGACACTTATATCGCACGGCGGTAAAGCGTTTTTAATAGATTGCGGTATTCCGCTTAGGGTTTTAAAAGAACGGCTTTTATCCGTGGGGTTTTCCCTTAATGAAATTGATTTCGCGCTTATAACCCACGAACATTCGGATCACATTTATTCTTGTGAACAATTAAGCGACTCTTTCGGAATCCCCCTTTATTCCCACGAAAAAATCTTAAGAGGAACTTGTCGATTTTTTGATAAAAAACTCAAAAACATGGCACAATTCACCAATTTCAACGGTTTTAAGACGGGGGATTTCACAATTACCCCATTTTTCACCCCTCATGACGCTTTTACCGTGGGCTACCGCATAGCCACGGATAATAAATCCCTTGTTTATATTACGGATACGGGGCGGTGTGATAATAGCCTTATTGAGATTTCTGCTGGCGCGGATCTTGTAATGATTGAAGCTAACCACGATAAAGAAATGCTTATAAACGGAAGCTATCCGCCCTATCTTAAACGCAGGATTCTTTCGGATAACGGGCATTTAAGCAACGAAACCACCGCGGAAATTATTGCAAAAATGGCTTCTAACGGCACAAAAAAGTTCATTTTGGCACATTTAAGCGAAGAAAACAACACCCGCGAAAAGGCTTACAGCACAGTGGCACAGAGGCTGAACAAAGAGGGATTTAGGGAAAGCGATTATTTGATAAGCGTGGCGGGGCAACATTTTGTTTTGCCTGAAACTGAGATATGAAGGCGCTACGCTTGTGAAGACGCGCGCTTTGCACGCTTGTGAAGACGGCTTCGCCTTGTGAAGTCGTTCACTTCGTTCACTTGTGAAGTGTTGCTTTGCTTTCGTGGCGGAATGTTTATATAATAATTATCCACCATGCAGGCTTGCCTGCACTTCACAAGCGTTAGCGTCTTCACAAGCGTAGCATCTTCACGCGCCAAAGGCGCACTTCACAAGGCGAAGCCGTCTTCATGCTGTTAAACCATTTTTCACAAAATTTTCACTTCTTGCCCCCTTGTAATTTCAATTCCGCAATTTATAATACACTTAAAGACACTAAGGTGCCTCCCCCCTCATAGCACCGAATGTCCGCTTACAGAGTTCTGAGAGATAAAAGCTATTCTCCGCAAGCTTATTGAGTAAAATTTTTAATGCTCATGTAATCTCCCAAATCCTCCTCCTTTGAAGAACCTGTGAGTAAAAAAAGAATCCCGAAAGGGGTTCTTTTTTTGTTATGCGTGCTATAATGTGTGTATGGAAAAGTTTTGTATTCTTGTGTGCGGGGGGAAGAGGGATTTAACTGCGTTTGAAAGGGGCGCGGGGGATTTTTTGATTGCGGTTGATAAGGGTGCGGATTATCTTTGTGATTTCGGGCTTGTTCCCGATTTGGTAATCGGTGATTTTGATTCAATTAGCCAAGAACCAAGTGGCAAAGAAGTAATCAGGCTTAACCGCGAAAAAGACGAAACGGACACGCTTTCCGCCGTTAAATTAGGGTTAAAGAGAGGATATAAGAATTTTAAACTTTTTTGCGCGCTTGGGGGCAGGCTTTCGCACACGGTGGCAAATATCCAAACGCTTAAATATCTTGCCGAAAACGGCTACCACGGTGAAATAATTTCAAAAGATACTTCTCTTACGGCGGTTTGCGGTAAGGCTTTAACTGTTAAAAATGATAACTTTACTTTTGTATCTGTGTTTTCGCTTAGCGAAAGCGCAACCGTAACGCTCACGGGCTTTAAGTATCCGCTTGATAATTTTTTGCTTTCAAGCAGTAATCCCGTGGGGGTAAGCAATGAGTTTTTAAATAAAACGGCGGTTGTGGAAGTTAAAAGCGGTTGCGTTTTGGTTGTTCTTGAAAAAAAGGCGGATTAAACCGCGAAAATTAGTAAAATATCCGCTTAATTTTGTTGCATTCAAGGTTTGTGCTTGGTATAATATCAAAGCCTATTTTAACATAGGCGAATATTATGCTTGATTTAAACATTAAAAAAATGCTTGAAGGCAATAAAGTTGCAGGCATAAGGCAGGTTTCCCGCGGGATTCGCAAAGGCGCGATAAGCCTCGTGTTAATCGCAGACGATACTGACGCCGAAATCAAACGCCAGCTACTACAGCTTGCCTCAGCAAATAATGTACCAATAATCACCTGCGAAAGCAGAACTGAACTCGGCGCGGAAATCAATATTGAAAAACCGTGTTCCGCAGTAGGATTCTTAAGGAACCAATGAATAAATACTCGTGCATGGCGGAAAGAGATTTTTTAGATAGATTTTGAATTGACTGCAAATGAGTGTATAGGCATACATGAATTGGAAGTCAAACAAAATATAGCAAAAAAGAATTTCCGCGGGCGCGATAACCATATAAAAACAAAACAGTATAAACAGGACAACAATAACCCATGCACTATTAACGCTAACTTCATATTTACGGTTCAAAACCGCTAAACCCACTTGGCAATATTCCAATATAGCCTGCGCGTATTTAGCTGATTTTTACCTCGTAAATATTTCGTTATCATTTAATGTATTTGTTCATTGTTTCCTTAAAACAATATAGCGTAAAGCTAAAAGCACTCTAAGGAGATAAATAATGCCCACTGTTAGCCAATTAGTAAGGGACGGCAGAGAACGCCGTACTAAAAAAACAATGACGCCTATCATGCAAAGTTGCCCTCAAAAAAGGGGCGTTTGCCTGCTGGTTACTACTACCACACCTAAAAAGCCCAATTCCGCCGTGCGTAAAATTGCAAGGGTGAGAATAGTTAACGGCATGGAAGGCACAATTTATATTCCCGGAATCGGGCATAACCTGCAAGAACACAGCGTGGTTCTTATCAGAGGTGGCAGGGTTCGTGATTTACCGGGCGTGCGTTACCATATAATAAGAGGCGCGCTTGATACCGCAGGCGTGGCAAAGAGAAAGCAATCCCGTTCAAAATACGGTGCGAAGAAACCTAAGTAACAAATAAAACTTAACGCTATCAATAGCGTAAAGTAAACTAAGAATAATCAATTAAGTTCAAGGAGATATAGAAATGCCAAGAAGAAGTGGCGTCCCCAAAAGAGATGTTTTGCCTGATCCTATGTATAATTCCAAGGTTATAACTAAGCTTATTAACCAAATTATGTGGGACGGCGAACGCGGAGTAGCACAAGGAATCGTTTACGATGCGTTTGAAATCATTCAAAAAAAGCTAAACCAAGAGCCTAATAATGTTTTCTTTAAGGCACTTGACAATATTATGCCTGCCGTGGAAGTAAAAGCAAGGCGCGTGGGCGGTTCTAACTACCAAGTTCCTATTGAAATCAGGCCTGATAGACGCCAAACCCTTGGAATCCGTTGGCTTGTTATGTACGCAAGAAAGAGAAGTGAAAGAACTATGAAGGAAAGGCTTGCAGGCGAGATTCTTGACGCATTTAATAATGCTGGCGGTGCATTCAAGAAAAAAGAGGATGTACACCGCATGGCAGAGGCAAATAAGGCTTTCGCGCATTTCCGTTGGTAAGCTAATAAATTTGAAACCAAATTTAGAAAACGGCGTGCGAATGCCGTTTTTTTAACGCAGTTTAGGTTGCAGGTTGCAGGGTGCAGGTTGCAGGGTTGGAATCTAAATATCATTATATAATTAATCCACAATTCTGCATTCTGAATTCTGAATTCTTAATTAAAAATAACTATGAAAAGAGATATAACAAAAATTAGAAACATAGGCATAATGGCGCACATTGACGCAGGCAAGACGACTACTTCGGAACGCATACTTTTTTACACAGGTAAAAGCCACCGTTTGGGCGAAGTGCATGAAGGCAACGCAACAATGGATTGGATGGCGCAAGAACAGGAAAGGGGCATAACGATAGTGTCTGCCGCCACCACCACTTCTTGGCGCGATCATACCATTAACCTTATAGATACCCCTGGGCATGTGGATTTCACTGTGGAAGTGGAAAGAAGTTTGAGGGTTCTTGACGGAACGGTTGCCCTATTCTGCGCAAAAGGCGGTGTGGAACCGCAATCCGAAACCGTGTGGCGTCAGGCTGAAAAGTACGGCGTTCCGCGCATAGCGTTTGTTAACAAAATGGATATTAACGGTGCGGATTTCTTCGGCGTTATAAAATCCATGAGAGATAGGCTTGGCACAAATCCTTTGCCTATCGTTCTTCCTATCGGAAAAGAAGATACCTTTAAAGGAATCATTGATCTTGTGCAAAATAACGCGGTTATATATAAGGATGATCTTGGGGTTAAAACTGAGGTTGTGGAAATCCCCGCGGAATTTAAAAAAGTTGCGGAAGAAGCCCGCACCGCGATAATTGAAACCTGCGCGGATTGTGATGACGAACTCATGGAAAAATGGTATGCGGGTGAGGACTTTACGCCCGAAGAAATGCTTAAGGTTTTGCGTAAGGCGACTGTTTCTATGAAAATCGTGCCTGTTCTTTGTGGCAGTTCTTATAGGAATAAGGGTGTGCAAAAACTTTTGGATATGATTATTGATCTTCTTCCTTCCCCCCTTGATGTTCCCAATATTAAAGGAAAATACCGCGATAAGGAAATTGAGAGGATTTCTTCCGATTCCGCCCCCCTATCGGGTTTGGCATTTAAAATCATGGTTGATCCTTTCGTGGGAAAATTGGCATTCTTCAGAATTTACAGCGGTGTGCTAAAGTCAGGCACAATGCTTTTGAACAGCACTAAGGATAAAAAAGAAAGAATAGGCAGAATTTTGAGAATGCACGCAAATGCAAGAACCGAAATTGACGAAGCGGCAACGGGGGATATTATCGCGCTTGTGGGCTTAAAAGATGTTACCACAGGTGATACTCTTTGTGATATTCAAAATCCTGTTATCCTTGAAAAAATGGAATTTCCCGATCCTGTTATCATGGTTGCTATTGAACCTAAAACCAAACTTGGGCAGGAAAAAATGGGTATCGCGCTTTCAAAGCTATCTGAGGAAGATCCCACTTTCAGAACCTATACCGATAGAGAAACGGGGCAAACCATTATTGCAGGAATGGGGGAACTTCACCTTGAAATTATCGTGGATAGGCTTTTAAGGGAATTTAAGGTGGAAGCAAATGTGGGCAAGCCCCAAGTTGCGTACCGCGAAACGATTAAGAAAGAAGCCAAGGGCGAAGGCAAATATATCCGCCAAAGCGGTGGCAAAGGGCAGTACGGACATTGCCAAATTATCCTATCCCCTAACGAACCGGGCTTAGGCTTTGAGTTTATAGACGAAACTGTGGGTGGTTCTGTTCCCAAGGAATACATTAAGCCTGTGGAAGAAGGAATCAAAGAGGCTTCAAAAGCAGGAATCTTGGCAGGTTACGAACTTGTGGATATTAAGGTAAGGCTTATAGACGGAAGCTACCACGAAGTAGACTCTTCCGAAATGGCATTCCGAATCGCGGGTTCAATGGCACTTAAGGACGCCGCGTCAAAGGCAAACCCCACAATTTTAGAACCGCTAATGGCTGTGGAAGTTTCCGCACCTGAGGATTACCTTGGCGAAGTCCTTGGCACACTGCATTCAAGGCGCGGTTCAATTAAAGCCCTTGAAGAAAAAGGCAAGCTAAAAATCGTGCAGGCAAATGTACCCCTATCCGAAATGTTCGGCTACGCCAATGTGCTAAGAAGCGGAACGCAAGGGCGTGGAACATACGCAATGCAGTTAGATAGATATTGCGAAGTGCCAAAGGCGGAACTTGAGAAGTTAACAGGAAAGAAGTGAAACGAGAAACGATAAACGAGAAACATGAAGGATTCTAAATCTCATTATAAATAAATCCGCAATTCTGCATTCTGAATTCTTAATTCTGAATTATGAAAAATTGTTTGACATTAGTTAAACATTTGGATATAATTGAGAAGAATAACATAATTGATTATAAATCGGAGGCTTAAAATGGCAAAATCCAAATTTGAAAGAAACAAAACTCATGTTAATGTAGGCACTATCGGTCACGTTGACCATGGTAAGACTACGCTAACAGCGGCTATCACAATGGTATCAGCCGCATCTAATAACGCAGCGGTTATGAAGTATGAAGATATTGATAAAGCGCCAGAGGAAAAGGCAAGAGGTATCACAATCAATACATCGCATGTGGAATATCAAACAGACAAAAGGCACTACGCCCATGTGGACTGCCCCGGACACGCGGACTATGTTAAAAACATGATCACAGGTGCTGCGCAAATGGACGGTGCTATCCTCGTTGTTGCATCAACAGACGGTCCTATGCCCCAAACGCGTGAACATATCCTTCTTGCCCGCCAAGTTGGTGTTCCCCACATTGTTGTTTTCATGAACAAGGTTGATCAAGTAGACGATCCTGAACTTCTTGAACTTGTGGAAATGGAAATCCGTGATCTTTTAAATACTTACAACTTCCCCGGGGACGACACACCTATTATCAAAGGCTCTGCCCTTAAAGCTATGGAAGCCGCCACTTCGGGCAACGCAGCAGGCAAAGATTGTGATTGCATTCGCGAACTTCTCGCCGCTGTAGACAGCTTTATTCCCGATCCCGAACGCGAAACAGATAAGCCCTTCCTTATGCCTGTAGAAGATGTGTTCACAATCACTGGCCGTGGCACGGTTGCCACAGGCAGAGTAGAAAGAGGAACAATTAAGGTTCAAGATAAGGTTCAAATCGTTGGTATCAGAAAGACAGTTGAAACAACCGTTACAGGTGTTGAAATGTTCAGAAAACTTCTTGATTCAGCTATCGCAGGCGACAATGTAGGCTTACTACTTCGCGGTATTGATAGAAAAGATATTGAAAGAGGACAAGTTCTTTGCAAACCCGGTTCAATTCTTCCCCACACACACTTCAACAGCGAAGTTTATGTTCTAACAGCAAGTGAAGGCGGACGCCACACACCGTTCTTTAACGGATACCGTCCTCAATTCTATTTCAGAACCACCGATGTTACTGGTAACATTAAGCTACCTGACGGCGTTGAAATGGTTATGCCGGGGGATAACATTAAAATGGAAATCACCCTTATCACCCCTATCGCGATTGAAAAAGGCTTACGCTTTGCTATCCGTGAAGGTGGCAGAACAGTTGGTTCGGGCGTTGTTTCCGAAATCCTTCCTGCTTAATTAACTTTTACTTTAAATAAAAACCGCAAGAGGAAACTCTTGCGGTTTTTTTGTGGTGCTGAATTATAAATAACTATTGCCAAAAACTGTAAAATGCAGTATAATTTAATCATATTAAAATTTTCAAGTTAATAAGGAGAATAAAATGAATAAAATTACAACCCAAGGCATGATTGATATCATAGCAAAAATGAGCGATATTATTATTGCAAACGAAGTTCCGTTTTGCGAACTTGACAGCGCAGCAGGGGACGGCGATTTCGGAATGTCTATTGCAAAAGGTTTCCGTCAGCTTAAGAAAGAATGGGCTGAACTTGAAACAGACAATATCGGTGCGTTTTTAAAATCCTGTTCCATGATTATTATGGAATACTGCGGTGGCGCATCAGGCCCTATTTGGGGAAGTGCTTTCCGTGCAGGCGCGAAAGCGGCAGGCGATGCTGAAGAAATCGGCGTAGACGGCTTAGCAGAAATTATGCAAGCGGCGGTTGTGGGCATTCAAAAAACAGGCGAAAGAAGTTTCGGACGCGGTGCGGTTGTGGGCGACAAAACGCTTATTGACGCACTTGTGCCAGCGGCAGACAGCCTTTCCGCAAGCGCGAAAGCAGGTGAGGCACTACTTCCCGCAATGAAGAAATCCGCCGAAGCGGCAGTGGCAGGCGCAGAAGCCACAAAACTTATCGCCGCAAGAATGGGCAGAGCAGGCACAGTGGGCGAAAGATCAATCGGATATCCCGATGCAGGCGCACACGGGCTTGGCGTTATCTTCACAGAGATAGTAAATTCACTTTAATTCAGAGTAAAATAAAACCTAAAAGTTTTCTTTTCCTCTGCTGAGGGGAAAAATACTCGTGATACTCGCCGATTTTCCCCTCTTTCGCTAAAGCGAAATTCACCCCTTTTCGGGCTTTTTCGCCACACAGCGTCTTAAAGCCTTAAGGGGCAGTGCGGAAAAGTGCGATTTTCCTTACCGCTAAGTTTAGAGTTTCCACAAAACCCTGCGTAATAGCGCAGGGTTTTTGTTTGTGTGTTTTGTTTGGTTTTGCTTGGGTTTGGTTTAGTTCTGAGGGAAGTACACGGTTACCCTTGGGGCGATTCCGTAAATAAAGGTGAACACAAGCGCGGCGAATATAAGTGCAGAAATAAGCAAGAGTGAAATTGGGGCTACATTTCCGGGGCCTTTTACGCGCGTAAATTTAATAGCCTTGTTTGAGGCAACCGCCACCGTAAATTCCTTGTCAATATTAGGCAAGGGGTTAAATGTCCTGTTAGTTTTCCTGTGAATTATGGCTACAGCACCCACATAAAGCCCCACAAGCAAAATGGGCATAATGGTGCAGAATAATTCAAGTTTATAGAAACTTGTTTGGCGCGACAAGGCAACCACTTGTTGCCACTTAACAATGTACGGCGGTAAAGCCACAAGGCTTGTTACAACGCCCAAAAGAAGCGCAAGCAAACTCCAAAGCGTGTACGATTGCAACCTCTCAAGCCCGTTGTTCTTAATTGCAAGCGCGACTTGGGGGGGAAGCGCGCCGTCTATCACGAAAGACCAATCTTCCGCGTTAATAAAACTTGTGTAAGTTTCGTTATCGTACTCAGTGCGGATGACATAGAACGGCATAAAGATTACTTCGTAATCAAGTTTTGCTTTACTGCTAAGTTCGGTGTCCTCTGAATTTTCTTCAATATCTTCGCTGTCTTCGCCCTTTTTCACGCAATGGATATATTTTTCCACATATTCCGCGTCATAAAGCGTGTACGAACTTGCGTCCTCTTCCGCAATGGGGTTTTTTCCGCTTGTGAAATCAATTTCGGGCAAAAAGGAATGGTGTTCTTCAATGGTGATTTTTCTTGGGGTTTTATGCACTATTAAAGGAAACAGCACAAGTTTAATGTTAATTATTTCGCCGTACCTATCCTTTTGGCAACAGTGCTTTATAAATTTTTCGTCATAAAACTTGCGCGTGGAAATCCTTTCTTTGAAAAATTCAAGCGCGTCTTTTTCCGTTATCGCGGGCGCGAAGAATTTGGCGTCTCTAAAAAGCCAGTCCGAAGAACTGAAGAACTTGCCTTCTTTATAGGGGATTCGCGATTTATCTGAGGTTCTGTATGTGTGCATTGTTTTTACTATTTATTTGGGGCATAAGCCCTATTGGTTTATTTATTCAGTGGCTTTCTTAATCGTAAAGCCGTGCGAACAGCTTTTCAAATTTTTCACTGTGGGCAAGCTGTTTTATTAAGGCAATAAAACACAGCAGTATGGGGATAGACAGCACAATTATAGGCATGATTACCATTAACATATCGTCTGTGTACACAGTGGAAAGCCCGAAGAAGGCGGTTATATCTATCTGCCCGAAGTTCGCAAAGTGCGCCAAGGCAAACAGCCCCACCATTCCAAAAAGCATGGTTATCCTAAGCGCGTTATAAGGATAGGTAACCATTATGAGATACGCAAAGCAAACGCAGGCGGTAACCATAAGGCACATACTTGAAATGTCGTGCTGATCTAAGGGGTTTTCAAGCAGGCGGGGAAGTAGCACCGTGGCAACAACCGCCGAAACAACCGTGAGTGCGGCAGGAATTGCGTTCCGCACAACCTTAGAGAAGAATGAACCTGTTACCCTATTGCTGTTAGGTTCTAATGCAAGAAGCGCACCCGGTAAGCCTATCGTAACCAAACCAAGCAATGTGAAATGCCTTGGTTCAAAGGGGAACGGTTCATTTAGAATCATAAATATAAGCGCGAACAAGAAGTTATAAAGGGTTTTAACAAGGAAGAGTGAGGACGATCTTTCTAAGTTATTTATACTTCTGCGCCCCTCTGCCACTATCTTGGGCATTGAAGCAAAATTTGAATCAAGAAGCACAAGCTGAGAAACATTTTTAGCGGCATCGCTTCCCGCTGCCATGGCGACTGAACAATCCGCTTCGCGAAGTGCAAGAACATCGTTAACGCCGTCCCCCGTCATTGCCACGGTATGCCCTGCTTTTTTAAGTGCCTTGATAAGCTGAAGTTTTTGATCAGGCGTAACGCGCCCGAAAACCGTGTACTTAACCGCAGCCGCCTCAAGTTCTTCTTCGGTTTTGAGGGTGGTAGCGTCAATGAAGTCATTTGCGCCCTTAATTCCTGCGCGCTTTGCAACCGCACGCACGGTTATGGGATTATCACCCGAAATCACCTTTACTGCAACGCCTTGCGCGGCGAAGAACTTAATGGTATCGGGGGCTTCCGCACGGATTTTATCCGCAATAACGATATAGCCCACAAGCGCAATATTTGAAGGAATATTATAATCCTTAATATCACCGCATTTGGCAAGAACAAGCACGCGGTTTCCTTTTTCCGAATGAAGCGCAAGCATTTTTTCGGTTTTTTTACTCATTTTCTTTAAAATGAATTCCGCCGCTCCCATTACATAAGTGCCTGATTTAAATTTTGCCGAACTCCATTTCCTCGCGGAAGAAAAATGGATTACCGATTCCGCCACCTCTGAAGGGGGAATATCCTTAACATATTCTTTAACCGCAAGTGCGGTGGGATTCATTTCGTTAAGTGCTTCTGAAAGATTTTTTAAAATAAACAGGGTTTCGTCCTCAAGAATATCGTAAGGAATTACGCTTGTAACTTCCATGCTACCTTCGGTTATCGTGCCTGTTTTATCAAGGCAAAGAACATCAACGCGTGCCAATGCTTCGGTGCAAAAAAGATCTTGAGGCAAAGCCTTATATCTTGAAAGCCTTATCGCGCTTAAGGAAAACACGCCTGTGGTTAAGAACATAAGCCCCGCAGGAATCATGCCGATAAGGTTGCCGATAACTGAACGAACCGTTTCGTTGAGTTCGCCTTGGTGTCCGAAGTATTTAACCGAAAACAGCGTTGCGCCAAGGGGCAGGATTACCATTGCCATCATTTTAATGAAACGGCGCACCGAACGAAGTATAACGGAATTTTGCGCTTTTATATATTTTGCACCTGCTGAAATTTTGGTGGCGTAATTGTCTTTACCTATCCTGATAACCTTTGAGTGGGCTGAACCCGAAATGATAAAACTTCCCGAAAGAAGTTCATCGCCCTCTTTTTTCATAATCGGATCGGATTCCCCTGTTATCAAAGATTCGTTTACTTCAAGCGAACCGTGAACGACTACCGCGTCCGCACAAATTTGATTGCCTGTGCGCAGGATAACGATTTCGTCCATAACGATATCTTTAACCGCAATTTCCACTTCCTCGCCGTCCCTAAGCGAAGCAACGCGCGGTGCGGAAAGTAGCGAAAGTTTATCAATAGTGCGCTTTGCTTTAAGTTCTTGCAAAATGCTTATCACGAATGTGCTAATAACCACGCCCAAAAAGCCGAAATTTGCCATTCCTTCAAATGTTTTCTCGGAAAACAGGAAAAGGATTACCGCAAGAATCAAAAACAATAGGTTAAAAAATGTAAACAAATTTGAGGCAAGAATCTGCCACACGGTTTTGGTTTTAATATTTTGATCGCCGTTAACCAAACCGCCTGCAACGCGTTCTGCAATTTCCGCTTGCGAAAGCCCCGTGATAACGGGTAGCGGGGGGGCGGTGGGTTGTTCTTGCTTTTTTCTGGGCATCTTTTGGGTGGTTGGTGAATGGTGGTCGGTGGTTGGATTTCAGCGCACAGCGCACAATGCACAGCGCACAATGAAGGAATTATTTATTAATGAGATTTAGAATCCACCATGTTTCTCGTTTCATGTTTCTCGTTTCACTTTACATAATGAGATTTAGAAACCATAATTCTGCATTCTGAATTCTGAATTCATAATTCCAAATAAGCACGCAATGCGCGCTTATTATTGATTATATATAATTATGCGCGCATATGCAACCTAATTGTTGCTTTTGGTGAAGCGTTATGCTAAAATTATTGCGTGATAAACCAAGTGAAAACAATAGGTATTGTGGGCGGAGGACAGCTCGGCAAAATGTTGATTTTGGAAGCAAAACGGCTTGGTTTTGAGGTAGCCGTTTTAGATCCTGCAAAGGATTGCCCCTGCCACAGCATTGCGGATATTCATATTGTGAAAGGCTTTAAGGACGAAAGCGGATTTAGCGAACTTGCAAAGGTTTCCCAAGTTATAACTTACGAATTTGAACATATAAGCGCGGAACTTTTGAGTATGCTTGAGGATAAGGGGCATAAGATTTTCCCCTCTGTGGCAAGTTTAAGAACAATTCAGGACAAATTGTGGCAAAAAACCGCCCTTCTTGGCAAAAATATTGCCGTTCCGAACTTTCTTGCCGTGGAAAACGCTAAAGATATTGAGAATTATTTTAATAAAAAAGGCACACCCCTATTTTTAAAATCCCGCCGTGGCGGATATGACGGCAAGGGTAATTTCTTCATTAAATCTGCTTCCGATATAGCCTTGGGTTACGAAAAACTTAACGGAAATGAAAATGAACTAATGATTGAGGACGCAGTTAATTACGAACGCGAAGTTTCGGTGATTGCCACGCGTGCTGAAAACGGTGAGTGCGAAGTTTACCCTATTGCGGATAATATCCACAAAGACAGCATTCTTGACACCACTTTTATCCCTGCTAATATTTCAAAAAGCACGGAAAAAAAGGTTATGGAAATTGCAAAAAGCGTTTTGGAATGCTTTAACGGCGTGGGTACTTTTTGCGTGGAATTGTTTATTGAAAAAGGCACTAAGCGCGTTTTGGTTAACGAAGTTGCGCCAAGAGTTCATAACACAGGGCATTATACCATTGAAGCCTGCCGTACAAATCAATTTGAAAACCATATCCGTGCCATTACTGGGCTTGGGCTTGGTTCGGCGGAAATGGTTGTGGGTGCGTCTATTATGAAAAATGTTATCGGTGGAAAAGGCGAAAACGGCAAAGCGGTGTTTGAAGGAATTGAGGACGCTTACAAAATTAAAAATGTTAACGCGCACATTTACGGCAAAACGGAAGTTAAAGAGGGGCGGAAGATGGGGCATTTCACCATTACCGCTAAAACCCTAAGCGAATGCGTAAAAATTCTTGATAAAATCAACATTAAGGCGGTAAAAGCGAAATGAGTGAGAAAGCAAAAGTTTTAGTTGTGTACGGAAGCGACAGCGATTTGCCCGTAATGAAAGACGCGCTTGATTTTTTAACAGAAATGGAAATTTCTTTTAATACCACAATCGTAAGCGCGCACAGAACCCCCAAAAAGCTGTTTAGTTTCGCCACGGACGCGGTAAAGAACGGTTACAAAGTTATTATCGCGGGGGCAGGCGGTTCGGCGCATTTACCGGGAATGATTGCTTCAATCACCCCCCTGCCCGTTATCGGTGTGCCTATTAAAACAAGCACGCTAAGCGGGGTAGACAGCTTGCATTCAATAGTGCAAATGCCCCCCGGAATCCCCGTGGCAACAATGGCAATTAACGGTGCGAAAAATGCAGGAATTCTTGCCATGTCTATCCTTGGCACGGCGGATAAAAAATATCTAACTAAGGTTCAAAGCTACAAAAAAAGCCTTGAAGAAACGGTTGAAAATAAGTGCGCGGAACTTAAAGAAATTGGCTACGCGGATTACATAAAGAAAAATTTAAAGGGGTAAATTATGAGTAATAAGGCTTACACGCAAGCAGGTGTTAATGTTGAGGCAGGTTACGAAGCCACAGAACGCTATAAAGCGCACGCGAAATCCACGCATGATAAAAATGTGCTTGGTGGCTTGGGTAGCTTCGGCGGTTTTTACACGCTTGAAAATTTTAAGTACAAAAAACCTGTGCTTGTGGCAGGGACGGACGGCGTAGGCACAAAATTGAAATACGCTTTTGCCATGGATAAATTTAACACCGTGGGCATTGATTGCGTAGCCATGTGCGTGAACGATGTGGTTTGCCAAGGCGCAAAGCCCCTGTTTTTCCTTGATTATCTTGCCACAGGCAAACTTGTTCCCGAACAGGCAGAACTTATTGTGGCAGGCATTGCCGAGGGTTGCCGTCAGGCAGGTTGTTCGCTTATCGGCGGTGAAACGGCAGAAATGCCGGGGTTTTACGGCGGTGGCGAATTTGATTTGGCAGGCTTTTCCACAGGAATAGTGGAAAAAAGCGAAATTATTAACGGCGCAAACATAAAAAGCGGTGATGTTCTTGTGGGCTTGCCCTCTTCGGGCGCACATTCAAACGGCTTTTCTTTGATAAGAAAACTTTTTGATCCTGCCGATATCACACTTTTAAACACTTATTCGCAAGAACTCGGCGGTAAAATCGGCGATATTTTGCTTACCCCCACGAGGATTTATGTAAAGCAAATTCTAAGCCTTATGGAAAAGGTTAATTTAAAGGGTATCGCACACATAACGGGCGGTGGCTTTATTGAGAATATTCCAAGGATTTTGCCCTCAAAAGATCTCGGAATAAGGGTAAACCTTAATTCCTATAAACTTCCCCCTCTTTTTGAACTTATTCTTCAAAAAGGCGCAATAGATAAAAACGATGCTTACAATACCTTTAATATGGGCATAGGCATGGTTATCGCGGTTGATTCCAAAAACGCGGACAAACTTGTGAAAGAAGCCAACATTATTGGCGAAAAAGCGGTAATTATCGGCGAAGTAACGAATAAAGCAGGAATTGTGCTTGAATAGCAATGCGAAGCATTGTTATTCATGAAACGAGAAACGAGAAACGAGAAACGTGGTGGATTCTAAATCTCATTAATAAATAATTCCACCATTGTGCGCTGTGCATTGTGCGCTGTGCGCTGAAATCCAACCACCAACAACTAATCACTAATCACTAAAACATGAAGAAACACATTGCCGTTTTCGTATCGGGTAGCGGTTCAAATTTTCAATCAATTATAGACGGGGTTAACAATAAAGAAATTAACGCCGAAATTATGCTTTGCGTTGCTTCAAAGGCAGGAACTCTCGGTGAACAAAGGGCAATTGATAACGGAATCGCTACCACGGTTATGGATAAGTCCTTAGGGCTTGAAAATGAATTCGGGCGCGTGGCGGAAATGCTTACTCGGCTAAATGTTGATTATATAATCCTTGCAGGGTTTTTAACTATACTTCCGTTTAGCTTTGTAAGGAAATTTAAAAATAAGATTATTAATATCCACCCGTCCTTAATTCCCAAATTCTCAGGGGACGGCTTTTACGGAATGAGGGTGCATGAAGCGGTTATCACCGCAGGTGAAACAGAGTCTGGTTGCACCGTGCATTTTGTGGACGAGGGCATAGATACGGGCGATATTATTGATAAAGCGATAGTGGCAGTTCTGCCAAGCGACACACCCGAAACCTTGCAACAGCGCGTACTTAAAGAAGAACATAGGCTGTTGCCGAAAGTGGTGAAAATGCTGTGTGATTAGGCAATCAACCAAAATATAAAATGTAAAATATAAGAACCTGCCTGTGGCAGAACCTTGGTGTCGCCTTGCAGGCTTAACTAAAAATATAAATTGTGGAATCTAAATATCATTATTGAAAAATCACAAAGGAGAGATAAATGAAAAAAAGAGCATTAATAAGCGTATCGGACAAAGCAGGCGTGGCTTCGTTTGCAAAGGAACTTGAGAAACTTGGGTTTGAAGTTGTGTCCACAGGCGGGACGCTTTCTCATTTAAGGGAAAGCGGGGTAAACGCGGTAAACATTTCGGATGTTACGGGATTTCAAGAATGCCTTGACGGCAGAGTGAAAACCTTGCACCCTGTGGTTCATGCAGGCATTTTGGCAATGCGTGGCAACAAGGAACATATGGCGCAAATTAAGGATTTAAATATTGCGCCCATTGATGTGGTTTGCATTAACCTTTACCCCTTTAAAGCAACGGTGGAACGCGGTGCGCCGTTTAAAGAGGTTGTGGAAAATATTGATATCGGCGGGCCTACCATGCTTAGATCCGCGGCTAAGAATTATCAAGATGTTTATGTGGTTTGCGATAGCAAGGATTACGAAACCGTTATTAACGAATTAAAGAACGGCATTGCCCCTATTGAAACGAAGTTAAACCTAATGTACAAGGTTTTTCAACATACCGCTGTTTACGATACACTCATTTCGGGCTACCTAAGAGGGAATCTTGGTATCCCGTTCCCTGATAATATCACATTCGCTTACGAAAAGGCGCAAGATATGCGGTATGGTGAAAACCCCAATCAAAGGGCGGCTTTTTACAAGGAAAGCTACCGCTACGAAGGTTCATTATCCGATTCAGTGCAACTTCTTGGCAAGGAATTATCCTTTAATAATATTAACGACACGGCAGGCGCGCTTGATGTTTTGAGGGAATTTGACGAACCCACGGCAGTGGCGGTAAAGCACGCTAATCCTTGCGGTGTGGGTTCGGCTGATAATATTTACGAAGCGTATGTTAAGGCTTATGAAGCGGATAAGGTTTCAATATTCGGCGGAATCGTTGCGCTTAACCGCGCGGTGGATTTAAAACTTGCAAAGAAACTTGCGGAAATTTTCCTTGAAATTATTGTCGCGCCTGATTACAGTGAGGACGCAATAAAGTATTTTGCAGAAACAAAAAAAGATTTAAGGGTGCTAAAACTTCCCACTATCACGGCAAAGATTAAAGCAGGTACTTACGATATTAAAAAGGTTGTGGGCGGGCTTTTAGTGCAGGATTACGATAATGATTTATATGACGATTCCGAACTAAAAATCGTAACCAAAAAAGCCCCCACGAAAGACGAACTTAAAGCCTTGCGCTTTGCTTTTAAAGTTGTTAAACACACTAAATCAAATGCGATTGTTGTGGGCGTAAAGGATAGCACCCTCGGCATAGGCATGGGGCAACCTAACAGAATCACCGCCACAGACATTGCCATAGCAAACGCAGGCGAAAAGGTGAAAGGTGCGGTAATGGCGTCTGACGCATTCTTCCCCTATCCCGATTGCGTGGAAGTGGCAGGAAAAGCAGGCATAACCGCCATTATCCAACCGGGGGGTTCTAAAAACGATCAACTTTCTATAGATAAATGCAACGAACTCGGCATAGCAATGGTGCTGTGCGGAAAAAGACATTTTAAACACTAATATGGATATTCTTGTAATCGGAAGTGGCGGAAGAGAACACGCCATAGTAAAAAAGTTAAATGAAAGCAAACGGGTAAGGCAAGTTTACTGCGCCCCCGGAAATGCAGGCATTGCTAAAGACGCAATTTGCGTGAATGTGGGCGTGCTTGATAAGCAGGGAATTTTAAAGTTTTTAAATGAGAATAAAAGCGTAACGCTTACCATGGTTGCGCCTGATAACCCTCTTGCAGACGGTTTGGTTAATTTTTTAACCGAAAACGGACACAGGGCTTTCGGCCCCACAAAAGAGGCGTCTGAAATTGAAAGCAGTAAAATTTTTGCAAAGCAACTAATGGTGGATAATAATATCCCCACGGCAGGCTATAAAAAGTTTGAAAGCGGTAAGGACTCTAAGGCTTATCTTGATACGGCTAATTATCCTCTTGTGATAAAAGCAGACGGCTTGGCTTACGGCAAGGGCGTGTATATCTGCCAAAGTAAGGAAGAGGCTTTAAGCGCTTCGGATGAAATTTTTGGCGGAAAGTTCGGCGAAGCTAACACCAAGGTTATCGCGGAAGATTTTTTGGTGGGCAGAGAAGTTTCCGTGCTTGCGTTTACAGACGGGAAAACCGTGGTACCCATGCTTTCCGCGCAGGATCACAAACGCGCATACGATAATGACGAAGGCCCGAATACGGGCGGAATGGGTGCTTTTGCCCCAAGTAAGTTTTACACAAAAGCCCTTGCAGACATTTGCATGGAACTAATTTATAAGCCCACTATTGAAGCCATGAATAAACTTGGGCGCAAATTTAAGGGAGTTATTTACTTCGGGTTAATGATTTCACCCAACGGCGAACCTTTTATCCTTGAATATAACGCAAGGTTCGGCGATCCCGAAACGCAGGTTATTTTGCCCCTTTTGAAAACGGATTTAGTGGATATTTTTGAAGCAATCATTGAAGAAAGGCTGGATAAGATTCAAATCAAATGGAAAAAGGGAAGTGCGATTACCGTGGTTTTGGCTTCGGAAGGGTATCCCGAAAATCCAAGAAAAGGTGATAAAATTACCGTGGGCGATATTAAGGGGCTAACCCTTTACCACGCAGGCACTTTGGATAAAGACGGCGAAACGGTTTCTAACGGTGGCAGAGTTCTTGCGCTTACAGGCGCGGGCAGTACCGTGGGCAAGGCAAGAAAAAAGGTTTACAAAAAAATTAACAATATTAAATTTAACGGAATGTTTTATAGAAAGGATATAGGTATTAAGGAATGATTACAGTTTCAATTCTTGGTTACGGCAACCGCGGACGGCGTTACGGCAATGCCCTCAAAAAACACAATGACGCAAAAATTACAGCAGTTTGCGATATTAACCCTAAGTTTTTAAAACTTGCAGAGAAAGCGTTTTCTCTTGATAGCGGTATGCTTTTTGGAAATGAGGACGATTTTTTTAAGCAAGGCAAATTATCTGACGCGCTTGTGATTGCAAGCCAAGATAGGGATCATTACCGCCATGCGATTTCGGCTTTGAACCTTGGCTATCATTTGCTTTTGGAAAAACCCGTGTCCCCCGTGTACGCGGAATGTGAGGAAATTTATAACCTTGCAAAGGAAAAAAACCTTAAAATCATGGTTTGCCATGTGCTAAGATATTCCCCCTTTTATGACGCAATTAAAAAGATTATCGTAAGCGGTGAAATCGGCGATGTGGTATCTATTCATGACACGGAAAATATTGCATATTGGCATTACGCCCACAGCTATGTGAGGGGAAATTGGGGTGTGGAAGAAAATTCTTCGCCCTCTATTCTTGCAAAATGTTGCCATGATCTTGATATTTTGTACTATTTTGCAGGTTCTTCCAAGGCAAAATCCGTTTTCTCTGTTGCCTCGCGTACAAATTTTACCCCCGAAAATGCCCCAGAAGGTGCTACCGATTATTGCTTAAGCGGTTGCCCTCACAGAAAAACCTGCGTTTACGATTCAGCAAAGCAATATTACAAGCCAACTTTGCACTCATTTCCGCTTATGGGGGTGAATATTAAGCTGGTTACGGGAATGGATAAGCCAAGGCTAAAGCATTTGAAGCAGGCTTTAAAAACCTCTCGTTACGGCAGGTGCGTTTATAAATGCGGTGCGAATGTTATGGAAGATCAGCTTGTGGGAATCAAGTTTGAAAACGGCGTAAACGCAAGCCTAAAAATGACTGCGTTTTCAAATATGTGCTTCCGCCAGCTTCATATCTGCGGTACAAAGGGCGAAATTATCGGCAAGGATCTTGGTTGCAAATTAAAGGTTAATGTGTTCGGCGGTAAAAAGCGCAAGGTTAAAATTAAAGGTTCAAATGTGTTTAACCACCACGGTGGCGACACAGGAATCGTAAACGATTTTATAGAGTATTTAAAAACAGGTAACAAAACCGAACGGCTTTCCACCATGGAAGTAACGCTTGAAAGCCACAGAATTGCCTCACTTGCGGAAGAAAGCAGAAAGCGGTAGACTATGTTGCTTGATTTAAACGGCTTTAACAAGGGTGCGAAAATCGGTGTGGCGGTAAGCGGTGGCGCGGATTCTATGGTGCTACTTGACTTGCTTACAAAAAGCGGTTTAAATATAACCGCGATAAATGTGGAACACGGGCTGAGGGGCGAGGCTTCACTCAAAGATAGTGAATTTGTAAAGAATTATTGCAAGGAAAATAAGATTAAGTGCCTTTGTTACAGCGTTGAGGCAGGGGAATTTGCAGAACGCGAAGGCGTTTCTGAAGAACTTTCGGCAAGAGTTTTGCGGTATAAGATTTTTGACGAACTTCTTTTTTATAAATCTGTGGACTATATTGCGCTTGCGCACCATAAAAACGATCAAGCAGAAACCGTGCTAATGCGCCTGATAAGAGGCGGTGGCGCAAGGGGATTGCGCGGAATTGTGAATAGAGAGGGCTATATTCACCCCCTTTTGAATTACTCAAAAAAAGAGATTTTGGATTATGCGGAAAAAAACGGCGTTCCTTTCGTGTTTGACGAAAGTAATAACGATGTCCGCCATTTCAGAAATTTTATAAGGCTTCGCATTATGCCTCTTATTGAGGAAAGGTACCAAGGCGCGTCTACCGCAATTGCGCGCAGTGCAAAGCTAAGCGAAGAACTTGAGGATTATTTGCTTAGCGAAATCACCCCCGCGATTTTAAACGGCGAAGTTAGCCTGCCCTTAAGCGTTTTGAACCGCCACCCTTACATTGCCAAAAAATCCGTGCTGGAAGCCTTGCGCCTTGCGGGGGCAGAACAGGATATTGATTATACTCACCTTGAAGCCGTTTTAAGGCTTAAGGAATGCGAAAACAACGCGGTTATAAACCTTTCTTGCGGATTTGACGCTATCAGGGAATACGATAAAATCGTGTTCGTTAAACGCGCCGATAAAGAGGCTTTTTTAGAAGATTTCAGCGTGAACGGTGAATATATTTACTGCGGTAAACGCTTTTACTTCGCGCCTGTTATAATAAATAAGGATTTCAAGCCAGCAAATGAGAAAGGCGTGTTTGATTTTGGTAAGATTCCTGCCGATTCGGTTATCCGCGCAAGAACCGCAGGGGATTCATTTAAAAAGTTCAAAGGCGGTACAAAACCGCTTGCGGAATATCTTTCGGATATAAAGCTAACCAAAAGAGAACGAAGTGAACTGCTTGTGGTGGCAAAAGGGCATAAAATTTATAATATACTTGGGGTTGAAATCAGTGACGAAATTAAGGTTGACTCAAGCACCACAAACGCATATAGGGTAATAATTGAGGACATTTAGTAGCCAAAGCAACAGAATCCGCTTAACAGACGCCGATGCTTCGGCGATTTTTGTGGTGGCATTTTTTGTGGCACTGCTAACTACAATGCTAATAAGTTTTTTGCCAAAAAACTTTTCTTCCCCTCTTTCATATTTAGCACCGCAGGTTTGCTATGCAGTGGCTATCTTATTCTTTGTAAGGCACAAAAAAGTGGGCTTTCGGGCGGTTATTCCTTACAAAAAGCCCGTACCGCTTGCCCTAATCTTTTCCGTGTTCGCCACCCTTGGCGTTCTTTTTCAAAATTTAATCTTCGGCGTTAGCTTCGGTTACATATTTAACCACTTCGGCGTGGGCAGAACCCCCGAAGTTCCCAATGTGGCAACGGCAATAATCGTGTGCATAATGCCTGCAATCGGCGAAGAATTTATGTTTCGCGGATTGTTCTTAACCGTGCTTAAAGAAAAGCGCGGTAGCGTGTACGCAGTTTTAATGACTTCGCTTTTATTTGCCCTATCTCACCTGAATGCCCAGCAATTTGTGTTTCAATTCCTATTCGGGCTTGTGCTTGGTTTTATCACCGTTAAAACGGGCAATATTCTTTACAGCCAAATAATGCACGCGCTTAGCAACGCATTTGTGATTTCGTTGCCTCTTATTATTCCGTTTTTTGCAAGAATTGACACATTTTCTTGGTACAATATCGGCATTATGGCGGTTTTCGCCGTTGTCGGCGCGGTGGTTCTTTATCCAAGCCTTGCCTTTATGGTGAAAGCGGTAAATGCCGTTAAAGTTAAGCGCGCGGTAACCGAAGAAGATTACTTAAGCGGTGTGCTTGATCTTGACGCACACGAAGCGCAAATCAAGGACGGCGAGATAATTGAGGGTGAAACTATAGAAACTTACAGCGAAAAACTAAAAATCTTTGGATTCTTTACCTTTTTTAAGGAAAAAGACTTAAGAATATGTTACAATCAAAAAGAACAAAGAAAAGCAAGCCTTGCGTTTGTTTCGCTTATAGCGGGGCTGGCGTTCTTGTTTGTGATTACAATCTTCCTGTAAGGAATCAGCGCACAATGCACAGCGCACAATGGTGGATTCTAAATCTCATTATGAAGAGTGAAACGAGAAACATGAAACGAGAAACATGAAGGAATCTAAATCTCATTATAAATAAATCCTCCACTGTGCGCTGTGCGCTGTGCGTTGTGCATTGTGCGCTGAAAAATAAAATGAACCGTACTTCAAAGCTATCCTTAATATTTTTTATCACAATCCTTGGGCTAACATTATCAAGGATAATTTCGCAATTTGTGAATTTGGCGGATAATTACCATAGTTGGCTGTTTAGTTTTTTAATGCAAGTAGGGTTCTTGGGGGTTGTACCGCTTGTGCTGTACCGCGTTATGTTTAAGGCGGATACGCGTACATTTTTAGCCGATATGCGGATTAAAACGAAAATCAAACCTCAGCTGTACGGTTTGGCGGTGGCAATCGGTTTGGTTACATTTCTTTTAAACATTATTGTTTCTAACCTCTTTCACTCTGTTTTGCTTTCCTTGGGCTTCACTTACAGCGAAGGCGTAGGCACGCTTTATAACCCCGAAAACTTAAGGCTTTTAATCCTTTTTATGGGGATACTCACAACTGCTGTGCTTCCTGCAATTTTTGAAGAAATTTGCGATAGAGGCTTGCTTCTTGCCTGCCTTGAAAATGAAAAAAGCGAACGGCGCAAAATGCTTTTTGTGGCTTTAATGTTCGGGCTTGCGCACCAAAACATTGCGCAGTTCGGCACAACGGCGGTAATCGGCTACATTTTTGCGTACATGGTAATTAAATGCGGAAGCATTTTGCCTGCGATAATTGTGCATTTTATGAATAACCTTTTTGTGGTGCTAAGCGGATACAGTTCTCAAAATAGTGAAGTATTTTCAGGGGCATTAAACGGCTTTGCAAGGTTTTCGTTCGGAAGTGTGTTTGCCCTGTTTGCGGTAACCGTGGCGGTGATTATGCTTATCCATTTTGCCCTTAAAGTTTTTGCGTCTATCGCAAAAGAGGGTTTGCCTAAAGAAATAGGAACAAGCGCAGGCGGTAAATTAGTTAATTACGAAGTGCGTATGGCGGGGGGCGAACCTGTGATTATGGAAAAATCTGAAACAAGCGAAACGGCAAACCTAAATAACGCGCCCGAATCTAATTACGATATTTTCCTTAAAGGCGCAAAGCGCAAAGCACCTTTGGCACGCGCAAAAACACCGCATAAGGATTATATTTTCCTTTATATCGGCGCAGGGCTTGCAGGCGCAATAACTTTGTTTACATTCGTATGGGGCTTGCTGAGATAATTAGGGCTTTTTCTTTTTTGGCTGTTTCGCCTGTGGCGGTTTGGTAAATTTCAAAAACAAAACAACCGCAAGCGAAAGAAGTACCACTGAGGCAAGAATTAAAAGCCCGAATACGCTTGTGAAAAATGTGTAAAGGCTTCCAAGGACTGGCATTTTTCTAACCGTTACGGCGCGGATATGTTCAATCGGCACAGGTTCGTCTACGGTGGCTTTGGGGTTTGTTCCCTTGGTTCTTATAAACTTTTTGCCCTCTTCGTTTTCAAAAATAACTTTGCCCTCTTGGGCGTCTGTAAGGATTATTTGGTGGGTAATAAGTTTGCCGTTTTGGATTCCGTGATGCCCAAGGAATGTTACGATATCGCCCTCTTTAAGTTTTTCAACTTCGCTTACCTTATTTATTGTTTTGGATAAAATCATATCGCCCGCTTTAATATCAGGTTCCATGGAATCTGTTAAAATGTAATGAAGTTTATATCCGAAAACAGAGGGCTGATTCCCCCTAATTGCTTCCACAATAAGCGAAACCGCCGAAGTAAGCGCAACGGCGAGGAACAAAATTACAAGTACATTTGACGATATTTTTAAAAACTTCTTCACTCAGTTATTTCCCTTAAAAATGCAAGGCGTTCTTACTGCTTGCAAAGCGGGGGGGTTTGCTATTTCGCTGATTTTTTGCGCATTTTAAGCTGTTCTTTCATGAATTTTTGGCGAACCCTGTAATAATCCTGCTTGGGGTGCGGTTTTTCATGATCGTAAATATCTGCACGGATTGAAAGGATATCTTCGTAATCCCTAAAGGATAAGGCTTCGTCCATAATCCTGATAATCTCATTTTCATTTTCCGCTTCCATGGCTTTACGCAAGCACTTCATAACCCCCTCTATGGCGTTAATTCTTTGTTGCGTATCGGAAGTAATTTTGAGGAAAGCGTCCGTCTGCATTCCTGTTAATAGCTTTGGATTGTCCTCAGAAAGAAGCCTTATTTGAAGTTCTTTTTGCTGTTGCCAATAAGCCTCACGCGCGCTAACATATTCTTCCGAAGCACGGCGAAGTGCCTCTTGGTAGCCTTCGTCCTGCCTTAATCTTTCCTCTTCAAGCAAGGCTTCAAGTTGCGCTTCATGTTCTTTTTGAATCCTTTCTTTCTCTGCTTCTACCGCCAACCTTGCTTCTTCTTGCAGGCGGATTTCAAGAAGTTCGCGCTCTTCTGCTTCGCGCTTTTCCCTTTCTGCCTTTTCCTGTTCAAGCCTTTTTCTTTCGGCTTCCGCCTCAGCTTCTGCCCTCTTTTTAAGCCTTTCTTCTTCCTTGGCTTCACGAAGCGCAAGTTTCCTTGCCTCTTCTTCTTCCTTTAATTGTTGCGCTATAAGTTTTTGACGGCGCAAGGAATCTTCCTTTTCACGGTTGATTTTTACCTGCCTCAGCACCCTGTCTATAGCCATATTAATCTTAGTGGTGGCGATTTGGGAAATGGCAACCTGCGGGATTTTGTGGAAGATTTTTTGAACCTCGTTCAGCTTTAATTTAAGCGTGGGATAGTCGTCCGGCACGATATCTTCAATTCTCTTTTTCTTTTCTTCACGCTTTTCAAACGATTCTTTTGCGGCGGCAATGCTTTGAAGCATAACGGTGTTTAAGAATATAAGCGTCCTAAATTTATCGCCATGCCCCTCAGGAAGTTCCACAGTTTGCTTTGCAGTTTCAATCTTAAATTCCATGCTTTCCGCGCTTTCCACGAACTGCCAAAGCACGAGTGCCTTTTTAAAATTAGGATCTTTTAAGATTACATTTGTACGCTGAATGGGGGGGCGCACAGGCGCGGAATTGCGCATTTCACGGCAGAACGCACTTGATAAGAAGTCATTAAAAATGCTTTGTATGCGTGAAAGCCTTTCTACATCTGAGGGTCCCGTACCCTTATCTTTAGTACCCGAAACTGCCTCAAACGGAAAAGTTGCCGAAGATTCAAGTTTGAAATTAACCTTATGCCCGTCAAGCAAAAATTCAGAATTTATTTCCACACCCAAATCACCGCTTTCAAGAAGTGCGGCTTTAATTGCGTCAAATCTGCGGTTTAAGAAATCTCTTGTTTTAAGAAGTAAAGTATAAACAAAGCGGTTCTCATAAATCTCAAAACTTTCTTCCTTGCTTGTGTTAAGGATTTTATTGGGAAGAACCATTCCTTCTTTTGTAACGGAACTAATTAAGTTTGTGTGTTGCGCCAAATGCTTAACCGATTCCACGGAAATGCTTCGCGCCAAAGATATATCCACAATATCTTCTTCAATAACGATAAATTTGCGCGGGTTTCTAACAATAGTATCAAGCGCGTTTACGCAATCTTCAAGCTGATCAATCCAATCTGTTGAATAATTTTTTTGAGAGAAAACTTGGCTTAGCTTAAAATCATTTTTACCTGCGAGAATGTTCTTGCCGTAAGACGGATAAAGTTCCCCGCTTTTAAGCAGGGTGGTTATCTCGTATACATATTTTTCGTAAGTTTCGCGGGTGAAAGCCATTTTGTAGGTTCGTAGAGGTACGAGGTGGGGAAGAAATATAAAATATAAAATATAAAATATAAATTATGGATAATTCCACAATTCGTACTTTGTACTTTGTACTTCGTACTTCTAAATGATAGATTCCACAATTCTGCATTCTGAATTCTGAATTCTGAATTTTATTAGAATAACTTCTTCAATCTTCTAAGATATTCCTTGCATTCGCCCATGTTCTCTTCGCCGAAAGTATCGTCAAGGTATTTAATATAATCGTCTACTTCGTCACGAATGTAAGCAAGGTTAAGGGATTCAAACTTTCTTAAAATTTTGTTGCAGAGAACATAGTCAAGCCCATCTATTTCTGTGCCACCGCAAGCCACATACACAGGAACAAATTCCCTAAGCTGTTTCACAATACGGTTACCGAACGCAAGGCGGAAATGTTCAATAACATAGTTATCCATTTCTTCAAATTTTCTAAGGTTTTCTTCGCTTACCCTAAACCTGTCTTGCGCGTCCTTAAAAAGGCTTTCAAGGTGCTTATACGAAAGCCGAACACCGCTTGTTAGTGGCGCGTCAAACGCTGCCGCTTTGCTGTTAATATTAATCGGCATTCCCCTATCGTAAACCTTATCGGATATTGCAAAAGTAGAGTCGTCATTATTTGCAGTTCCCACGAACCACATATTTTCGGGAAGTGTGAACCTGCCTTTTTTAACATGCTTGGGATCGGAAGGCCAGCCAGACGGAACTAAATCCACCACCCACTGTTCACGCGAGGGCATTTCAAGAATTGAAAGCATTTCCGCGAAGTAATATTCCACACGCGCGATATTCATTTCGTCCAGCACGGTAACATAAACGCTTTCGCTGAAAGTGGCATCGTACATGGCTTTAAGAACTTCGGTTTCGTTAAACCGCTTTGTAAATTCGTTAAAGTATCCAAAAAGTTCTGTTCTATCACGCCATGAGGGCTGAACAGAAGCTATTGTGGTGGGGTTGAAAAGGAAGTGTCCCACACATTCGGGAAGTGAGGTTTTACCTGTACCCGATATACCTTGCAAGATAATTAACCTTGTGGTTGCGAGGCTTGCAAAAAACAGCCTTATAATCTTAGGTTCATAGTACAGCTTACGCCAAGGCCTATCGGGGTTATTTGCGGCATAGTTTCTGAATGCAATGCACAAATCTTCAAGCGAAATTTCCCTGTTATGTTCAGGCGCTTCGTAATTATCATATTTGGCGTCTACTTCCGTAAGTTTATAGAAACGGCTTTCGCCCTCTTTCTTATCGGTTTTCGTGTCTACTTCGCCACTTTCGTCACCTTCAAGAATGTCGTAACCTTGGTTAGAAATTTTAAGCCCCAAGATTCTATCCTTTTCTCTTGTGATTTTAAGGATTTCTTTTTTAAGCCTTGCAAGTTCGTCTACCAAATCTTGATTTAGCACCTTATCTTTGCCGAGGATTCTTTTGAATGCTTTTCTTCCGAAGAAAATTCCCACCCACACAAGCGCGGCAAACACGGCAACCACAAGAATCATGCAAAGTATGGCAACAGCCCAATCGCCACCGCTAAAACTTCCCGAATAATCGCTGATTAGCGATATGTACGCAGGAATGTTAAACATTTGAAGCAATGCACCGATTACACCGCCACTATTGCCAACTTCGGGGCTTGAGTAAATAAGGCCGAGAAAGCCACCGAGGAATATGCCTATGAAATCTTTAAAAAATTCGCCTATCATTTTAATTTTGTGGTTCTTGCGTGGTTTTTAGTAGCAAGTCCGCCTTATTCCTTGGGTTCAACTTCGCGTGCTTCAGCCGACTTTACAGCTTCTGCCTTGGCAAGCCTTTCGGCCACCATTTTTTCAATTTTATCTTCAAGCGAAGCTTCCGCTTGCGCTATTGATTCTTCCGCCTTGGCGTCTGCCTCTTCTTGCGCCACTGCCATGCGGTGGTGCATTACCATGCGCACAAGCAAAAAAATGTTATAGAACATTAAAAGCGCAAGCGGTACAACGATTACGAATATAAAACTTGTGGGCTTTTGAAGCCAAGATATTGCCGAACCCACGCCCTTTAAATGATTATCATAAACCGCAAGAACATCTTGGGGGGTAACAAAGCCCGAATCTCTACTGCTGTTAGCATCGCCCTGCGTTATGTAACCGCGCACATTGCCTGCGCCGTCAAGTTCGTAGCCCACAATTCTGTGGGTAATTAGAATATTTAAAGCCCTGCTGTGGAATGTGATAATATCCCCTTGCTTAGTTATCTTGCCGTTTTCGTCTTTCACTTGCGCCTCTAATCCGCGCCCGTTATTTTTAGCGTTTCTTGCAATAAGCAAATCGCCCTTTTTAAAATTATCGCTTCCGCTACCCGCCATTGAATCCGAAAGAACGGGAAGCAATTTCACAGGGGATTTAGAAACGCGGTTGGTTTCAGGATTGGGGTTGGCAATTAAAATAGCGGAAATGGTTATCCCCGTGATAATAATAATCACCTGCAATGCAATAAGCACAATGTCAAGAATCTTTTTTTGTTTTTCGTTAAGTTTTTTCATAAATCCTTATAGTTAAGCCGTTTAGCCCGCCTTGGTTAAGTGCTTAACGGAAATTTAGGGCATTAGAAATGCCTCTTATAACATTATACCCTATGCGCGCGCAAAAAACAATATGCTTTTAACTATTTACTATTATTTTATTTTAAATATTAAAATATACGCGCGTGCGCGAGTTAAGTGAACCGCGCAAAAGCAAAATGCAGAATTGGCGCGTTATTGTAATGTGCTTTTTTCGTAAAGGGTTTCGGGATCGTAATCAATTGCGCCGTCATTCCAAACGACAGTGCCGTAATCAATATAGGCTTGCCTGAACAAAACCGTGTCTTTCAACGGCGCAAAAGCAGGATACGCCATTAGGGGTTCAAAATCAAAGATTCTGAACTCACCGTTATTAAAGCGTAGCTTTAATTTGTATCCGTCGTCAAAAAACTTTAAGCCCGTAACCTTAATTTTGGGTGCAGGTTTTTTTGCGTAAACCATTTCGTCGTGTTCGTACATTTTGATACCTGTTACTTTCTAAGAGGATTAATTTTTACTATCGGCAAGTTTCGTACCGCATTATTCCAAGCCATATAAAGTTCGTTTTCATAAAGTATTAACCAAGATTGCAAAAGCACAAGTTTCTTTTTGGGAAATTCGCCCTCAAGCAATTCACCGTCAAGCCCTACCACTATTTCGTGTTCGCCACACCTTGCATGAATATGTGGCTTATGATGCTTTTGTTTATCGTCAAAATACATTGACACCGTTATTCCCTCAAATCTGCTTAATTCGGGCATTTTGCACCTCTAACTTTCTTTTATCTAATTTTATCACAAAATTCAATTATTAGTCAATGAGGAAAACAAAACCCCTGCCGAAACAGGGGTTTTGTATGTAGTGTGTAATGTTTTACTTGGTGGTTAGCTAAGTATTAAGCAGCTTGGAATGTGAAGCCGAATACCGCGCTGTTACCTGCTGTGATATTGTTTAGCAATAAACCGTCATACCAAGCAATGAGAACAACTTCTACTGTTGCACCAGGGGCAATGGGGGTAGCGCCGAGAATGTTTGCAATACTTGCACCGCTAGAGGTGAAAGTTAACATATCGTCTACACCAGGAACTTGGCTGTTGGTTTGAACGATAGGGCCATAAACCGTTGGTGCTGCCGTTTGGGACAATGTGCCAACATAAGCACCTCTTACGAAAAGAGCAACTCTTATAAGGCTGTTGTCTACTATGCATACGCAATCAACTTCGCAAACAGTGTCCGTAGTATCGGCGTCATATCTGCAAACGAGAACTGTGGTTCCGAAATTCATGGTGATGCTGATGCTATCAATGTCGTCTCCGCCTATTGCTGCGTTGTTAGCAAGGGTGATAACACCGCTTGTTGCTGATGCGCTGTTTGTGCCGGATAGGGTTACGGGTGCGAGGGGTGTGCCGTTATTCATGAACATACCTGCGCCCGTTACGGGTGCTGTGAAGAACATTTCGGGGAATGCGCCAACTAAGGTTGTGCCAGCAACAAGTGCTGCGTTGGGGCAGGTGGGTTGAATCATTGCTGAATTGTCATTGAAAGAAATAAGGGTGTTGTCAAAAGCAGGGTTGGTGCTTTGTGCGTCTGTTGCAGACCAGCCGATACCGAGAGATGCGCCTGATGCTTGAGCCGCGAATAATTGAGTTGAATCAATTTGTGCCGTTGTTGTTTGTGTGAACCACGCATAGGTGGCAGTTGCCACTGCCGCTATCAATAAGACAACGATTAACAGTGTAGTGATAAAGGTGCTTCTTTTCATTTTTTTCATATTTTTTTACTCCTTATAATATGAATTGGTTTTTTGTGGTTTGTGGTTGATATTTTTAGTTACTAGTTATCTATAACTAAATCAATCTCTATTTACTATCACCTAATTTAAACCTTGCGGATTAAATTGCGGTGAACCTGAATTCCAGCCTTGTGATATCCCCTATAATGCTGTTATCACATTCGGGATCCCAGCCTTCAAGCCACACTATAAAGGTGTAGCGGATGATTGCGCTTGGGGGGATTGTGCGCGAGGGATCGTACGACACATAGGTGCTTGATACGAACGGTATTGCAAGCCAAGGTGTGGCATTTGCATTTGATGTTAACTCAAAATCTGTGGTGTACACCTGCCCTTGCTGAAAGCAACCGGGGGGGTGGGGAACGCAATTCTTCTTGCCGTTTTCGTCTTCCCAGCAGTAGTAAGTGGGGATTACTTGTTCGGCTTCGCCGTCTTTCCGTGGTTGCGCATAGCAATCATATTCGGTTTCACCGCTTGGCATGGTTCTTATAATAAGAACGCGCATAGCTTCGCACATACCTTTGGTTGTGGCTTGGATTTCCACAGATTCGCGGTAGCGTGCCGTTTGGCTTGTTTCGTTTCTTAAGAAGAAAGTTGCCGCCATGTAATTTTTAGCTTTATCCACTTCCGCGAAACTTCCTTCGTGCGCCTTAATGGCGTCAAGACGGGGGAAAATATCAAGAAGCGTAACATCACTCATTACATCGGGCCCTTGCATTTCAAGTTCGCCTGAGGGGTTCGTGAAAGCCTGCTGTTTTGAAAGAGTAAATGTTTGCAAGGACTTTCTTTCAACCACGATTTTAAAGTTATTATTTTCTAAGAATGATAAGGTGCCGTAAATCAATCCGCCCAACAGGGCGATTATTAGAAGTGCGATAAGCAGGATAGCCACTATTTTTTTGTGCTTAAGCCGTTTATCAACCTCTTTATTTTGGATTACATATTTATACTTCTGCTGTTGCGCCGCCTTTATGGCAGATTCAGTGTTTGGGGCGGTTTGGGTATCCGTTTGCGCTATATTGGGTATGTGATTATCGTTATTTGCGCTCATAGTTTCTGTTCTCAGCGCACAGCGCACAGCGCACAGCGCACAATGGCGGATTATTAATCATTTGAACTGCGCTTGACTATTGCAATCAAGATTTTATTCAGTTCTGCGATATCGCCTTTTAGGCTTTCGTATTGCTCGTTGCTTAAGTAGTCAGTTTTATGAAGCAACTCAATCCAGTATTCGCTCTCATTTGCTTCCTTTAGGGCAATTGCAGATTTATTTATGAAATCCTTTTTGCTGACCGCCCTATCAGCTTCAGACACATTTGCACCGATGCTTGTGCCAGAACGCATTAGCTGTTTTGATATTATGTGTTCGCCCTTTTCTTCCCGCAAGAATTTGTAAAGGTTTACAATTCTGATTGCGAACTTGAATGACTTTTCTTTGATTATGCTTTCTCTCATTTATCCATTGCTGTGCGCTGTGCATTGTGCGCTGTGCGCTACCGCTATTTTATAGCGGTAAGGTATCTTCTCTCCTCCACCGCGCTTAAAGCACTGCGCTTTGGTTCGCCGAAAGCGTAACCCTCTGCGGTGTCTGCGCCTTGATTAAGCATATATTGTGCCTCCCCCAAGTGCTTAATGTACGCGCAGGAAACTGATATTCCGCGTGATTTGCAAAGGCTTATAACCGCCTGTGCTTGTGCAAATTGATCTGCCGTGCGCTGTTTGTAAAATCTAAAGTCAAGCCTTGCGAAGTTAATATCATATTGCGAAAGCACTTTTATAGGTGCGTTTTCAAGGTTCTCAAGCATTATCTTAAAGCCCGCTTCTTTAAGTTCTTTTATACCCTTTATCCCAAGTTCGCCTACAACGGCAAGGGTGGGGGCGTCAAACGAAAGCATTAAATTCTTGTTCTCGGTTGCGCCAATCTTAATTAGTTTTTTTGTGGCTTCCGCTTTAAGCAGATTTCTTACGCTTACTGTGGTTACGAATAAATAATCCTTTAATTCGTTACACTTGCTTGCCACTTCTTCAACTTCAACCAAGTTAAGCTCTTCTATCCTGCTTGCGGTTTCCGCACAGGAAACATAGTGTTCAGGAATCATTTTGCCAAGGAATTTATCATTAAGCATAAGGCGGGATTTTATGAATACAACCTTATCTTTGCTATCCACCCCCACTGTGTAAAAGAATACAACGGGTTCGGTGAGTGCTGCGGCGGCTTCCACGGTTTTGGCGGTTTGCTTTAAAAAAAGCTCGTCTTCCTCCGTGATAAGCGATATGCCCTCGCTTTTAAGCAAATCCTCTACTTCCTGAAAGGATTCTTTACTGATTTCAAGTTCCGCCGATTCCTCCGCGACTGCCGTTTTTAAGTTCTCTGTTTCTTGTGATTTATCTTTCTTTTTTACGGGCATTTTAGTGAGGTTTAGGCCTTTTGCGGTTCGTGCGCGTGTGCGTGCCTGCGTTGCGAAGATTTAAATAGTTATACGCGCGTTACACAAGTATTATATATTATATATACGCGCGCGTCAAGTGTTAATTTACTTGCCCAAAATAGTAAAACTTTGGTAAAACTTTTTTTGGCGTTTGCCCGCGGATTTTTTACGGGCTTACCCCTGCCCCAAGCCATGCGTTTGCGTGGGAATCAAGTGTGCGGTTTATTATCAGCTTTGAAAGGTTTATGCACCCCCCGAAAGCAAAGTTTCCGATATAAAGAACGCCAAGCGGTTCGTTAGGGTTTGTGCCTGCGCGAAGTTCCACGGATTCAAGATTCAACATATTTGCAAAAACGCCGTTAGAAATTTCTAAAACAAATTTGGAAACAACAAGCTCTTTAACAACGAAGTTACCTGTGAGTGCGATAGAGGCATTGGGGGGGTTAAACGGAACACCGCGTGCATAATCCGTACCCTGCAAGCCTTGAGGAAGTTTGTACATTTTTCCGCCGTTAACAGGGGATAGAACTCTGCTTACATTCCTTGTAACCGCCGTTCCGTTAATAACGGCAGTGTACTGCTCAGGAATAACCAACGCAGGCGCAAGCCCGAGGTAGCCGATAAGTGCGTAAGAAAAAATATCGGAAGGGTTTGGGTTCTCAGCCATAATCACATTGCCGTTAAAATCAAGCGCGTGGTAAACCTGCTCAGGAAAACTTGCGTCAAAATCCCGCACTCTTAACTCTGTGCGCTCTTCAACCGTGGGCGCGGCAATCCAATACGCAAGCGACATAACAACAATGGCTACGATAAGCGCAACAAGAAGTGCCACTGTTATGGCAGAAGAGATTATGAATTTTTTGTTTTTAAAAAGGTTTTTCATGTTATGGTTTTTTTAGTTACGCTTCAACCGCAGGTGAGAACACTATTAAGTAGAAGTCTATAAGGCTGTTTCTTAAGTCTATGGCGGTTACCACATCCCATGTGGGTATCCAAATCCTTACTGTTAGGTATACGGGTGAATCCACGGATATCGGGAATTCCACTTCCGCGCCGTTATTAATTGTGGTGATCAGCTGTGTGCGTGCAATATTTCTGTACACACTTACCGTGCAGTTTAGTTCCCCTGTTTGAATTAAATCACGCCTTGTTAACAAATCGTCTTCATAATCGCCTTTGCTTAATTCGTCTTGAATTAATGCACCCGCCTTAAGAGTTGCCGAAGCAGGCGTGCCTGAGGATATTTTACCGCCTGCATAAACACCGAACGCGCTGTTATAAGTTACATAGGTGAATATCGGTGCGGTTGGGTTTAAGAGATAAGGGTGATTGGAATCTATGGGGTAACTTACGCCGTTGTTTTGCAAAATCCCCGCGCTTGATCTAACAGGGTGCAACGCGCCTTGGCTTGTGGGGGGGGGCAATTCAAAGTAAATCATTATTGTGCCACCGTTTTCAAGGTGGATATCTGCGTGAATGCTGAATGTGGACGCGTACCACGCATAAGTACCAACCGCCGCCCCCGTAATCAGGGCAACGGTTAAAAGGATTGAGGTTATTAAGGTAATTATTAAGCGTTTCTTTTTCATATTTGTTTTGTTTATTTTGCGTTAACGGTTTTTACTTAAGATTTTACGGCTTGTACACCTCGCCTGCAAGCACAATGTTAAAGTGCGTACCCATATAGCTTGCGTGGCTGTACTTGAACACAGGCTGAAAGCCGTATATTCCTGACACCCATTTGCGGTAGCCCTCTTCGGATATATATATAAGCCTTAAGATAACTTCTACTTCAATTTCCTTTACCTCAGTGCCTGCTTGCCACCCTTCGGCAGGGCGGTAATAGTCCTTATCGTAAACTATTGACGGATTAGCTTCAACTTCTTGAAAAGAAAAAATATCTTTAAAGAACTCCCGTCTATCGGGGGGGGGTGTGGGTCTTGTGCCACCCACTTCAAGCCACCTTTGAATATCTCTTTCGTATTGTTCCCAAGCAAGATCTTCCGCCACCTTCAATGCTTGCATTTGCGCTGAGGTTACATAGGTTTTAGTACTGCCTTGCATATAATAGTACCTGCAATAGCGGAAAGCCGTTCCGTCATTATCGGACAGGTAATGAAGTTTATGATCGGGGGTTATAATGGTTTCAACTTCGTGATCGGTGTGATTATGCCCAAAATTCAAGTTTGCCTTAATGGTATGCCCTGCACGGAAACAGTCACTATAGGCAGGACTGCCGAATTCGCCAAGAGACTTATCGCAGGTTATACAGTCATATTCAAAGCACGCTATATCCGAAGCGGGCCCGTTACGCACGGAACAAAATTGCGTGGTATCGCAACTTGGCACTTTTTCCCTGTTGCAAGTTCTGCAAAACTGCATAAAATCAGTGATTAACCGCCATGTGAAATTATCGTGCGGATCGTTATCCGTTTCGTAATACGAAACTTCGCCGTGGTGATCTGCACGCCCCACCCTCAAATAATCGTAGCCCATTCTTAACCTTAAAGAGTCCTCAGGGTTTTGGATTTTTAGCCTAATTAGAATATCCACAGTGTAAGGTGCGTCCGCATTGCCGGGGGGCATATTGCCGTGCTGTCCGTTAAATGAATCCGCGTCAGGGTTCAGTAAGTACCATTCCGCGTCAAACCCTATGGCAACGGCAGAAATAAGCGTGGTGGGTTGAATGCCTACTTGAACATTTTGGGTGAACCATGCCACGGAAAAAACCGTTGCCATAAGCAACACAATAACGGTTAACACACCCGATACGATAAGAGATATTTTTTTATTACGGACGGACGCTTTTTTCATTACGCTATCCCCCTTGGATCATGAATGTAACCGCTTAGCCTTTCAAATTCAGCAAACCAATAAATTACTTTAAGGATTTCTTGCGGATAAGCGGAATATCTGAATGCGTTTTCGCTTGTGCCTGCGTTGAATCCTGCTTTAGCGAAGTTGCCGTTAGCGTCTTTCAATCTATCCTCAAAGTAGTAAGATTTTAGCATATAATCACGAACAATGTCAATGAAGCTTAAATCCCAAAGGCAAGTACCGCTTGTGCCACAAACAACGCAAAGAACAACAAATTCGCAGGTTTCTTCATAGCAAAGCCCGCCTTCGCCACAAACCGCGCAGGTTCTTTTTGAGGCGTTGCAGGCATTAACCCAGCAAGCATTTGCCGTTCCGCAGGTTGTGCAGGAATAGTGGCAACCGCAATCAGCATCTGCGCAAATTTCGCCGATAACAAAGTTAGGGCAAGCAACAAACATAGAGTTACAGGTGTTAACTAAGCAGGTTTTTTCTTCGCCACAGAGTGAACAGGAAATAATTATATCGCAAAGTAGCCACTTGCAATCATCGTTCAACCCCCCGCAAATGGTGCAAGCCATTAGGCAAACTTTTCGGCAAGTTGCCATTGTGCCACAATCCGAACAAATATCTGTTATTATCTCTATCATTGTGCATTCCTCTTCGCAGGTTTGTTCCAAGCCACACTCGCTACAGATTAAAGCCGTTAGGAATTTGCAATTATTAACAGTTTTGCAGGAATCCGCATTATCGCAAACAGTGCAGGTAACATTGCAGGAATAGAATTTTTGGCACGAACCACCGCTACCGCAAACTGCGCAGGTGCTATAAGTTCTGCACACCGCACCGCCTGTGAAATTCAAGAATTCCTCGTAAGTTTTTGCATTGGGGATAGTGTTTGCCTGCTGTACGCCGTTAATGAAAACACTGCCCGATAGGTAGAAGTACGGAATATCCTCAAAGGTTATGCCTATCAAATTGCCTGCCACAGGGTTAGCGTTTGACTCTTCCGCCACCTCACCGTTCACAAATATTGTTACGAAACTTGTTAAATTCCAAAGTGAACCGTGGAAGACGGATTTGAAAACTATCTTTTGTTCAAATAGAGGATTGCTGTCCTCGTCAAACAGCGGATTGCCACCCTCGTCTGTTAACGGTTTTTCATAATCGTTAACCAATTCGCCCACAATCTTTTCAATAACTTCAAAGCTACCCACAATTCCGCCGATATAAGTATCCGAATTGGCGTAAGGAATGTGAATTGTTATCACGGCTTGCACATTTTCAATTACCGCGCCTTCAGCGTAACCCGCTATACCGCCCACGAATTTTGGGATAAGCGCGTAAATCGCACCGTGAACATTAACATTTTTGATAGTGCCGAACTCAACCACACCCGCAATCGCGCCGATATTATCCACGGCTACGAAACTTCTAAAGCCTGAAACCGAAACATTAAGCAAGTTAAGGTTCATAACCGTTCCCCTTAAAATTCCGAACATACCCGCGTTACCGCCTGCATTGCCCACAATAAAGAGGTTGTTAATAGTTTTGCCTTGCCCGTTATAAACGCCTTCAAACACAGGTATTGTGGTAAAGATATTCATAATTCCGTTCTCAACCATATCAATATCCGCAGTTTGGAAATAGGTGGGCGGTATGCCGAGATCAAACTGCGTGTACGCCCTCAATAGCCCCGCAATGTCGCTTGCAAGCATCATAACATCTTTGGCGTTTGAAACATAGAATTCATAATTCTCAGCATTCTTAATTTGCAGATAGGTTATTTGAACTATCGGCTGATTGAATTTATAGTTATTATTGTTTCTTAAATCCGTGATAAACGCAAATAATTCAGGCGCGCCGTTATTGTTTCCTATGATTGCGTAATCTGAGTAATGATTGCAAGGCGGTGTGCAAGTGCCAATGTCCAAAATGCACTTATTAAGCCAACCGTTAGATATGCCGAAACTTGCGGGAATAAATTCGTTTTGCGCGTTTCTTAATCCGTCCTTAATCATAAGCGCGTTAAATTCTTCAATAGTCATGTTATCTATCTTCACAAGTTCCACACCGCCTGCCGAAAGGGCTTCTTTTGTGGCGAAAGCATTTTGCAAATCATTTGTGTACGAGATTTTAAATTCACGCGGGATTATAGAGAAATCTGTGCTTTCACCCGGTAGAATTACGGTTACAATGTAATTTTCTGCGCCATACCCTGTTTCGGGGTGTACGAAACTATCAGAGGTGGTGAATCTTCCTTGGAACACATATGCGCCCACCGTATTGCCCCAAACGAAGCTACTATCCCACACGAAGTTGCTGAAATGATAAGAACTTGCATTCACAACTTGATCCCCTGAAACCCAATGCGTGTTGCAAACTGGGCAGGATTTATCATTATGCGTGCAGGTGCAGGGGCAATTCCATTCACAGCCCTCAAAGCCCACACTTCCAAGCAAATAGTTACCGCGTGCAAGCGGAATTTCACTTATTCCGTTACCTGTCATTTGTTCTATTGCCCTAATAACCAAGCTGTCGGACGATTCGGAAACAGGGTTATCTTTATTAAACACATATTCAAACGGATTGCCTGTGTAAGGCGCACTTCCGTCCCCTGCGAGGATAACTGTAACTATGCGTTCGGTAATCTCGCAATCAATATCCGTGATATCCACGCGTTCGGGCCCCACGCTTGCGCCTGTGTTACCGTAATTGAGAACATAATAGTTTTTGTGTAAAAGATCAATCAGTTGCAATGTTATCTGCACTTTATCCGCCCAAACATTAACATGGTTCGCGGCAACGCGCTGAATCACAAAACCGATATTCATGCAACAGCAGAATGCAAGCCCGCTGTCTGCCGGCATTATGTTTGAATACCACCAAACTATCGGCGCGTTGTTTCCACTGCCTGTGATCCATGTGGTTATATCCACCCTGAATAATCCGCCCACTATGCTACTGCTTGCTTGTTGGTTGCCGATATCAAAACTTGCGCTACCGTCATATTCCTTGCTGATAATTTGTTCAGACGAGAATCCGAATGATATTTGGCGTTTGCGTACTTCCCACTGCTTTTGCAGTTCGCCGAGTACGGCAGATAAGCTGTAATTAAACGCAAAGGTTGAACCGTAAGCGTCATTACATACGCAATCTCTTGCTAAAACGGGGCTACAGGTGCAAGGCTTATCAAGTATTGAGGAAACTTGGGGCAAGAAGTTGCCTGCGTCACCGCTTGAAATCATTTGATCGTTAAGATAATTAAAGCTAATTGCGATTCCGTTAAGGCTTTCTGCGGAAGCTGATACCGAATAAACGGCAGTGTCATAAACAAAGCTAAACTCTCTGTTGCACTGCGTGGGGGTGGGGCATTCGCCTGTGTGTCCGCAATATTCTATGCTTGTGGGGTTACCGTTCAGTGTTCTTAAAGGCGTCCACTCAATTTCGCTTATCACGGCTTTTTTGATAATTATGCCGAGTTTTTCCGCGCCGATAATGTTGTAATTTTTATCAAGATCACCGCCGAACACAAAGGCTTCCGCGTTATAATTGCCTGCCAAGCGGAATTCACCCGGCAAACCGCCGTTTTGTGCATAACCAAGAGTTTGCGCATGAACCGTGCGGTTTAGGGTAACAAGCCCGTCTGCGCCCACGCCTTGGAAACTTGCAACAATTCCGCTTAATTGGTTTTGCCCGTTAAATTCAATAACGCTTATTCCGTACTCGTCTGTAAACGAACCGCCGTTAAATACCCATTCAACCTCAACCGTAACTTTGTTAATGATAACTGTGATTATTCCGCTATCCCATGCGTGGTAGTTATTTGTCCCCGCTATCCTTGTTATCAAGAAATATTTGCCTGCGTTTTTAATATGCGCGTCAGCAATGCCAAGCCTTGCCCAGCCAGAGGGCGGGAATTCGTTATTTAAATCCCAAGCAGGCGGTGCTACCGTGGTAAAATCGGAAGAATAGTAAACCCAAATTATAGTGTTTGCGTAAGTTCCGTCTGTGTACCCTACCACGGTTTTTGAATCGTCATTAAAGGCCGTAATTTGGCGGTTAAAGCCGTTATAATCCTTGGTGCAAGCCAAGCAATTGTCATTGCATTCAAACAAACAATTAAAGCTGATTAGCGGTGCGTCATAATGAGGGCTTGCGTTATATTCCGCATAGCCTCTATCAATAAACACCGTTATGGTTTCATTCCATTGGTGGTAATTGCCCCTGCTGTCACTAACTGTGGCGGTGATTTCGTAAGCAATCGCATTTCCGAAGCTATCCGTTCTCACATTTCTGATTCGGTTAGCACCGTGCGCGCCTGTTTCGCCACCCGAATAAGAAATCTGCATAGTACCGCTTGCCCAAATAAAGCCAATGCTTTCGGGATCAACGAACACGCTTGAATATGTGTTTGAGTGGAAATGCGCCGTGCTTTGGCAACCTGCTTGGTTGCAGGTGTGATTGTGGGTTAAATCCGTGCAACCTGTGCCGTTGCAGTTTACATAGAAGAAATGTTCCTCACCCCTGTAAAGCGGTAGAATAACCGTGCTTCCGCCGTTGTTAAATTGAATATTTGTTATTGTGGCGCGCCCCACTGTGATTTCCACAAAGCCTTCTGTGTTTTGAACATAATTCCTTAAAACCTCATAAGGAATATCCACGCTTAGCCTATATGTGCCTGCGTCCTTAATTGCCTTGTCCCCTTCGTTCGTGATTTCAATAAAATCTTCGCCCACAAGTTTTGCAAGAACTAAAGTTATGGTTGCGGATATATCCTCACCCACAAGCCCGATTGTGTAATTGATTCCGCTTAGATAATCCGTGTTTCTGTAAATATATTCGTTTGCTACGCCAAGCCACAATAAATCCCAATCAAGGGCGGTTATTTCAAGTGTGTAGTTGTCAAATCCTGAAATTGAGTAATTTCTTGATATGTCCTCACCTGCGGGAATATCCTCAAAGAAAGCGCGCGCGCTATATTCGCCCGCATTGCGGAAAGCACTTAGGTTTGTGCTTTGCCTTGGGGAATAAATATTTACGCTTAGCGGATAGAACGCACCGCCGTAAATGCTTTGATCGTCCCCCACAAGTGCGAAACGCGCGGTAACATTTCCGCTTTGATCTGTACCGTTGTAGCTAACATTTGTGTTAGCCCATTGCACGGTTACGGAAAGCGGGGTTATAAGTTCTGTGCCGTTTAAGCTGTTTATTCTATAGTTGCCACCGTCTGCACCGCCTAAGTTGAATGTGATTATATATTCGTAAGGGGCGATTTCCACATTCTTGGTGTTGTAAGTTGCACTGAAAATAACGGTATCGCCTGCAATAACCGCACCGTCAGCTACGGTGAAGTTTGTCGTGTTAAATATATTTGTGCCGTCATAAACCTTTGAAAGGCTTACAATGTTCACAAGGTTTGATATATCCTTTTGGGTGATTGAACCGTCATTCCTGTTAACCCACGCATAGTTGCTGTGAGTTTCTTCGCCGTCCACAAGGAATGTGATAGCCTTGCCGAAGCCTGCGTGCTTGTTATTATAATTTGCGGTTACTGCTATTGTTGTTACGCTGTTATTAACTGAAAATTGTGAGGGGTTAATTTCGGAAGTTGCGTCATATTCTCTTTCCCAAGCGTTTCCGCCACCGTTCCACGCAAACGAAAGCACCCTCTTTTCCACGGTGAGAACGGCAATATCCGCCCAAATTTCCACATTGTTATTTCCAAGGATAACCGCCCTCACGAAATACTTTCCTGCGTTAATCATTCCTGTAAATTCAGGCAAGCTGTCATAATTATCCCAAGCGTTTGCGGATAGTTCGTTTACAGAGAAATCAACCGCGATATATCTGTAAATAATGCTAAATGTCGTGCCGAATAAAACAATTGAGGTTGGTACGGTTGCACCGCTTGGCACTGCGTTCGTAAGGCTTGCGCCCACGATATGGTTTGTTGCATTGTAAGTTTGCGTGTTACTTACGAAGAAAATATCCACACCTGTTATTGGTGAGGCAGGGAACATTCTTGCTTCTTCCGTTCCGTTTGTGATTATATAGTTCGCACTGCTTATCGCCACGAACACATTGTACTCACCTGCGTTAAAGAACGCCGTTTCACCGCTGATATGATCAGAAGTTCCGAGGTAAGTAACGCTTAAGGTTGCACCGCTATCGGGGGCGAATAATGAACCTGCCACTATTGCCACAGGGATATGCTGAACAAAGCCGTTGAAGGTATATTCAATCGGGGTAACGCCGTTATTCCAAATTACCGCGATTTCCTTTTGGGTTATGATTAGCGTGGCGGTAAGGATAATATCTTCGTAATTTGCGTGGCGGATAAGTGCAGTGATTGTATATATTCCTGCGTCATAAGCACCGTTAAAGATTCCTGTTGCCGTGGTGTACGATACGGTTGCTATATCTATCACATTCTTTTCCGTAGTGGAAATTTCAAGTAGCGTAAGGTTGCTTTCGCTTAACGATTCCGGCGTGCCTGCATTCGGCACAGGAATAAGATAATAATTCTTTGCACCGTACTCAACTGATTCGTCCGTCAGTGTAAATCCTGCACTTGTGGTAAAGTCAAGCATGGTTGCTTTTTCAATTGTTAAAAGCCTTGTGATTCTTAAGTCGTTATAATTATCCGCCTTAATCGTTGCCCTTATTGTGTAAGAGGTGAAAGCGTCCTTAAGTCCTAAATCGGGCATAAGAACAAAGTTTTCGCCCACAAGATATTCATAAATTATTTCACCAACTTCTATGCCGTGTTGGGTGAAGAATGAAACGCAATCGCAAGTTTGCTGTTGCGTTAAGCAAGCCACGGTTAGCGAGTGTCCTAAGCCATTATAAGTAACCGTTTTGTCATAAAGCGTAAGCCCCGAAATGTTTGCAAGGGTTACGGTTAAAGTTGCCTCACTATCAAACCCGTTCACATTATCATTGCCTACTACTGTTAGAACAACGGTGTATGTGCCTACTGCCGAAGCACCTGTGAATGCGTTGGTGCTATCCTTGTATGTGTACGATATGTTAAGCGTTTGCCCTAATATGGTTAGTGCATATATGAGTGAGGTAACAGGCATTGTATCT
>WQYD01000006.1 GCA_009781445.1 Bacillota bacterium | reverse complement strand
GTTTCGGTGTTCTTCTTAAAAACGCCTGCAAGGGCTAAAGAACCGCCTACTATACCGCCTAAAAGTATGACGGCAAGGATAATAATTAAAATTTTCTTCAATTTCATGGATAACTCCTTAGTTAAATATTTATATTTGTATTGTTGTGTTGGGGGCTTCCCTGCGGAGCTTTGGTGCAAAGCCCATTTGAGGCTCTGCCGTGGCAGAGAGGGTGAATCGGCTGGTGCGCACCGCTACGCGAGTTTAGTGTGCCACTTCGTGAGATATAGGATTAAACTTGCGTTTTGTAAAGGGGCGGTTGATTTTTTTGCCTCGGCAAAAAATTTCCACCGGCAAGTATGCCCGCTTTGCGGCTAATCCCTTTACAAAACGCATTTTTGCGGCTATTCTTTTATTGCCGAAAGCAACTCAAAGGTGGAAAGGGTATTGAGGGGAGTTGCTTTCGGCAAACAAGCGTAGCCGCAAAAACCGTGAATAGAGGGAAGCCTCTGCAATCTAAAAATGGAAAGGGTAAGGGATTTTTGTTTTTAAGTTGTTTTTGATGTGGTATTTAACAAAAAATGTTGCGTGTCTTGAAGATTTGTAGAGTACACGGCTTATGTGTTTTGATTGATGTTAAATACATTTAAATGTGTTTTGCAGTTGACTGCAAAATTTTGAATTGTCAGATGCCACTACAGCTTTTTATGCCTGCCGTCATCACGAGAAAGAAAAAGGCAACTACGGTAAAGCTCAAGATTGCGGTGATAATTCCTATTATACTTCCTGCGTTTTTAAGCCTGTAGTGAACTGTTTTTGCTTTGGCGGCTCTTTCTTCGTGTGTTAGTTTTGTTTTTGGCTCTCTCATGGATTACCTCACTTTTGGATTAGCCGATTTCCTCTTGCGCATTCGCGAGGTTTTTCTCTAAACGCTTAGTCCATGCGGCGGCCTTTTCCTTTTGTGTGGCAGACGCGCTGGTTTTTTCCAAATGTTCCTCATACTTTCGCTGGTCTTTAAGCAAATCGGAATGATATTTAACCGGATTATTAACGCGATTCCATTCGCGGGCTGCCCTTTTGCGCTCGTCAATTATGCCTTGTGCGCGGTACTTATCCTCGTTTTTGCCATTTTTCGCGGCATTGAAGATTGCATCGTTTTCACGCTTTTTGAAATCCTTAAAAGTTTCATATTTGCCTCTTCCGATTCCGTCCATAGCTCTAAAGCCTGTTCCCGTAACTGCTTCCTTACCGCGCGGTGTTTTTTCATCAAGCGTTTTGATTTTGATTGAGCCAGAATAAAAAGGCGTAGTTTCTTTGGCTTTTGCTTCTTTAGTTTTTGGTGTTTTGTCAGTTTTTGCCATTTTGTTGTTTCCTTTAAAATTAGTTTTTTGGTTGATTATGTAGCTATAGCTACTGATTTTTGTTTTTCCCTTACCAAATCCACATTAGTATTGTTTTGTTATGCCGGCACTGCAATGTTAGCTTCGTTGTTTTTTCCGCCAAACTCATCGGGATCGTAGCCTAATGCAATTTGCATTTTCCTTAGCTTTTTGCCCATGTATTGATTGTCAAACGAAAGTTGAACTGAATCGGTTGTGCCGTCCTTAAGCGGAATATCCACATAACAGGTAAACCTATTCCATGTGCCAGTACCATCCTTTTTTGGAAGGCTTTCAATTTGTCCCCGTAAGGACAGAGTGTTTGAGTTCTTTTTTAGTACAGTTACATTATTTGCCATTAATTACTCCTTTGGGCTATATGGCTAACCCGTGTTTATTTAACTACGCTTTTGGCGTTAGTTTTACAATAGTCCCCTAAATCTTTGCCGGCGCGTTCCGCCCAATGCTTCGCATTTGCCACACCCAACCGCGGAGCGCGCCAGCGAAGGTTTACTCAAAAGCCAAGAGAGGGGAAAGCATCTTAGCCTTCGGCATTATGAATTATCCGAGAGCAGTTCACAGAAGATTAAACAGCGGTTGTACCGTAAGCACAGTGTTCGGTCTTGGTCGCAGTAATCGCATTCAGAAACGCTCAAGGCAAGCGCAAGGCACTCTTCGGCGGAAATCACATTCTGCCCCAAGATTTATTCCAATGCCACTTTATTTCTTTTTTCGCTGGTTTTACTATTCGCTTAGCACGCTCACCTTCTCTCAAGCAGGGGTGTTCGTCAAGCTCGTGATTTTCGCAAGGGAAACACATATAACCTCGGCAATCAGGGTTATCGCAGTATGACTTGTCAATATGAACTTTCGCCTTATAGCTGTATTTGCCGGAAAATTTATCTATAACAGCAGTGGCTTCGCATTTTTTAGGCGGGTGGGGTGCGCTTCGGGTTTTAAAATAATCATCGGCGATTTTGTTAATCATCAAAGAATACATCGCCATAAAATCGCCAATATGCTCTTCGGTGAAAGCATTATTTTCGCCAACTTGCGTTTCCCCGAGAAAAGCGTGTGTTAGTTCGTGAATCAAAACTTGCCTTTTAACATCGCGTTTTAAATTTACATAAAGACAGATTCGTTTTTTCCAAAAATGACATATTCCCAAACAGGGTTCATTCTCGTGCTGTAGTAACGGGCTATTTTTAATGTGTTCGGATATAGTCCACTCAATGCTGTTAATTTTAAATTTCATAATATTTTTCCTTTTTTAAAGTTTATTTTGATTTTTGATATTTGAAATCGCCGCATCGTAGCGTTGCTGATAAAAAAACGCTTCATCTGTTAACCCTGTGCGGTAATAATATTCCGCGACTACGCCTGTGGCAACAATATAGTTAGTGTATTGAGTGGGCAAATACAGGGTATCGTCCAAAGAGAGATTGTTAAGACGGTATCTATAACTCACTTCGGCAATGCCGTTGATATCTGCTTCAACATAAAGCGGATACATTGTAAACTTAACATCGCAACCGCGTACCTTAACGGAAAGAATCTCTCTCACCTCAAGGGGGAAATCCGAGTAATACGCCCTTGCCTCTGTAAAATTCAAAATTTCATTAGATTTTAAATGAAAATACTCAAGCAGCAATTCCTCATAAACCATGTTCGCGCAATCAACAAGCCTATCAAGCTTTTTGCTTGGCGAAGTTACATTTACCTCGCTTTCAAATCCGAGTAGCTGTATTGCTCTGTTCACTACATCTTTAAATAACATCAATGGCATAATGTCCCCCCTTTTCTGCGCAAGCCGTCAAACAGCGATAAAACTTTCATTAATAACTTCCCCCTCTGTATTTTCGGATTTTGTAAAAAAACTTAATTGCCTTTTGTGTTCCTTTATGCGCTTTTGCGCAAGTTCGTAATAGTGTTTGTCAATTTCAAATATCGTGTAGTCATAATTCATGTCGTGGCACGCTATTGCAAGGCTACAGCTTCCGCCGTGAGTGTCAAGTATCTTATCGCCTGCTTTGGCATATCGGTTTAGAATCCATTTGTACAGGGATACAGGCTTTTGCGTTGGGTGAAAGCGTTCATCTGATGCCTTGCCCTGCGGGGCGCATTCAAATAACTTTGCATTATCGTTAAAACTCGTCCACGCATACTCGCACATTGCCATGCTAAAGTTTTCTGATATTGTCAATTTTTTCCAAATTAAAAAACATCTTGTGGGTGGCAAGTCAAAGTAATTTCCGCCCCAAATGATTTGGTTTTTACTCACGCGAAATAACTCATTAAAATATTCAGGCGGTGGGGCAATATCCCAATGTATGGTTTTCGTTTTTTTTCACCATCCGCGTAATACTTTTTATTGTATGTACCGCCTGTGCGTGTGGCGGTGATTTCGGGGGCTTGTATGCGATATTTGTCAAACCGACCCCCAAACCGCGAACTCGCCTTTCCATGCCACGGTGTGTGTGTGTGTGTGTGTGGGTTCGTACTTTGCGAACCGTCCGCCTTCACCTACACCGCACCCACCACCATAAGGGGGATCAACGATGGCAAGTTCAAAATACTTATCGGGTATTTTTTTGAGTGCAGACAGGCAATCTTCGTTGTATATTTGGTTTAATTGATATTCCATAATTATAAAAACCTAATTAAGCCACAGCACTTTACGCCACACTGGCGTAATAATTTTTCCTTGTAATATTTTTATATAATGTGGGCGAGATAGGCATCAGCCCGCTACAGATTTTTTCTGCGTAATATGTATCATCTATTTTTAAGATTTCCTGCGCGCTTTCACCCCTTGCAAGACGATTCTTAAGCATTAAGAGAGCTTCTTTGCGGTGGTGTCCGTCTATTGTGTGGTAAATTTCTTTTGATGCTCTCATGCCTTTTTACGCTCCTTCTTCATTATTGGGGTTTCTATGTATCCGTCACGAAGCAGTTTTTCTTGAAGTAGACGACGAAATTTTTGTACGCATTCATTAACATATTGTTTGCCTAACCTCAATTGGCGCGCAATAGTACATTGACTATTACCGCTAACATACAATTCGGCTACTTCCTTGGCTCGCGACACTAACTCTTCAGACAGAACTGCAATAATTGCCTTTCGCAAATAAACAATATCAACCGAATCATATTGCTTTTCGGGAACGCTCAAGATATTGACGGCATCTGCATCTTCCTCTTTCTTTCGTTCATATTCTAAAGAAAGAGGGTTCTTTTGTTTGTTTTCCGTGCGGAGAAAAAGACGCATATTCATTAACGATACATGATAAGCATAGGAGCTGTATTCCGTTCCGAAAGACGCTTTGTACTTCTTGCGTGCTTCCCAAAGCCGGTTCAAAGCGCAGTTAACCAGTTCGTCTTTAAGATGTTTTAAATGTGAAAAGTGCTTGCGATATACGCCTTTAACAATCCGCGTATCCTCTGCGTACATTTCCTGCGTGTATTCGCATGAGTTCATTGAAATTTAGCTCCTTTTACTTTTTATATTGAATGTTGACTTTGAACTATTTTTGATGTAAAATGTGATTATAACAAAACACCCTACACCTATATTATATTCGGCTAATTACCGAAAGTAAAGTAAATTTCGTTAAAATAACGAATCAAATTCGTATGGAACAAATTTTGAAAAAAATCATTAAAATGAAAGATATGAGAGGGATTAACGACGCCACCTTAGAAAAGGCACTTAACCTTAAGCCCAAAACCATTTATGATTGGAAAAGAGGTAACAAAACATATTTTCAACTGTTGCCCGAAATCGCAAATTTTTTTGATGTAAGTATTGATTGGCTTTTTGGGCGTGGCGAAGAATACAAAGTTCCCATAAGCGAGATTTCCGAAATTCAAGCAATTTATGACGAAATTTCAGAAACAGGTAAAAACAGACTTTTGGGAATAGCACAAGGCATATATTTGGCAGAGAAAAGCGAGATGCCGAATTTCAAAAACATTCAAGCGAGGAAAGGAACAAAATGATTTACGACAAGTATGTCCTCTGTCCCGAATGCGGACGAACTAACTACAAAAATGTGCCATGCAGTTGCAAACTTGTTAAGGATAAAGAGAAATGTGTATATTGTGGGGAACAGATTACAGCGGAGTGGCATAGATGGCCATTTCATTTATGTTACGATTGTAAAACTGCATTAATGGCGGGAGAAATAATTAAGTGTTCAAAATGCGGAGACTTTATCCAAAACGAATTCAGTCTCTTTAGCAATGAAAAGAACGGATGCCCTGAATGCGAAGTTAATTACTGCAAGGTTTGCGGAGAGGAAATTCAGCAAAACCATACGGCATGCTATAAGCACTTCTGCGATGTCGGCAAAAGCATAAAGCTATGTTCTTTTTGCGGGAAATTGCACCATCAAGCTTTTCCGTGCTTTTGCGAATCGGTAATGATTCAGTGCGACGAATGCGGTGTATGGCATTCAAATAAAGAGGCTTGTCCCTGCAAAACTTCCATGAAAACTGATGTGCTTATTTGCGCCGCAACAACCGAAAGCCCCGCAACAGCAAATGAATGCGAAGAACAGATTAAGGATATTACGAGATTATCCAAAATTGAAATAGATTATAGAAGAAAGTACGAAGCTAATATTAGGTGCGTAGACGGACACTATGTCCGTAGCCAAGGTGAAGCACGGATAGATGATTTTCTATGTAGCGAAGACATAGTTCATTGCTACGAAAATATTATTGCGCCCAACGAAAAAGGGTTTTGTGATTTTTATATTCCAAAATACAAATGTTTCATTGAGTTTTGGGGAATGAAAGACAAGTTATATTTAAGCAGAAAAGAAGAAAAGCTGGAGATATATAAGAAGTATAATTTGCGCCTTATTGAAATTGAACCAGAACACCTTAACAACTTATCTGATTATTTGCTGTGCGAATTTGATAAGTTGAAAAAATGTAACAAATAAAAATATTAGAACAATTGTTTAAAAACTATTGACACCGAACAAATTTTCGTTTTATAATATAATTCCGACAAAGTGGAACATATGTTTAACGAAAGAGTAACCGAAGAAATATTTAAAAGTATTCAAACAGTTAGCGACTGTGTCAAACAAATTGACAGAGCCATGTGCTTTCTTACATCATGGTTCTCTACCGCATCAGAGATAAACAATGGAACTTATTACGATAACGGCCCGAAAATAACGCCTATTGAGGAAAGCGTTCAGCACATTAACAACTTAATAGAAGAATCAAAATCAAAAGCAGAAAGTCTTAGAATCCAAAAACTTGAAGAGGAGAAAGACTTAATGCGATTAAATAAAGGAATTAGAAAACGCGCAGACGGGCGTTTTGAGTGGCGTCAAACCACTTTTAAGAAAAATCATTACTTAATCGGTTCAGACCTAAAGGAATTAATTAAGGAAGTAAATAAATATAAAAAAGAACACCTTGACCCCAACAGTAAAAAGCCCGAAAAATTAAAAGCGCAAACTAAAATTAACCCGCCCAAAGAGCCACAAGCCAAAAAGAACCAAGAAGCACGAAAGCTCTGCGACCTCGTACAAACATATTATGTGCGACATATTGAAAGCAGAATTGCGAACGGAAAACTTGTAAGTGGTTCTGCGGGAAGATACAAAGCACTACTTAAAAGTAACAACTACATCGGAAAGCTGAATAAGAACATTGATTGCTATACCAAAGACGACCTCATAGATTTCTTTAACGAAATAACCGCGCACCGAAACGGCGCGCACTGCTTTTATTTGCTAAGAAATGTATTTTTAGACGAAATGGAAAAGGGAAACATTGCCCGCAACCCCATGGCGTATATTAAAAATCCGTTCCCCAAAAGTATGTGCAAGAAAGGTACATGGCTTAACATAGAAGAACAAAAGCTGATAATGAACAATTTGCACAAAACCAACATTGGCATGGAAATACAATTTTATCTGCTAACGGGATGCAGGCGCGAAGAGGCATTGAAAACCACAATTAATTTTGAAAAACGCATAGCTTATATTGCCGGCACAAAAACGAAAGGTTCAGCAAGGTATGTTGACCTTTCGCCTGCCTATTGCGAATACTTGAAAAGCGAGTGGAGCAAAATGTTTAAATTCACCACTGAAACCTATACGCGGAAATGCGCGGAATTTTTTAAGGAAATCGGGATTAAAGGCAAAAGCCTTCATAGCTTGCGCCACACATTTGCAACCAACCTATATTATCTTGGCGTGCCGGACAAAGAACGCCAACACCTTATGGGACACGCAAGCATTGTAATGACCAATGATGTTTACACAACGCTTGATAGGAGCGTTAAAAAAGAGGATATTATTGAAATTTATGGTGAACTTTACCCAGACTTCAAAAATTGACCCAAAAGTTCTTGGCAAAAATGTACCAAAAAATGTACCAAAAACACAATTGCTTTTTTATGCAAAATCAAAACAATAGCGCAAACAAAACTTGCAAGAAAACGCATTATTACGCCACAAAAGGCTTAAAAATCTTACCAAATTTCAGAATGAAAAAGCACCCCTTAAAGCACCGATTTTTACCCCTAAAATTTGACCCAAATTTTGACCCAAGAAATGTACCGAAAAATGTACCAAAAACTGATTTTATTCAGTTGCGTGGTGGTTAGAAAAACGGTATAATCAAAAGAAAAGATTGATTTTCTTACCAATGGAGCATAGTGTAATGGCAACACAAGGGACTCTGACCCCCTTGATGTAAGTTCGATTCTTACTGCTCCTGCCATCAAAAGCCCAAAATCATCAATGATTTTGGGCTTTTGAAATGAAGTGGCTTCGCCGTGAAGATATGAAGTCGCTACGCTTATGAAGTGCAGGCAAGCCTGCATGGTGGATAAGATTATAGCCACGCCCGAGCCGTCAAACGCTTGCGTTTGCAAGGACGAGGGGACGAAGTGTACGCAGTCCGCCAAAGAGGCGAGGTCACTTCATAAGGCGCAAGCCGTCTTCATAAGTGAGTGCAAGCGAACGGCTTCATAAGCAAACTTGTTTGCGACTTCATATCACCAAAGTTCCATTTTCGCCCCCGCAAGCAATCTAACGCATATTATTGCAAACTTTATATATTGACAACTCTATTTAAGTAAGTTATTATATATCTATGGATGTGTTCTTTTCTGTTTTGGGGCTAATTGCCGGTATTGGAATCTTTTTGATAGGCGTTGTGCTTTTTAGTGAGGCATTGACTAAAACTAATCAGCACAAAATGCGGTTGATGCTTAAAAAGTTCAGCAGTAACCGTTGGTCGGGCTTTGGGCTTGGCATAGGGGTTACGGCGGCGGTTCAATCCTCCTCGGCTACCACTGTTATGGTTGTGGGGCTTGTGAACGCAGGTATCCTCACGCTTTTCCAAGCAACCGCCATTATCATGGGCGCGAATATCGGTTCAACGATTACGAGTATAATGGCGTCCTTATCCGCTTTCCCTGTGAAGTATTTCTTTATGGCGGTGGGCTTTATAGGCGTTTTTATTAAACTTTTCACCAAAAAGGAAAGCGCGGTTAGAATTGCGGATATCTTAGTTGCATTCGGCGTGCTTTTCGTGGGAATGGAACTAATGAACAGTGCGTTCAAGGGCGATCCCACGCTAAGAAACGGTTTCCAAGCCCTTTTTGAAAAAACTTCCTTTCCGCTTCTCGGCATTTTGCTTGGCATAGCGTTTACCATGATAACCCAATCGTCCGCAGGAACAATGGCACTTGTTATCAGCATGATTTCCATGGATGTTCTTGCCTTTGATGTGGCGATTTACATAGTTCTTGGCGCAAATGTGGGAACAACGCTTACAGCGTTCCTCGCAGCGGCGGTTGCAAACACAAACGCAAAGCGCGCCGCGGTTATTCACTTTGCTTTCAACTTTTTAGGAACAGTGTTGTTTACTATAATAATTTGGCCTCTGCAACGGTGGTTTGTGCCGTTCTACCAAGGCTTGATTTCTGATCCTGTGTGGCAGATTTCTTCATTCCACATTATGTTTAACATACTCACGGCTTTTGCTTTGATTGGGTTTATCAAACCTCTTAACCGCCTCGTTGAGTTGATTATAAAAGAAAAACCGCAAGATGACGATATTTTGCGCCTAACTTACGCAAGCGATGATTTGCTTTCAAGCCCGATTTCCGCCCTTGGTGCCGCGCTTAAGGAAATCAAGGATCTTGCCGAGAAATCTCAAAAGAATGTGGATAGGGCGTTTAATATACTTTTAACGCAAAATTTCCACGATAAAGAAAAGATTCATGAGGAAAAAGCCAAGATTGATTATTTGCACCAACTGATTGCGCAGTACCTCGTTAAGCTATCGCGGAACGAACTTCCCGAATTTGGGGAAAGTTTGCTTGGAAAAATGTATCACTTCACAAGCGATGTTAAGCGTTTTTCGGGGCATTCAATATTCATGCTGATTAACGCGCAAAAATTAAAGGAAAACGGACTTAAATTCACGCCCGAAATAATTGCGGAATTAAAAGCCGTGTACGCGGAAGTAACGAAACTCTTAGGGGAATTTTACTCGCTGTTTGACGAAAAGGAATGGCTTGTTACGAAGTTGCGCGCGCTTGTGCGTTTTAGCAAAGAAATCCGCAAAACCTGCGATGCCTTCCATGATTCTTACCTTGAAAAACTTTCAAGCGGGGTTTTAAGCGTGGAACTCGGCGAACATGTTTACCAAACTTATATATCGTTCAGAAGTATCGCAGGATTTATATCTTACATTGCCGCAACCCTTGTGCCAAGAGGCGAAGATAAATCAGACGCCGAATTAAATCAAATAATGCAAGATAGGCGCAGTGAAATGGAACCTGCTTTGCAAGTTGCCGCAACGGTTGAGGAAACGCCGTTGCCTGCTACGGAATAGTTTTCAGCGCACAGCGCACAGCGCACAATGGTGGATTCTAAATCTCATTATAAATAAATCCTTCACTGTGCGCTGTGCGCTGACGCATTGTGCGCTGTTAAAGTATTTTATACCCCACCAAAAGATTCTGAATCTCTTCCAATTCTCTTTGTGCCTTTTTGTAAGGTTTGAGTGCGTATTTTAAGCCTGTGAAAATCGTTTTTAATAAGGAATTATTTTGTTCTTCCCCTGCGTGGAGCATTCCGCGCAGTAAGGTGGAATAATCCTTTGCCGTTTCGGTATTTAAGGATTTATCGTCTTTCACAAGTTCAAGCAGGTTTCTTAGCCAAAAATCTAAATCGGTTTTAGCATTATCGGGCAGTGCGTCCGCGCTTATTTCTTCCGCTTCGCTATTTTCAACCCCGTCTAAATTATTGCTTAAAGCACCTAAAACAGCGCGTTCGTAAGGCTTTAAAACTTCATTGCAGAAATTTGCGTAAGATTCGTGGCTATTTCCGCTTGGCGCAGGAAAGAGTTTGGTTATAAAGTCTACTATAGATATTGATTCGTATTCGCTGTCAAACCGATACATTAGCCCCGTAACAAGTGAAATAATTTCCATTTGCCCGTCTGGCAATTTAAAAACCACTTTATGCCCGTCCCGCCGTAAGGCGCGCTCTAATTCCGCCTTATGATCTATTGCACGCACCGCCTCGGTGATTAGGGCAAGCAAATCAGGTTCGCTTGATATAAAGGATAAAAGCCTTGAAATCCGCGAACCCGAAAGTATTAGCCTTGTTTCATAAAGCTCGCTTAGCAAGCCTGAGAATTTTTTTTGTAAAAATTTTGTATCAGTAGTCATTTGAGTGAATGGTGGTTAAGTACAAAGTACGAATTATGGATTAATTAACTAATAATGATATTTAGAATCAATCATTGTGCGCTGTGCGTTGTGCGCTGTGCGTTGTATACACAAATTATATCACATTCTTGCGTAAAAGCCTTGCAAATAAAATCTTTTCATAATATAATGTTTAGGCAATGTTTGTTGCCTTAGCTACAGACATTAGTTTTTGTAACAGGTGAACGCATGAATATCTTAAAACTCTTAAAGAAAAGCAGATTTTTCCACAATTTTGAGGATAAGGAAATTAACTCTATCTTTGATAGTATCCGTGCGCGTATCGTTAAGTATTCGCGCGGTATCGTTATTGCAAAGCAAGGTTCAGATGTTACCGAAATCGGCGTTGTTCTCACGGGAACGCTACTTAAGTATGTTACCAAAAAGAACGGAAATAACGAAGCGCAGGGCGCAATGGTTGCAGGCGAAATGTTTGGCGATGTAGATGCCTTCTTGCCAAATAAAAAACTTTCGTATTCAGTGGTATCCGCTGAGGAAGAAGTGGATGTTTTGTACCTTTCAGCCGAAACCATTACGCTGTTTGCAGACGAAAACAGCCCTTACCACAAAAAACTTCTTGATAATGTTATCGGTTCGCTTGCAGAAAAAATTGCCAAGTTAAGCGGTGATACGGAATATCTTGTGATTAAGAGTATGCGCCTAAAAATTGCCAAACTTATTTATGAAAAGCATTTAGAACAAAACGGTGCGCTTGAAGTGGTTATGGGAATCAACCGTAACGAAATGGCAGATTATCTTAATGTATCCCGCCCCTCAATGTCCCGCGAAATGATGCGCATGAGAGATGAAGGCATAATTGATTTTAAGAAAGACAATGTTACAATCAAAAAGCTAAGCGAAGTTAAAAAGATTGTGGTTACGGAATAATCCAAAATATCATTAAAAATAACACGGAAAAAAGAGTTGCGATAAGCAACTCTTTTTTGTGTTAGATAAAAACTCTTAAAGAACCAAGGTAAATAACCAACAAGCTATAAGAATTTGTGCCGAATAATAAAGCGCGTGGTTTACTGCCACAAGAATCTTATCTTCCTTTTTGCCTTCGCAGAAGTACATTTGCGAAAGAACAAGATCGGATAGTAGGAAGCAAAGCGTTCCAAGGAATAGCAGTAAGAACGCGGGTTCAAGTATGGTTAGCCAAAGGGTAAACACTGTGAAGAAAATCAAAAGCCCGCCGTAAGCACCTGCAAGAATCTTGTGCTTGCCGAAATCTGCTTTTAAAAGTTTTTCGGAAATAATGATTGTTACAGGCCCCATTGCAATACCGATACCCGCAGAAACTGCGATAGGGAATAAGAATTCGCGGTTTTCGGTTAGCCCGAAGAATTCCGTGGCAATAAGGCAAACTGCCACAAGGAACACGATATGCCCTGCAAAGAAAGAAACCATACCGCTTGTGAGGTAAAGCCCCTCAAATTTGATATGTTCTTTTTTGAGGTTAACCTCAAATTCACTTTCGCCTGTGATTAAGGATGCGGAAAGCCCGTGAATGCGCTTAACATCAAGCACAATGTCGCCGATAAGCCCAAGAACAAGCCCAAGGATAATAAGCGGTGCGCCATAAGGGATAAATACTATATCCTTAATAGTAAGCGCGGTAACGCTAATGGTAATAAACCCTACAGACGCTACGATTTTTGCAAAAAGCCCGTAAATCGGTGCTTTCAAAATTCGTACCGCAATAAAGCCTACGGTTGCGAGTGCTGCAAGCACCGCGGTGATAATTAATGCTGTCATAATATGTCCTCCATTTTTTGGTTTTTTGTTTTTGTTTTCTTTTCCGCCTCTTTATCAGGGCTAAGTCCGTTTGGTAGGGATTTAATAAAATCTTCCACTGCGGTTATAAAATCATTTTTATATCGCGAGAGTGAACGCGCGTGCGTGGATTCTTCAAATGTGATAAGTTTTGCGTTTGGGTTTGCTTCAAGCAATTTTTCTGCGTTATTGTAAGTAACGGTTTTGTCTGCTTTGCTGTGAAGCATTAGTACGGGTACGCTTATCGTTTTCATGGCGGATAACGCGTCCATTTCTTTCATGCTAATGTTAAATAGCCCTGTGGCAACAATCCGTAGCCCCGGCAACAAAAGTCGGTATAAAAAACGGCTGTGGTTTAGCCTTGGAAGCATAATCAATTCGTAATTCGCGTAACCGCAATATTCAATTAAAAACTTTACGCGGTTATCCATGGCGGTAACCATGATTCCTGTGGCACCGCCCATTGATTCGCCGAATACGCCAAGGTTACAATTCGGAAATTCTTCAAAAAGTGCGTTTATCCACGAAATAGCGTCATATTTCTCATAATGCCCCATGGTAACGGACGAACCCCCGCTTCTTGCGCCGTATCTGTGATCGGGAATAAGCACATTGTAGCCAAGGCGCAAAAATTCTTCCGCATAAGGTAGCATATCCACGCAATTTGACTTGTGTCCGTGAAGAACAAGGATAAATTTATCCGTTTTAACCTCATTGATATAAAGCCTTGCGTAAAGGTTGTAACCGAAATCAGAGTTAATCTCTCTTTCTTCAAAAGGGGTGTTTAAAAATTCTCTATTGAAACTTCTTTTTAAAATTGTGTCCTCAACGCTATCCTCAAACTGCATTTTTTTGGGGCGGAACATAATGTTAGACGCAACCACACAAAATGCAAAATACAGTGAAAGCAGTACGAAAAGGACAAGCCCAGCAACGCTGAAACCAAGCGCGATATTATATGAAAGCGCGGATATGCGCGCACATAATAAAGGTAACATTACTTTTAGTTTAGCATACTTGGAAATATTTGACAAGGATATTTTTTTTATGTTACTCTTAGAATCCACAGGAATCAAATTAAATGTTACTTCAGATACTTCTTTTTTCATTTATCGCAGGCGGAATCGGAACAATGTTCGGTGGCACGCTTGGCATAATAATCAAAAAACCAAGCAAGAATTACATTGCGCTTATGTTCGCGCTTGCGGCTGGCGCAATGCTCGGAATTTCATTTTTTGAATTGCTTCCAAGTGCGGTGGAACTTGGCGGTATTTTGCACATGAGTCTTGGTTTGCTTATAGGAATAATTTTCGTGTTTTTTATAAGGATAGGCGATAAGAAAAAGGATAGCGAAAAAAGCAATGCCGAAAGCATTGTTTTAGAGGGTGAAACAAGAGGCGAACTTCCCGAAACAGGGACGGGAAGCAAAGCGCAATCACGCAGGCTTTCAAAAGCGGGATTTTTGATATTTATTGGCATAATGCTTCACAATTTGCCTGAAGGGCTTGTTATCGGTGCGGGCGGAAGGGTGCAAGCAGGGCTGATAGCCTCGCTTTTGATACTTCTTCATAACATTCCCGAAGGCATGGCAATGGCTTTACCGCTTAAGGCAAGCGGTGCAAAAAATATTAAAATTGTGGGCATTTGCTTTTTGGCAGGGCTTCCCACCGTGCTTGGCGCGCTTGTGGGCTACCTAATGGGCGCGAACGCAATTTTAACCGCATATTCCCTTTCGCTTGCTTGCGGTGCAATGCTTTGCATAGTTTTCGCCGAAATGCTACCCGCGGTTTACGAATATTCGGAAAATAAAATCCTTAACACAGTGATAGTTATTGCAGGGGCGGTGTTTGCGTTGGTGCTTGGTTCTGTGATTCAGTAAGGAATTATTATCAAGCGCACAACGCACAGCGCACAGCGCACAATGAAGGATTCTAAATCTCATTATGAAAAGTAAAACATGAAACGATAAACATGAAACATGGTGGATTCTAAATCTCATTATTAAAACATTCCGCCATTGTGCGCTGTGCGTTGTGCGCTGTGCGCTGAAAAAAATTCCGCTGTTAAGCATTCGGCGATTCAAAAACTTTTTAATTTTTTGTTAAAAATCATTTGACATTACCATATCGGTTGATTATAATAGCAAAGCACGCGATACACACGGCTAAGTGTTCAGGCGCAGAAATGTGAACCAAACGCATAGCAAAGTAAGCGAAAATGCTTAAGGAAAGCGCAAAATACTGCAAAAATCCTTAAAAAACATTCTTTTAGGAGGGGTAAATAAATGCCCGGTCAAAAAATAAGAATAAAACTCAAGGCGTACGATCATGTCCTCGCGGACGCATCTTGCGAAAAAATTGTTGATGCCGCCACAAAAACGGGCGCAAGCATCTCTGGTCCTATTCCGCTACCCACGCAGAGGGAGATTGTTACCATTCTTCGTTCACCGCACAAGCACAAGGACTCAAGAGAACAATTTGAAATGAGAACTCACAAACGCCTTGTGGATATATATAACTGTTCTTCGCGCACGGTTGAATCACTAATGAAGCTTGATTTACCTGCTGGCGTTGATATTCAAATCAAACTTTAACGGAGGGTATTATCATGGAAAAGGCAATACTCGGCAGAAAACTTGGCATGAGCCAAATATTTACACCCACAGGCACGGCTATACCGGTTACGGTTATTGAAGCAGGCCCTTGTAGCATTGTTCAAATTAAGACTTTGGAAAATGACGGCTATGCCTCAGTAAAGGTTGGATTCGGCGATATTAAGGCGCACAGGCTTAACAAACCCGAAATCGGTCAGTTCAAAAAACTTGGCGAAAAAGCACCCCTCAAAAAGCACCTTAAGGAATTCAGATTTAAGGATTGCGCTAAATTTGAGGTTGGCGGTGAAATCAAGTGCGATTCATTCGTGGTTGGCGATAAGGTAGATATTTCAGGCAAATCCCGCGGTAGAGGTTTCACAGGAACTGTTCAACGCTGGAACACGCATTGCGGGCCTAACGCACACGGTTCGGGTTATCACAGAGGCGTGGGTTCTTTGGGCGCAAACAGTAGCCCAAGCCGTGTTCTAAAGAACAAGAAAATGCCCGGGCAATACGGAAGCGAACGCGTAACGGTTCAAAATCTTGAAGTTGTTAAGATTTACCCCGATAAAAACCTTATTCTCGTGGCAGGCGGAATCCCCGGCCCGAGGAAAGGCATTGTTGAGGTTAAATCCACAGTTAAAAAGGTTAAGCCCGGCAAATGGTTCAAAGCACCCGTTATGAAGGCAACGAAGAAATAACGCACAACGCTATTTTAAGGATACTTATTATGAAGATTGATATATTAAATACCGAAAATAAAAAAGTGGGTAGCATGGAAGTTCCCGATGCGGTGTTTGCGCAGGAATATAACGAATCACTTATTCACCAAGTGGTTGTTGCCCAGCTTGCAAACAAGAGGCAGGGAACAAAAAGCACCCTCACAAGATCAGAAGTCCGCGGAGGCGGTGCAAAGCCTTGGAGGCAAAAAGGCACAGGCAGAGCGCGCCAAGGTTCTTCGCGTTCCCCTCAATGGATAAAGGGTGGCGTTGTTTTTGCGCCGAAGCCCAGAGATTTCTCTAAGAAAGTTAATAAGAAAATGAAAACGGCGGCTATGAGAAGCGCGCTTAGCCAAAAGCTTCGTGACGGCGGAATCATTGTTCTTGATAAATTTGAAATAGCCGAACCAAAAACCAAATTGGTTGCGTCTTTCCTTGATAAAATCAACCCAAATAAAACCACGCTTTTGGTTCTTCAAGGCGAACAAAAAGATGTGCTTCGTGCAGGCAAAAATATTGAAAGCCTGAAAATTGAGGACGCATCGCTTTTAAGCCTTTATGATCTTGTTGCTTCAGGCAAATGCGTTATAACAAAAGAAGCTGTGGAAACCTTAGCGGAGGTATATGCGCAATGAGTCATTACGATATAATTATTAAGCCTATTTTATCCGAAAAAAGCTATGACGGCATTCCAAGCAAGAAGTATGTGTTCAAAGTAAAAAAGAACGCAACCAAATTGCAAATTAAGGCGGCTGTTGAAAGCATTTTCAGCGTTAAAGTGGATCAAGTTAACACATTAAAAGTTAGGGGCAAGCTAAAAAGAATGGGCAAACATGAGGGCTTTACGGCATCATACAAAAAAGCCTATGTAACGCTTACCCCCGAAAGCAAATCAATAGAGTTCTTTGAGAGCTTGTCATAAGGCGGTACACTATGGCGATTAAGAGATACAAACCCACAACCCCCGGCAGACGCGGAATGAGCGTGCTTGTTTATTCAGCCGATATCACAACCACGACACCCGAAAGAAGCCTGCTTGCAACCAAAAGCAAATCAGGCGGACGCAATAACACAGGCAAAATCACGGTTAGGCATATCGGTGGCGGTAACAGAGTTAAGTACAGAATAATTGACTTCAAAAGAGATAAAGACGGCATTCCCGCAAAGGTTGCCACAATTGAGTACGATCCTAACCGCAGTGCAAATATCGCGCTTTTAAATTATGCAGACGGCGAAAAGAGATATATCCTCGCACCTGTTGGTTTGACAGTTGGTGATACCGTTTTAAGCGGTGAAGGCGCAGACATTAAAGCGGGTAACGCTTTATTGCTTAAAGATATTCCTCTCGGCACAACGATTCATAATATTGAACTTCAAGCCAAAAGGGGCGGGCAGTTTGCCCGCAGTGCAGGTTGCGCGGCGCAACTTATGGCAAAAGAGGGCAATAAGGCAACTCTCAGAATGCCTTCAGGCGAAATGAGATATGTTCCCCTAAACTGCAAGGCGACAATCGGGCAAGTGGGCAATATTGATCACGAACTTGTGAATATCGGCAAAGCAGGAAGGACGCGCCACATGGGTGTTAAGCCCACAGTAAGAGGTTCGGTTATGAACCCTTGCGATCACCCTCACGGCGGTGGCGAAGGCAGAAGCCCTATCGGTATGGCAGGCCCGGTTACACCTTGGGGAAAGCCCGCGCTTGGTTACAAAACGCGCAATAAGAAAAATCCCACAAGCAAGAATATTATTAAACGCATTAATTAAGAGGTTAATAAATGAGCAGATCAGTGAAGAAAGGCCCCTTTGTTGCAGAGAGCCTTATGAAAAAAGTAAAAGCTATGGACGCGTCCGGAAGCAAAAAGCCAATCAAAACTTGGTCGCGCGCGTCCACAATATTTCCCGATTTCGTGGGACACACTATTGCGGTTCATGACGGCAAGAAACATGTGCCTGTGTATGTAACGGAAGATATGGTTGGTTTAAAATTGGGTGAGTTTGCCCCCACAAGAACATTCCGCGGACACGCAGGTTCTAAAACATCAGGCAAAAAGTAGGAGGAAACATGGCAACAAGAATTCGCGAAAAAGCCATAGAACGCGCCGAAAACAGGGACGCCCGTCCGCGCGCGATTGCAAAAAGTATAAGGATATCCCCCTTTAAGGTTCGTGCCGTGCTTGACACTATCCGTGGCAAAAGCTATAGGGAAGCGGTTGCGCTTTTAAGCGCGCTTAACAAATCGTCCTGCTTGCCTATTCTTAAGGTTGTTAATTCTGCCGCAGCTAATGCAGAAAATAACCTTGGGTTTAATAAAGACGATCTCTTTGTGGCAGAATGCTTTGCAGATCAAGGCGCAACGCTTAAGCGCATGATGCCGAAAGCAAAGGGCAGAGGCTCGCGCATTTTAAAACGCACAAGCCATATCACAGTAATCATGGATGTGAACGCATAGGAGGCAAATATGGGTCAAAAAGTTAATCCCCACGGATTGCGCGTGGGCATAATAGAAACATGGAGTTCCAAGTGGTACGCAGGTAAAAACGGTGCCGCTAAGTATATTCTTGAAGATCACAAGATAAGAGAGTTCCTTAAGAAATTTTATTCAGACGCGTCTATATCAAAGATTTTTATTGAAAGAGCGGCGGATAAAATCACCATTGATGTGCATTGCGGACGCCCCGGTGTGGCAATCGGCAAGCAAAACAAAGAGGTTAAGGAAGCAGGTGCAGAAAAAAATCCCCGCGGAATTGATCATATAAATAAGAGTATCAGAAAGATTCTTGGCGATAACAGGGAATTTAATGTGAATGTTCACGAAATCAAAAACCCTGATCTTGACGCACAAATCGTGGCAGAAGGTATCGCGGCATCTCTTGTAAAAAGAACCCCTTTCCGCAGAGCAATGAAATTTGCACTTGGCAGAACAATGAGGGCAGGCGCAAAAGGCGTGAAAACAATGGTATCTGGGCGTCTTGACGGTGCGGAAATTGCAAGAAGTGAGAACTACCACGAAGGTTCAATTCCGCTTCAAACGCTAAGAGCAGAAATTGATTACGGCTTTGCAGAAGCAAAAACAACTTACGGCATTATCGGCGTTAAGGTTTGGATTTATAAAGGCGAAGTTTTTAATTATGTCGCAAAAGGAGGCAAAGAATAATTTATGTTGATGCCCAAAAGAGTTAAAAGAAGAAAACAGCACCGCGGTAGATTAACAGGCCGTGCAATGAGAGGAAATATCGTGGCTTACGGTGAGTACGGCTTAATGGCACTTGAACCCGCATGGATAACCTCTAACCAAATAGAAGCTGCCCGTATCGCAATGACGAGATCAATAAAGAGGGGCGGTCAAGTGTGGGTGAACATATTCCCCCACAAACCAATAACAAAAAAACCTGCCGAAACGCGCATGGGTAGCGGAAAAGGTTCGCCTGAATACTGGGCAGCGGTAGTTAAGCCCGATAGGATTATGTTTGAAATGGCAGGCGTAACCGAAGAAGTGGCAAGAGAGGCTTTAAGGCTTGCTGCCAATAAACTTCCTATCAAATGTAAGTTCGTTAAGAAAGCAGACTGCGTTAGCGCAGACGCGAACAACAATGTTCCTGCGGATAACGGCAAAAAGGTTGGTGAATAAGCATGAAAATAACTAATTTTTTTGAATTAACAAATGAAGAACTTAACATAAAGTTAAGCGAACTAAAAGCGGAACTTTTTGATTTAAGATTTAAGCACGCAACTAATCAATTATCCAATCCTTTGGTTCTTAACCAAAAGAAAAAGGATATCGCGCGGGCGAAAACGGTTTTAAAGCAAAGAGAATTAGGGCTTTCCAAGGAACCTGCAAGAGCGTCAGGATCCGCCAAAAAAGCTAAAAAAGCAAAGGCATAATTAAGGTGGAACAGATATGGAAACAAACACAGTAGAAAGAAATTTAAGAAAAACGCGTGTGGGCTTCGTGGTAAGCGACAAAATGGATAAAACTATCGTAGTCGCGATTGAACAAAGAGTGCGCCACCCGCTTTATAAGAAAATTATTAAGCAAACCAAAAAGCTTAAAGTGCATGACGAACATAACGAATGCGGTATAGGCGATAAGGTGGAAGTAATGGAAACAAGAAAGCTATCAAAGAGTAAGAACTGGCGTCTTGTATCCGTAATAGAGAAAGCGAAATAAGCTAAGAAAACACAGTAAGTTAGAGGTACGGTATGGTACAACCTGAATCAAGATTAAAAGTTGCGGATAACAGTGGCGCAAAAGAAATTAAGTGCATTAGAGTTCTTGGCGGTTCTTATGTTAGAAGCGGAAATATCGGCGATGTTATCGTGGCATCTGTTAAAACTGCAAGCCCTGGTGGTGCGGTTAAAAAAGGCGATGTCGTGAAAGCGGTAATAGTGAGAACAAGCAAAGGCATTCAAAGGAAGGACGGAACTTATATCCGCTTTGACGATAATGCCGCAGTTATTATTGATAATCAAAAGCAACCGCGCGGGTCGCGTATATTCGGGCCTATCGCAAGGGAACTAAGAGATAAGGATTATATGAAAATCATTTCTCTTGCACCCGAAGTTTTATAATAGCGGAGGAACTATGGCTAAGTTTAGTGTAAGAAAAGACGACACCGTTAAGATAATAGCAGGAAAAGACAAGGGCAAAACAGCCGTTGTTACCGCAATCAACAGAGATAGCGGGCGCGCGTTACTTGAAGGTAAGGACATTACCGTTAATAAAAAAGCGGTTAAAGCAAGAAAGGCAACGGATAAGGGCGGAATCATTGAGCAACCCGCAAGCGTGGATATTTCCAACATTATGCCTATCTGCGGAGGTTGTAACAGACCTGTGCGCGTTGGGTATAAGGTAATCGGCGATAAAAAAGTACGCACCTGTGCAAAATGCGGTGAAGAGCTTGTAACCAAGAAAATGGCTGTTAAAAAAGAAAAGGCAACCAAGAAAAAGGAAGCAGAAGCAACAGCGGTGGCAGAACCCAAAACCGAAGCAAAAGCAGCAGTAAGAAAGAAAGCAAAGCCTGCGGACACAACTACCGCAGATAACGAATAGGAGGTCGCACAATGGCTACAGAAAAACCAAAAGCCGTTAAAGAAGCCGTGCCGAACAAGCCCGCAGAAAAAGCGGTAACAGCTAAACCCGAAGTTGCTAAAAAAGTAGCAACCCCCAAGGTAAGTTCAGTTCCAAGGCTTAAAACGAAGTACGCAAACGAAGTTGCACCGCAACTTAAGAAAACATTTAACTATTCTTCGGCAATGCAAATTCCAAGAATGGAAAAAATCGTTCTCAATATGCGTATGGGCGATATTAAGGATAACACCAAGAGTATGCAACTTGCAATGGCAGAACTTGAAAAGATAGCAGGGCAAAAAGCTGTTATCACCAAGGCTAAAAAATCGGTTGCTAACTTTAAAATCAGAGAAAACCAAAATGTGGGCGCAATGGTTACACTTCGTGGCGCGCGTATGTGGGAATTCTTTGATAAGTTAATTTCTATCGCGTTACCCCGCGTTAGGGACTTCCGCGGTATCTCAGCCAAATCGTTTGACGGCAGAGGTAATTACGCTTTGGGAGTTAAAGAGCAACTTATTTTCCCCGAAATTCAATATGATCAAGTGGAAAAAGTAAGAGGCTTTGATATTGCTTTTGTTACCACCGCCAATACGGACGAGGAAGCAAGAGAGTTACTAAAATTACTTGGCATTCCGTTTGCGCGTTAGGAGGGATTATGGCTAAGAAAGCAATGATAAATAAGCAACAAAGAAAGCAAAAATTCTCTACAAGAGAATACACGCGTTGCAGTATTTGCGGTAGACCGCACGCAGTTTTGCGCAAATACGGTATATGCAGAATATGCTTCAGAGAACTTGCGTACAAGGGAGAACTTCCCGGATTCCGCAAGTCAAGCTGGTAGGAGGTTAGGAAATGACAGATCCGATTGCAGATATGTTAACAAGAATAAGGAACGCATTAACCGCTAAGCATGAGTCGGTTGATATTCCTGCATCAAAGATTAAAGCATCTATAGCCGAAATTCTTAAAGAAGAAGGCTATATAAGCGATTTTGAAACAGTTAAAGAAGAAGGCGCGATTCAAGCATCAATCCGCATTCAGCTTAAATATGTGGGAAACAGGCAAAAAGTTATTAAGGGGTTAAGAAGAATTTCTAAACCCGGATTAAGAGTTTATGCTAAGAGTGATGAACTGCCCAAGGTTCTTAACGGGCTTGGCATCGCCATAATTTCCACATCGCAAGGTATTATGACGGATAAGAAAGCAAGAAAAGCAGGTGCAGGCGGCGAAGTGCTGGCTTACATTTGGTAAGGAGGAAATTATGTCCAGAATAGGCAGAGCGCCAATTAAATTAGGTAAGGGAGTTTCGGTATCCTTTGAGGGCGGTTTGGTTACCGCAAAAGGGCCTCTTGGCACTCTTACCCAACCGGTGCAAAATAGAAATATCAATGTGGAAATTGAGGGCGAAACCGTTCTTGTTAAAAGGCTTTCCGAAGCTAAAGAGGTAAAAGCTGCCCACGGTTTGTACAGGGCTTTAATTCAAAACATGGCAACAGGTGTTGAAAAAGGTTTTGAAAGGCGTTTAATGATTTCAGGCGTTGGCTGGAAAGCGGTTGCGCAGGGCGAAAAAATCGTGCTGTCCGTAGGCTTCAGCCACCCTGTGGAATTAGTTCCTGTGAAGGGAATTAAACTTGAAGTTATTTCCCCCACCGAAGTAGCGGTTAAGGGAATTGATAAGGTATTAGTGGGGCAATTCGCCGCCGATATTAAGGCAGTGAGAAAGCCCGAACCTTACCATGGCTACGGTATAAGATATAAAGAAGAAACAATCCTTAGAAAGGAAGGCAAAAAAGCAGGCAAATAGGCATTCTGCGAGGGAATAAGAATTATGATTTCAAAACCTGATAAAAACCAAATAAGGCAAAAACGCCACTTAAGAATGAGAAAGAAAGTCAAAGGCACCACAAGTGTTCCGAGGCTTAATGTTTACCGTTCTTTGTCGCATGTGTACGCGCAAATCATTGACGATATCAGCGGTGTAACATTGGTATCGGCAAGCACGCAAGATAAAGCCGTTATAGCAAAGCTAAAAGGCAAAACAAAAACGGAAGCATCCGAAGTTGTGGGCGAAGCAATAGCTGTAAAGGCTAAAGAAAAGGGTATAAACAAAGTTGTGTTTGACCGTGGCGGATATATTTATACCGGCAGAGTTAAAGCAGTTGCTGACGGCGCGCGCAAAGCAGGCCTTGAGTTTTAGGAGGATAAAGCAAAATGGCAAGGAATGACGATAAAAGATTTGATAGAGAGCCTAAGGACGACCTTATCAAAAAAACCGTGGCGGTTAACCGCGTAACCAAGGTTGTTAAAGGCGGTAGAAATATGCGCTTTTCCGCACTTGTTGTGGTTGGTGACGGCAAAGGCAGAGTGGGCGCAGGCATGGGCAAAGCGGCGGAAGTTCCCGAAGCAATTGAAAAGGCGCAAAAAGCGGCGAAGAAAGCCATGTTCACCATTGCCACAAGGGGTTCAACTATACCTCATGCAATCACAGGCATATTCGGCAAAGGCAGAGTAACAATGCTTCCCGCACCCGCAGGTACGGGCGTTATAGCAGGTGGCGCGGTAAGGCTTGTGCTTGAAGTTAGCGGAATATCTGATATCCGCACAAAGTCTATCGGTTCAAATAACCCAATCAACAGCGTTAAAGCCACGATTAAAGGTTTGCAAGAACTTCGCACCGCAGAACAAGTTGCCGAAATCAGAGGCAAAACCGTGAAAGAAATTATTAACGGTTAATTAGGAGATATTAAAAATGGCAAAGAAAACTGCGCCCGCAGAGGCAAAAAAATTAAAAATTACGCTTAAGAGAAGCACAATAGGTTGCATTAAAAACCAAAAGGCAACTATTGAAGCACTTGGGCTTAAGAAAATAGGAAGCTTTAAGATTCACGAAGACAATGCTGTTATCCGCGGTATGATAGTTCCGATAGCCCACTTAGTGGCTGTGGAAGAAATCAACGCGTAAAGGAGTTAGTTATGGCAATGAAAATTAACACGATAGCACCGGCAGACGGCGCAACCACACGCAGAAAAAGGCTTGGCAGAGGTATCGGCTCAGGGCTTGGCAAAACAAGCGGTAAAGGGCATAAAGGGCAATGGGCAAGAAGCGGTGGCGGAGTACGCCCCGGTTTTGAGGGCGGACAAATGCCCCTTGCAAGGCGTTTACCTAAAAGAGGATTTAAATCCCCCTTTAAAGCGGTATACTCAATTATAAACCTTGACGACTTAAAAGACTTTAAAAAAGGCGCAGTCGTTAATGCAGAAATACTTATGGAAATGGGCGTGATTCGCAAACTTGAACCCTATGGGCTTAAAGTTCTTGGTGACGGTGAAATCGCAAACGCTATAACCGTTCAAGCCAAAAAGTTTTCAAAAAGCGCGCTGGAAAAAATTGAAAAAGCCGGCGGAAAAGCAGAGGTAATTAAGTAATGCTTCAAACTTTTGTAAATGCATTTAGAAGTCCCGATATCAGAAGGAAAATTTTATTTACCTTCATGATATTATTGATATACCGTTTGGGTTGCTTTGTGCCAATCCCCGGTATTAAAGTGAACGACTCTCTCTTGGGAGGATTCAGAGATGTAGATTTTTTAAATATGTTCTCTGCAATCACAGGAGGTTCGTTTGAAAACGGAACGCTTTTTGCACTTGGAATAGTTCCGTTTATTAACGCTTTCATTATAATGCAACTCTTAACGCTTATCGTTCCAAAACTTGAAAAACTTTCAAAAGAGGGCGAAGAGGGGCGCAAACAAATCACTAAATACACCCGCTACCTTGCAATCCTGCTTGCAATCGTGCAGGCAATCGGCGTTATGTTCGCATGGAGAGGCGCAATCCGCCCTGTGTTCGGCCCAAGCATGGCAAGCGAAGTATTTACCATGATTTTCGTTATCCTTATATTAACTGGCGGTTCGTCCCTTGTTATGTGGCTTGGTGAAAGAATCACCGAATTCGGAATCGGTAACGGTACTTCCCTAATAATCTTCACAGGTATTGTGGGAAGCCTTGGTGCGTCCGTGTTCAGAGGTTTTGCAAATGTTATTCCCGATCAATGGAGGCTTGGAACTTACACGGGCCCTTGGGTAATGCTTGGCTTTATCCTTTTGGTTGTGATACTCTTCTTCATTATTACCTTTATAGATATGTCTGAAAGGAAAATCGGGGTGCAGTACGCAAAGCAAATTAAAGGTAACAAAATGTACGGCGGGCAATCCACCCACATTCCGATTAAGGTAAACGCCTCAGGTGTTATGCCCATAATCTTTGCAAGTTCACTAATTATGTTCCCGCAAATGATAATTCAGTTTGCAGGCTTGCAAGCCACTAACTTTGCGGTAGTTTGGGGTACTTGGCTTGGTTCTAACGGACACCTATATTCGGTAATCATGTTCCTCTTGATTATCTTCTTTGCTTTCTTCTACGCGCAAATTCAATTCAATCCAGACGATATTTCGCGTATGCTTCAGCAAAACGGCGGTTTCATTCCGGGGATAAGACCGGGCAGGCCAACGGCTGAACATTTAAAGAAAATAAATAACCGCTTAACTTTGTTCGGCGCGTTCTTCCTTGGGTTCATTGCACTTATACCCACGCTTTTGTTGCAACAGATTCCTGCCTTCCAACCTTTCGGTTTCGGAAATGCGTTCTCAGCAACAGGATTATTGATTGTGGTATCGGTTGCGCTTGAATTCCAAAAACAGCTTGAATCTCAGCTTCTTGTAAAGCACAACAAGGGATTCTTAAAATAAGGGGTGAGGCTATGAAATTGATTCTATTAGGCGCACCGGGCGCAGGCAAAGGTTCACAGGCAGTTAAACTTACCACAACGCTTAATGTTCCGCACATATCCACAGGTGACGCGTTCCGCATGAACATTAAAAACGGAACGGAAATCGGAATTTATGCCAAGAGTTTTATGGATAAGGGCTTGCTTGTGCCAGACGAGGTTACTATCAAAATCGTGGAATCCCGCTTACAGCAACCCGATTGTGAAAAAGGATTCATGCTGGACGGTTTCCCCCGTTCAATCCCCCAAGCTGAGGCACTTGATAAAATCACCGATATTGATTTCGTTATCAATATTGATGTGGATCTTGCGGTAATTCTTAAAAGGCTAACAGGCAGATTGAGCTGTGGTTGCGGTGCAATATTCCACAAATCAACTTACAGTGAAAGTGCTTGCGATAAATGCGGTGGCACGCTTTTCACAAGAGATGACGATAAGGAAGAAACAATCTTAAAGCGTCTTGATGCGTACAAGCAAACCACAGAACCGCTTATTGATTATTACAAAAGCAAAGGCAAATTGTTCAATGCGCGCGGTAACGGTAGCATAGACGAATGCTTTGAACAAATCCTAAGCATACTTAAAAAATGATAACTATAAAAACCGAACACGAGTTAGAACTCATGCGCCATGCAGGGAAAATCCTTAAAGACGCGTTAGAACTTGTGAGGGAACGCGCTAAGGAAGGCGTTACCACAAAAAGGTTGGACACACTTGCGTATAATTACATAAAAACGCAAAATGCACACCCCACCTGCTTGGGTTACGACAAATACCCCGCCTCAATATGCACCTCAATAAACGAAGAAGTTATTCACGGAATCCCCTCTGAAAAAAGAGTGCTTGAAGAAGGAATGCTACTTAAAGTGGATATCTGCGTTAACTATAAAGGTTTTAATGCAGACGGCGCAAGAACCTTTACAATAGGAAAAGTAAGCCCCGAAAAGCTAAGGCTTAAAGAGGTTGCCGAAGAAAGTTTCTTTGAGGGAATCAAATTCCTTAAAGAGGGCGCAAGGCTTGGCGAGTACAGTTCGGCGGTGCAAGCGTATGTTGAGAAACACGGAATGAATGTTATTCGGGATTTCGTGGGGCATGGCATAGGCAGGGATTTGCATGAAGATCCTTCCGTTCCTAACTTCGGCGTAAGGCACAAGGGCGTACGGCTTACTAAAAACATGACGCTTGCAGTTGAACCCATGATATCGCTTGGCGGTTTCAGAGTTCAAAAGCTGGCAGACGGCTGGACAATGGCAACCGAGGACAAAAGCCCCTCAGCCCATTACGAAAACACCGTTATAATCACAAACGGACTACCTGAAATAATCACGCTGTAAATGCAAACAAAACAAATAGAAATCGGCGCAATAGTATATTCAATCGCAGGGCGGGACAGCGGAAAGTTTTTCGCGGTGCTTGAGGTTGTTAACGATTCGTTTGTGAAAATTGCAGACGGAGAGCTTAGGCGGATAGAAAAGCCCAAGCTAAAAAAAATTAAGCATCTTAAAGTCCAAGCGGAAGAAATCCCCAAGATTTCTGAAAAGCTTAAAGAGGGCAAAAAGATATTTGACGCGGAATTAAAAAGCGCGTTAAGATTCTTAAACGGCTAAAACCTTTTAAGAAAACAAAAATCTAAAACAAGGAGACTCTATGTCTAAGGACGATTCAATTGAAATGGAGGGTGTGGTAACCGAAGTGTTGCCCGCAACCACATTCCGCGTTAAACTTCAAAACGGACACACCATTCTTGCCTATCTTTCCGGCAAAATGCGCGTGCATTATGTTAAGGTTTGCGAGGGTGATAATGTTAGGGTGGCAATAAGCCCTTACGATTTGAACAAAGGAAGAATTGTCTACAGAAATAAGAATTAAGGAAGGTGTAATATGAAAGTCAGACCGTCTGTAAAACCAATGTGCAATAACTGCAAAATAATCAAAAGAGAAGGCAAAATTATGATTATTTGCAGTAAGTACCCCAACCACAAGCAAAAACAAGGCTAAATAATTTACAAAAGCACACCGTTGTGATACAATGGCGTAGCTTGGCTAACACAAACTGTACAAGAATTTTGGAGGATCAAAATAAATGGCTCGTATTTCAGGTGTAGACTTACCGAGAGAAAAAAGAATTGAAATCGGTTTAACCTACATATACGGTATCGGTAAAACAACTTCTATGGCGTTGCTAACGGCTTGCAACATTAGCCCCGATGTCCGTGTTAAGGATTTAACAGAAGATCAAATTATTAAAATTCGTGATTACATTGAAAATAACCTTCGTGTTGAAGGTGATTTAAAGCGCGATGTAATGCTGAATATTAAGAGGCTTATGGAAATAGGCTGTTATCGCGGTGTGCGCCACAGAAAAGGTTTGCCCGTTCGCGGTCAAAGCACAAAGCAAAACGCAAGAACACGCAAAGGGCCTAAGCGCACTGTCGGGCGTGCTAAGAAGAAATAAAGGAGGGTAATATGGCAGTCAGAAAATCTCAAATTAAGAGAAGAAAAGATTTAAAGAATATTGAAAAAGGGCAAGCGCATATTCACGCTTCCTTTAACAACACAATCGTAACGATAACCGATATGAACGGTAATGTTATCAGCTGGGCTTCAGGCGGAAAACTTGGGCTTAAAGGTAGCCGTAAATCCACCGCTTACGCGGCGCAAATCGTTTCCGAAAACGCATCTAAAGCCGCGAAACTTCACGGTGTACGCAAAGTGGAAGTTTTCGTGAAAGGGCCTGGGCAGGGCAGGGAATCAGCAATCCGTTCAATCCAAACCGCGGATATTGAAATCACCAAAATTCAGGATGTTTCACCCGTTGCGCATAACGGTTGCCGTCCGCCAAAGCGCAGAAGGTTGTAATCTTTAAGCGTTCACGAACAAATTTTTACGATAAGCAAAACAGAATTGTTTTAAGGAGATATAAATGGCAAAACACACAGGTCCCGTTTGCAAGCTGTGCAGGCGCGAAGGAACAAAGTTATTTTTAAAAGGGGATAGGTGCTATTCTCAGCAATGTGCTGTGGAAAAACGCCCCACCGCCCCCGGACAGCACGGCGCGGCGCGCAAAAAAGCCACCGCTTACAGCGTGCAGTTAAGGGAAAAGCAAAAAGCAAAAAGGGCTTACGGTTTAATGGAAAAGCAATTCCATTCTTATTATGTTAAAGCGTCAAAAATGCGCGGTGTAACAGGTGAGAATATGCTTATTCTTATTGAAAGAAGGCTTGATAATGTGATTTACCGCATGGGAATCGGTTCTTCAAGGGCGCAATCCCGCCAAATCGTGAACCACGGGCATATCACAGTTAACGGCGAAACGGTTAATATCCCCTCTTACCTTATTAAAGCAGGCGATACTATAGCCATTAAAGAAACAAAAAAAGAGAAAGCGTTCTTTGAAGAATTAAAGCGCGCCAAAATTGCAAACCTTCCCAAATGGCTATCGTTTGAACCATCGGAATTAAAAGGAAAGATTGAATCTATTCCTGCCCGTGAGGATATTGATTTAACCATAGCGGAGAACATGATAGTTGAGTTGTACTCTAAATAGTTTTTAAGGAGATACGGTTAATGATAGAAATGTATAAACCAATAATTAAAGTGGAAGAAAGCACTAACGGCGCAGAAGCCGCATTCGTGGTTGAACCGCTTGAAAAAGGTTACGGAATCACAATCGGTAACGCACTTAGGCGCATTCTTTGCACCGCGCTTCCGGGTATTGCCATTGTGGGCATAAGGATTGAGGGCGTACCTCATGAATTTTCCACAATTCAAGGCGTAAGGGACGATGTTACCGAAATCATATTGAACCTTAAGGAAATCGCGCTTAAATCCACGCTTGAGAATTTTGAAACCACAACCGTTAAATTAAGCAAGAAAACGGGCGGCAAAGTTTTCGCAGGTGATATCAGCTTTCCTTCCCACATAGAGGTTATGAATCCCGAGGCATATATTTGTTCCCTTTCAGACGGCGCAAGCCTTGATATGGAACTAACCGTGGCAAAAGGCAGAGGCTATGTAAGCGCAAAGGAAAACAAAAATCCTAAAATGCCAATCGGTTATATCCCCATTGATTCGCTTTTCTCACCTGTTCAATCCGTTAGCTACACGGTTGAAGCCACGCGTGTTGAGCAATCAATTGATTATGACAAATTAAGAATCAATGTTAAAACAAACGCTTCGTCTTCCCCAAGAGAAGTTATCTCTCTTTCCTCTAAGATAATGAACGATCACTTAAAGCTGTTCATTAACCTTGTGGAAAAAATGAGTACGGTTGAAACCCTTGTAAATAGGGATGACGATAAGCAAAAGCAAACGCTATTTATGAGCATTGAAGAGCTTGACCTTTCGGTTCGCCCTCTAAATTGCTTAAAGCGCGCAGGCATATCCACAGTGGAAGATTTAGTCCGCCGTAGCGAGGACGATATGCTTAAAGTTCGCAACCTTGGCAGAAAATCACTTGACGAGGTTATGAAAAAACTTGAAGGCATGGGGCTTGGCTTGGCTAATAAGGACGAATAATTAAACAACTAAAACAGTAGGTAAAATTATGGCAAGAAAATTAGGCAGAAGAACAGATCAAAGAGTGCAAATGATATATTCGCAAGCAAGCGAATTATTGTGGCACGGCGAAATTAAAACCACGCTTGAGCGCGCAAAAGAAGTTAGGCGCGTGGCAGAGAAAATGGTTACAATCGCAATAAGAACTTATAACGACACAGTTCCCGTTACAAAACTCAAAACTAACATGAAAGACGAAAAGATTAAAGTTGAGTTTATCAATGACGGGGCTAAAAAACTTGCCGCAAGAAGGCGTTTAATGGCACTTCTTGAAGATTTGCAAGAAAGGCAAGGGGATAAGGAAACCAAAAGGGCTTTCGGCGAAAGAACGAAAGATATTAACCACCCGTTGGTTGAAAAACTTTTCAAAGAATACGCCCCTAAATATGACGAACGCGCCAAGAACTTAGGTCAAGGCGGTGGCTACACGCGCATAATCAAACTTGCTAACCGCAGGGGTGATGACGCGTCATTAGCCATAATCCAAATGATATAGTAAATAACGGCTTATTAGCTACGCAATACTTTGTTAAACTTCAGAATTTAATCGGGCATGTACGCCTCAGTACACTTCCTCATAAATTCCTCGTTTGCCTCGTCTTGCTTGCTTCTAAGCCGTTATTTTTTATTTAAAAACTAACCCCTAACCCCTAAACCCTAACCCCTCAAAAAAATGGTACTACTTCTTGATATAGGCAACACCAATATAAAAATAGGAATGGTGAACAATGGCGACATTGTGAAAACTTGGCGCATAGCATCGGATCACAATAAGACTGCTGACGAGTTCGGCATGGTTTTTTTGGAATTGTTCAGAAGTTGTGGTTTTAGCTTTGATAATATTGAGGGTGTAATGGTTAGTTCTGTCGCACCTGCGCTTAACTATACCGTGGAACATATGTGCAGGCACTACACGGGTAAAAAGCCGATAATGGTTTCAAGCAAGCTAAAACTTGGGTTAAAACTTGGGTATCACTTTCCTGAGGAATTGGGTGCGGATAGGATTATTAACGCAGTTGCCACAAAAAGCATTTACGGCGGGCCTGCCATTATAATTGACTTTGGTTCGGCTACCACTTTCGGGGTTATCAACAATGAGGGTGATTTCTTGGGCGGTGCAATTGCCCCGGGGATAAAATCAAGCGCGGAATCTTTAACTAATACCGCCGCAAAACTTCCGAGGATTGAACTTGCCCGCCCCAAATCCGTAATTGGAAAAACCACGGTAGAAAATATGCAATCGGGCATAATTTACGGCTACACAGGGCTTGTGAGAAATATCGTGCATGAAATTAAGAAGGAAAGCGGGCTTACAAATGTAAAAACCATTGCCACAGGCGGAATGAGTGAACTTGTAACCACCGTTGATCCTTCTCTTATAGATATTATAGACAGGGCTTTATCTTTAAAAGGATTAAAGATTTTATACGAACTGAATAAATAGCCATTGACACACACGCACTAACATAATATAATAATGTTTATGAATAAGGCGAAGAAAAAGGTGGATAAACAAATAGTTTTAGGGCTTCTTGCGCTTGCCCTGATTCCCCTTATCGTTTTTTCAATATTCTTTCCGTTTTACCATTTTAAAAAATTGAATCCAAGTTCAGCACTTGCAAAACTTGTGCAAAACAAGGTGGTTTCGGCGCAATACCTTCCCGAAGTGAATGCACTCTCTAAGGTTTTAAATTCGCAGTCATTCAGCCCCATGAATATAGCACCCCTTTCGGAAGTTCAGCAAGAAGTTGCCTCACTTGGTAGCTATAGCAACATAAATGTGGATCGTTTGGACAAAAACGGCTTTATCGGCATTCTTGATGTGTTGGCGCAGATAGACGGTGAAGGCGCAGGCAGGCACAGCGGATTTGATGTGTACGAAATCAAAGAGGAATTTGAATTTGTGCTAAGCGTTGCGCCGTACTTTAATCAGTGGTTTAGGTTGCCTATAATGCGTGCAGGCACAGGGCATCTTGCAATGAGGCAAAACGAAATGTACGCATACTTTCTGGATAGCAACACTGACGCCTCAAATATCACCATAACAAGCGTAAGCACTGCAAGCGAAGCACACTATGCTGATTTTAAAAACCGCAAAATTGTTGGGGGCAATCCGCCGATAGCAACCCCTGCGCTATATCAAGTAAACCAAATGAAGTATTATTACGATCAGCTTGGGCGCGAAGTGGTGGAATGCCATTCGTATACCGTTGCGGTAACTAATGTGAACCATGTGTTGGCACTTACTTCACGCGGATTTAATGCGGATAAATCTCAGTATAAGCCTGTAAACTATCAGTATCTGAAAAATGTTAAGGACACAAGCCTAACAAAGTACAATATAACCGTTGCAGACACTATTCATTCAAGCGTTGCCCCCGCATGGTTCGGTAAGAATGACACAGCCGTATATGACTTCAGAGGCACAAATCCTTACGGAACAACGGCAGAATTTCTTGAATTAAGCTACGATAGCGGTAATATTAACCTTTTGAGGGTGAACCAAACATTCCCCACAGATATTTATAACCGCCCTTTAGTCACGGATATTTCGTTTTATAACCTTACAAACGAACTTACGCAATTTCTTTACAGCACCCACGATTATTGCCGTTCCGATTTTCTAAATTCCGTTACACTACACCCTTTCGTAACTTGGGGCGATCTTGATATTCGCGAACATTATATGAAAAATATTAAGAGGTTCGGGACTAATCCGCGCGCGGTGGATAAGGCGGTTAAAAGCGGAAATTCGCCCGCAAGGGCTTTTATGAGTGCTGAGGTTGATAATAACGAACGCGCTTTAATGCTTGCTTTCGGCACTACGCTTGAAATGCTTGCAAATAACCTATCCGCACCCGCTGAAAGCGTTACCGCTTTTAAAAATGTTTTTTATAACAACGAAGCGCGCTTTAACTCTGATTTCTTAGCAGAAAAAGCGGTAGACGGATTGCTATTTTCTGTAGCCAAAAATGCCATTGATAATTTTGAAGTCAAGAATAATTGGGCAGAGATTTATAAAGAAACATATACCGCACCGTCCACAGGCACAATTCAAGGCGCGCATTACGGCAAAAATCCACCTGTAGGCGACATTTTGGGTGGGCTTGGATTTAGCGCAAACGGTTTTGGTGAATCAAGAGGAAACTTTAGCGTAGGTATCGCTGTAGATATTGAAGATAAGGATTATCATGACGCCCACCTCGGCATTGCCCTAAAATCGGAAGACGGCGATTATCATATATTTATATCCGCAAAAGAAAGCTTTATAGAACATAATCCACAGCCCACACTTCTTGGCACGGTTCACTTTTACCATAATCGGTTTGGCACTGGCGTTACGCAACCCATAATCAAGCCTTACGGTGTCGCAATAGATAAGGCAGGCACTTACACGGCGGTTATAGTGCTTTTAAGGTGGATAGGCGAAGAGGAAGTTATTGTTTTTGATACCCTTGAACCTGCGTATCTCACAAATTACACTTTCATGACTCTGCCAAGCACACAAAACGAAAACGGCACAACAAGCACATATTTCGTTTACGGCAGAGGGCGCAAGCTAACGGTGGTTGTGGAAGTGGAATAGTTTTCAGCGCACAGCGCACAATGCACAGCGCACAATGATGGAATTATTTTTTAGGTACGAAGTACGAATTATGGATTCATTAACCAATAATGAGATTTAGAATCAATCATTGTGCGCTGTGCGTTGTGCATTGTGCGCTGAATTTTTAACATTTATTGTAAAAAACTCTTTTCTATGATATAATTAAAATAATCACTTAGGCGGTGAAGCCTTTTGCTTTGCCACTTGGTTGGGATTTTTGTAAAAATATATAAAAAAAGTAAAGAATAACAAACAAAATCGGAGGAATTAAGGAATGCTAACAAAAAAAGAATGCGTCGCAATGCTTTTGGCAGGCGGGCAGGGAACGCGCCTCGGCGCACTTACGGAAAATGTGGCAAAGCCCGCTGTGCCGTTCGGAGGAAAGTATAGGATAATTGATTTTACCTTATCCAATACAATCAACTCTGGTATAGACACAATCGGCGTGCTAACACAGTATCAGCCGTTTGAACTCAATCAGTACATAGGTAACGGTCAGCCGTGGGATTTAGATAGGCTTGACGGGGGCGCGTTCGTGCTACCGCCTTACCAAAAAGCCAAATCTGGCGAATGGTACAAGGGTACGGCAAATGCAATCTATCAGAATATTGATTTTATAGATAGGTACAAAGCCGAATATGTGCTAATCCTTTCGGGCGATCATATTTATAAAATGAATTACGCAAAAATGCTTTCTGCCCACAAGGCAAAAAAGGCTTCTTGCACCATAGCTGTTCTTGATGTTCCGCTTGAAAACGCCTCGCGCTTCGGCATAATGAACACCAAGCCTAACGGCACAATTTATGAATTTGAGGAAAAGCCCAAGAATCCCAAATCCACAAAAGCAAGCATGGGCATTTATATTTTCACATGGGAAAAACTTAAAAAATTCCTGATTGAGGACGAGAAGAACAAAGAAAGTTCTAACGACTTCGGCAAAAACATAATCCCCAATATGCTTAACGCAGGCGAACTCATGATGAGTTTTGACTTCCGCGGATATTGGAAAGATGTTGGCACAATAAGTTCTCTTTGGGAAGCCAATATGGATATTTTGGATTCTCAAAGCGGTATAAACCTTGCGGATAGGGATTGGAAAATTTACGCAAGAAACGCCGCCGAACCCCCCCATTTTATCGGCGATTTCGCACAAATCAAAAATTCAATAATCAGCGAAGGTTGCAACATTAACGGCACAGTGGTTAACTCTGTTATCTTCACAGGCGTGGATGTTGAACGCGGTGCGTTTATTAAGGATTCTATAGTAATGCCCAATTCAAAGATTTTAAGAGGCGCGGAACTTAACCACTCAATTGTGGGTTGGGGCGCAACCGTGGGCGAGGGCGCACGCGTGGGCGAAGCGTTAAGCCAAGCGGTAAACGGCGAATGGGATATTGCAACCGTAGGCCCTGAAGTTGAAGTTAAGCCCGGCGAAAAAGTTAAAGCCGGCGCAATGTTTACAGGAGGTAAATAACATGAAAGAAAAAATGATGGCAGTTTTATTCGCATCGGGCAATGAAAGCAAGCTTAATGAGCTTACTATTCACCGCACCACAGCGTCCCTTCCGTTCGGTGGCAGGTACCGCCTTATAGATTTCACGCTTTCTAACCTTGTTAATAGCGGTGTAACGCGCATTGGTATTATCACAAGAAGTAACTATAGTTCTCTTATGGATCATATCCGCATGGGCAGAGATTGGGATTTAAACCGCAAGAACGGCGGAATCGCAGTGTTCCCCCCCTTCGTTCTTAACACCTCGCGTGAGGTTTATAAGGGCAAAATTGATGCGCTTTATACCGTGCTTGAGTATATAAACCGTTCACCTGCGGATTATGTAATCGTATCCAATTGCAATATCGCCGCAAATATTGATTTCACCGATGTTCTTGAAAAGCACCAAAAAACGGGCGCAGATGTAACCGTTCTTTGCCACACAGGCAGTGTAACTTCCTCACGCAGGCTTGTTATCACTAAGGACAAAGCGGGTAAAATCGGCGATTTGTGCTTTATGGAAAATTCAAACCCAGAGCAAAAACTTATCGGGCTAAATATTTACCTTATCGGAAAAGAACTTCTTGTTAGCTATGTTCAAGAAGCCTTTGCAAGAGGGCTTGTGGATTTTGAAAAAGATATTCTTTTCAAAGAAGTAGCAGGTGGCAAGATTTTTGCTTACGAAGTTAAAGGTTCTGCCGCAATTGTAGACGATGTTAAAACCTATTACAATGAATCCATGAAACTTTTAACAAGTGAAGCGCGCGCAGAACTTTTTGAAAAAGAATCCAAGATTTACACAAAGGTTAAAGATAGTATCCCCACCACTTACGGCAGTAACTGCGTGGTAAAAAATTCTTTAATTGCAGACGGTTGCCAAATAAACGGCACGGTAGAAAATTCTATCCTTTTCCGTAATGTAAAAATCAAAGAGGGCGCAGTGGTTAAAGATTCCATAATAATGGAAGACGGCACAATTTCCGAAAACGCAACCCTTGCTTACGCAATAACCGATAAAAGCGTAACTCTAAGCGCAGGCAGGCAGATGGCAGGGTTTTCAACTTATCCAATTGTAGTCGTCAAGAATAAAGTTATATAAAATAACGGCTTATTAGCTACGCAATACAGTGTTGAGAGTAAAAATTTGCGCAGTCGTTTACGATTAGTAAAGTCCTTTGCAAATTTTTCTCTCGCCTCGTCTTGCTTGCTACTAAGCCGTTATTTACTCTGTACAAGCAGATTGCGCCTTATTTAAAACAATCCTTGTTAAGTCCGACTAAAGATTTTTCGCAGAAAAATATTTACGCTTGGTCGGAATCAAAGCCGTTATTACATTATTAGGCATAGCCAAGAGGCAAGAATAACCCCCACAAACGAGGCAATTAAGGAAATAGGTATCGCAAGCCCGCTTCGTTTTTCTTTTGATGTGGAAAGGTAAACGGCGGAAATGTAAAGGATTGTATCCGTGGCGCCCATGATTACGCTTGCCACGCGTGCGGGGTAGCTATCCACCCCATAAGTTGAGTAAAGGCTTTCAAGGAACACAAGGCTACCGCTACCCGATAGGGGACGAAGGATTAAGAGTTCGGCAAGTTCTTTCGGGATTCCAAGAAATGTAAGCGCGGGGGCAACGGCTTTGCCTATCATTAACGAAAGCCCGCTTGCACGCATTAGTTCCACCAAAATAAAAACAGAGGCAAGATAGGGCAGAATGTTTACCGTTAGCTTAATTGCCTCTTTCATTCCTTCGGCAAAGCTGTTAAACACATTAACTTTTTTTATTACCGCAATTATTAGGGTTATTAAGATAAATATTGGGATTATGTAGTTCATTTTTTTCTAATTAAGAATTCAGAATTAAGAATTCAGAATGGCGGAATCTAAATTTCATTAGAGGGTGCAGGTTGCAGGATGCAGGGTTGGATTCTAAATCTCATTATGAGAAGTACGAAGTACAAGGTACGAAGTACGAATTATGGAATCTAAATCTCATTATTAATTAATCCATAATTCTGAATTCTGAATTCTGAATTCTGAATTAAACCTTGGGTTCGTACTTATCTAACAAGCACCTTAACAAGCACCACCCCCACAACCGTGGTTGCCAAGTTCACGATAAGCGCAGGCAAGATTATGTTAGTGGTTGCGCCAAGCCCCGCACGCAGGGCAAGGATTGTGGTGGGGATAAGCTGAATTCCGCATGAGTTTAGCACAAGAAGCATGATTCTGTTCTTCTTGATTTGCATGGATTCCATGGCGCGGATTCCCATGGGGGTTGCACCACCGCCCATGCCAATGAGGTTTGCGGAAAGGTTGAGGGTAAGAAATTTATACGCGTCTTCGCTTTCGTTTTTAAAAAGTTTTTTTGCAAAAGGGGATAAAAACGAAGCAATCTTTTTATCTGCACCGCTTTTTTCAAGAAGTTTAATAATAGAAATCCACACCCCATAAATCACAAAAAGTTTCAAGGCAAAATTCGCACCGCTTTCAACGCCTTTTAACATGGAAGGCATTATCATATTGGGCGAAATGAACACAAGGCAAATTGTGCTTGCGAAAAGAATCAGCGTAAAAACTATGTTCACCCTAATATAATATAAGGCTTCTTAATAACAAATACCGATTTATCTTAAATAATTATAACCGTGCGTTAATCTCTGTTAATTTAATTTTGCGCTTTGCAAAGGCTACCGAAATCCAAGCGGATAAAAATACAAGGCTTGCAACCCCAGATATTAAAAGCCCTGTGAGGGGGAACACCCCGAAATTTATAAATTTATTTATCAGCCCGCTCATTGCAGGCAAAAATTGGTTTATTGAAAAGCTGAGGATTAGCCCCGTAATCCCTGCGGAAAGGGCGGAAATTATGCCCTCAGATAAAGCGAAATTTATATAATCCGCCTCACTCATGCCCGAAAGGCGGTAAATTAGAAATTCGCGCCGTCTGTCCATTGCAGTAACCACAGACACATTTATAACCGCAAGCAGGCTTACCGCAAAAACCGCAATTTGAAGTAAGGTTAAAAGGGTGTTAAGCCCGCCCACGGTTTCGCGCCCCGCGTAAGCCCACTCGTTAAAGGGCAATGCGTAAGTGAACCTTAAAGGGAATGCGTTTTCCTCACCTTTAAACAAAACCATGCTTTCAAGAGTGTTTCTTAAATCAAGAAAAGTAGCGTTTAAATTGCGCGAACCGTCTGCCACCGCAATATAAACGACAGAACCCGCTATGCCCGATAGTTTAGAGAAATCCACAAATCCGATTTTGTCATATTCCGTGGTAGTGTAGTCTATCCCTGCCACGGTAAACGAAAAGGATAAATGGCTAAAGTCCTGAACCTCAGGCGAAAGCACAATCTTATCGCCAACCTTAAGCCTTAGTTCGCGCATAATGTCTTGGTTTAGCACAATGGGATTATCGTAAAGTTCCCAATTCTTTAAGGTGTTTGCGCTTAATCCCCCTTTGGCAGATTGTTCAAGCGTCCAAAAATCCGAAACACCGTGCATTAGATAAATCTGCTCACCGCCGTTAATTTTGAATTCGCTAAAATTATAAAAGCCTGCACGCTTTATACCGCTAACCGCCTCAATTTCTTTTTGAACTAAAGAGTGTTCCACCAAATCAAGGTTATCAAAAGACAGGGCAACGAAGTCCGCAGAGAAGCGCGTGTTAAAGGGGGTTAGGGCAATTTTAACCACATCTATAACATTTGTTACTAAAAAGCCAAAGCCGATAATTACCGCCACAAGCCCCGCAATCGTCCTTATTCCGCGATTCCTTCTTGCCGTGGTTGTGGCAAGGCGCACCGAACCTTTTAATTTTAATTTTGACATGAGAAAGCTAAAAAACTTAATTATATAGGGCAACGCGTGCGCAATCCAAACCGCTATCACCGCCACTAAAACCACAGCGGTTACGATTACGAAGAAACCACTCATAAACCTAAGTGCCGTGGCACCGCCTGCCAAAACCACAGAAGATACAATGAATAAAGGAAGGTTTTCGCCTTTAACCGTGCGCGTATCTGCTGAGGTTAGTTCCCTTATTGTTTTCTTAGCAAGTGAGATTGCAGGTGCTAAACAGGCAATTACGGATACCCAAACGCTTAAAATGCCAGCAGTAAGGTACTTCCAAAATTGATACTTGATTATAGACGAAGCCACAGGTAATAAAGCCCTTACTGCAAATTCCATTATCAATCTGCCAAGCGCAAGCCCTGCAATAACCCCCGGCAAAGCGTAAATAAAAACCTCAAACAAAAGCACAAACACAACCTGCCTCGGCGTTGCGCCTGCGCATTTAAAAATCGTCATTTCTGCCGTTCTGTTTCTTGCAATCACAAGGTATGCGGAAAGCAAAATCAAAAGCATAACCGCAGTAATAAAAATTATGCCCACCACAAGAAGCATGGTGTTATTGGTAACAATTTCACGGACATAGCTTTCAAGGCTACCCTCATTTACCAAAATTCCCGATAGATATTCATTAAATTTTAATTCGTATTTATTAAATAAATTAGGATTTGTAAACGAAATATAAACCGCGTTCACAAGCCCTTGGTGGCTAAGTGCGGTTAAATCCGTTAAAATGTTCATGGAAGAGGGCGCACCAAAAATCCCCTCGTCAAGCGCAATGTACACAATTGTAAGTTTAGTGTAAATGCCGTAAGACGCAATGTAAACCTCAATATTATCACCGCATTGAACACCTATATTCTTTGCAAACGATTCGCCCACTATGGCGGGTTTGTGTTCTATTGCAATATCATTTGGATTCCAAAGAGAATTATCAGTATACTTTGAAACAAAGTTTAAATTTGCGCTTTTAAGGTATTCGTTTAAATCCGTGGCGTCCACCACCACGGGGCGGGACGAAGTTTCCGTCTTCATTATTGTCGTCATTCTCAAAAAGTATTGCACAAAAGCAATATCTTCGGGGCTTTCCTCAAGAATCCGTTCCACCCTCGCACGGCTAAACACTTCGCCACCTGCGGAAATATCGCCCACAAGCATATCCGCACCCTGCGCGATATTGCTGTACTCTGCGATATTCATTGCATAAAACAAATCTGATAAAGAGAACGCAGAAAAAAGCATGGCGCAAACAAGCGTAACCGTAACCATAATTACCGCCACTTGCGCTTTACTTCCCGATATGCTTCTTAATGTGTGCTTTAATATCGCGTTCATTTTTTAAATATGGTTTGCACCAATCCGAGAACCATGGCAAGCGAAATGCTTGCAGGAATCCGCCACCACCAACCGTCAGTTACAGGCCATAAAACAAGGAACATAGAAATCCACAAGATATAAATTATTGTGTTTTTTACAAATTCTTTAAAAAATTTCATTCTTTCCCCCCGCCGATATTTTCGTTTTCGGTGCTTACAGTTTCAATTACGGTAATTTCGTTCTCAATACTCACAGCTTTATTTTTAATTACTTCTTCGCCGATACTTCCGTCCTCAATGCTTACTATTTTATTGCCGAAAGAGGCATTAGTTTTGCTGTGCGTTACCTGCACGATTGTGGTTTTAAGTTCTTCGTTTATATTTTTAAGTAAGGACATAATGTCTTTGGACGCTTTACTATCCAAGTTTCCTGTGGGTTCGTCCAGAAAGATAATTTCGGGTTCGTAAATCAGGCTTCTTGCGATTGCCACCCTTTGCTGTTCACCGCCCGAAAGTTTGCTTGGGAATTTTTCCGCCTGCGCCTCAATGCCAAGGTATTTTAAAAGATTATCTGCCTTTTCTTTAAAATCCTTTTGGGATTTGCCACCAAGGACAATAGGAAGCATAATGTTTTCGTAAACGGTGAGGTTTGGCGCAAGGTTAAAAAATTGAAACACAAAGCCTATTTTTGTGCGCCTTAAAACTGCAAGTTCCTTTTCCGTCATTTGCGAAATATCCTTGCCGTGCAAAAGAACTTCACCGCTTGTGGGCTTATCTATTCCGCCCATAATGGTTAAAAGGGTGGATTTGCCCGAACCGGACGCACCCACGATAGACACGAAATCACCCTTTTCAATATCAATAGACACGCCTTTAAGCACGGTGATTCCCGTTTCACTAAATGTTTTTGAAATGTTTTTTAAAGAAAGTAACATAGGTGGTTGGTGGTTAGGTTTAATTCAGAATTCAGAATTCAGAATGCAGAATTATGGATTTATTTATAATGAGATTTAGATTCCTTCATGTTTCATGTTTAGTGTTTCATGTTTCTCGTTTCTTACGGCTTAATCACAGCTTCCGCAGTTGCAACCGCCCTTAAAAGGACACTGTAAACAACTATGCTTGCCGTAACCGAAAGCGCGTATTCAAGCCTGTTATAGTGGTTTAAGAATACATTGAGGTTATTTGTTATTTCCGCGAATTCGCTTTCGCTTAAATTGAGAATCGTATCATGAGAAGTGAATTCAAGCGCGCCAAGCTGTTTTAAAAGGGCAAACATTTCCCATGCGTTCGCGGTTTCTTCTTGCTTTAAAGCATTCAAATCACCCTCACCGTTTAGTTCAATAAGCCTTGCGTGGGCAAAATAACTACTTATCTTGCTAATTACTTCTTCTTCGGTTAGGTTAAATTCTTGAAGTGCGGTTTGGTGTGCGGTAAGCCCTGTGCTTATTGCGGTAAGGGTGGCGAAAACCCAAAAGCTATCTTCACCCGTATTCAAAAAATCTGCAAGGGCATAAAACGCATTTAGTTCAAGATTTATCATAATATTTGCGGATACGCGCATAAAATAACCCACCATTCCGCTAAGTTCCTTTGAAAGCGCGTTCACAAGTTTAAGCTGTTCATAATTTTCGTCCTCAATGTCAATTAAATTTATATCAATAAGATCGTAGCCAATCCCGAAAAGTTTTTCCACATTGTCCGCGCCGAAGGTATTCAAAATATCATTGAATTTACTTCCTTGTGTGTAAAGCATGGCGTGCGCCATTCTTGCCTCGGCAGGGGTTGCGCCGTTCTTTTGATAAAAGAAATTAAATTCCTCATAAATCTCAAAGGGATCTGCAATCAGCCCGATATAGCGCGCGCGCCCAAGCTGGGTTAAAAGTGCCTTGTCCTCTTCGTTTGCAATCAAAAGCTGGTGTTCATAAAGAAACGCGCCCATTTCATAAAAGGTTATTCCTGAATATAAAATAAGCTCAGTAAAATCAATTTCAAAAGGATTTTCACGCGATTCAAAATATTTTGAAAACCTAATGGCTTTATCCGCGCCGATATTTGCGCGTTCAAGGGCAAGTATGATTTCGCGCGCGCCAAGCAAATCAAGGGGAATATCTTGAATATTTTCCCTTTCCTCACCGAAGAAAACAAGCGCGTTCACAATCCAAGTTCGGAAATTATCCCTAAATTCCTCACGCGTTTTTTCGGAATATCTAAAATTATAATTGCCAATGCTATTTTCGTTTAATCTTCCTTTTGGCTTAATTCCTCTGCTAAAAGCCGAAACAAAAGCGGAAGTAACCAAAGCAACAATCATTACGGCAACAACCGCAATGTAAGCAATATTCTTTGCTTTTGTGCTTATTCTTTGGCTCATGTGTTATATTATAACACGCGAATATATAAATAAAGTAAACTTTGTTTGAATTCGTGCTGATATTATGGTAATCTTGATATATGGCAAAGCAATATGATTTTAAAACAATAGAAAAAAAGTGGCAGGATTTGTGGTATTCAACCAAGGCTTTTGAACCCGTTGAGGACAAATCCAAAAAGAAATATTACTCACTTATTGAATTTCCTTACCCAAGCGGTTCGGGGCTTCATGTGGGGCATATCAGGGCATTTTCTTCCATGGAAGTTATTTCAAGAAAGAAAAGGCTTGAGGGCTATAATGTGCTGTTTCCTATCGGTTACGATGCTTTCGGGCTTCCCACCGAAAATTACGCAATGCAAACCAAACGCCACCCCCGCGAAGTAACAGACGAAAATATTAAGAAATTTGAACAGCAACTTAAAGCAGTGGGCTATAGCTTTGCGTGGGATAGAACCGTGGATACCACTGATCCTAAGTTTTTTAAATGGACGCAGTGGATTTTTGTGGAAATGTTCAAAAGAGGGCTTGCCTATAAATCAAGAACCCTTATAAACTTCTGCCCCCAATGCAAAGTGGTGCTTGCTAACGAAGAAAGCCAAAACGGGGTTTGTGATAGGTGCGACAGCCAAGTTATTCAAAAAGAGAAAGATGTTTGGTTTTTAAGAATTAGAAATTATGCCGAAAGGTTGCTTCAGGGCTTAAGTTCGGTGGATTATAGCGAAAGGATTCGCACAGAACAGCAAAATTGGATTGGCAAATCCCAAGGCGCGGAAATTGTGTTTAACATTGCCGAAGAAGCGGACTTAAAAAAGAATTACCCTTTAACCGTGTTTACCACGCGCCCCGATACTATTTACGGCGTTACCTTCCTTGTGGTTTCACCCGAACACCCCATGCTTGATTTTTTTGCCAAGGGAATTAAGAACCAAAAAGAAGTTAAGGCGTATCAGGACACGGCTAAAACCAAAAAAGAAATAGACAGGATTCACCTTTCAAAAGACAAGACTGGTATTAAACTAAGCGGTTTGGTAGCCAAAAACCCAATTTCGGGAACCGAAATCCCTGTGTTTATAGCAGACTATGTAATGATGGGCTACGGAAGCGGTGCAATTATGGCAGTTCCGGGGCATGATCAAAGGGATTGGGATTTTGCCAAAGCCTTTAATCTGCCGATTATAGAAGTTATTGCAGGCGGGGACATTGAAAAGGAAGCCTTTGCGTGCAAGGACTCAAATGCGACTCTTGTTAATTCGCCCCTAATAAACGGACTTAATGTGAATGACGCGGTTAATAAAATGATTTCCGTTTTAGAAGAACGCGGGCTTGGCAAAGCAAAAACAGATTACAAAATGAAGGATTGGGCGTTTAACCGCCAACGCTATTGGGGCGAACCTATCCCCATTGTTAATTGCGCTAAATGCGGGCAAGTTCCCTTGCCTCTTTCTGAACTTCCGCTTGAATTGCCTGTGCTTAAAGATTTCTCACCCACAAGCGATGCGTCTTCACCTTTGTCAAAATGCACAGATTGGCTTAAAGCCACTTGCCCCAAATGCGGTGGCAAGGCAACGCGTGAAACGGATACAATGCCACAATGGGCAGGTTCTTCGTGGTACTTCTTAAGATATATGAGTCCAGAGGATAGCAATTATGCCGTAAACCCCAAGGCTTATGACTATTGGGCGAATGTAGATTGGTATAACGGCGGAATGGAACATGTTACAAGGCATTTAATTTATTCGCGCTTTTGGAATATGTTTTTATACGATATCGGCGCGGTTGATGATAGCGAACCTTACAAAAGAAGGACTTATCAAGGGTTAATACTTGGCGCAGACGGCGAAAAAATGGCAAAATCACGCGGTAACACAGTTAATCCGGACGATGTCATAAAGGCTTACGGCGCGGATACTTTGCGCGTGTTTATCCTTTTTATCGGTGATTACGAAAAGCCTGCGCCTTGGTCGCCCGAAGGGATTAAGGGTTCAGAACGCTTTATTAAGCGCGTTTGGAATCTTCAAGATATGATTTGCGATAATTGCGATACCTCAGATTTAAACCTTGACGCTTTAATTAAAAAGGTATCCGAAGATTATGAAAGCGTGAAATTTAACACAGCCATTGCCCACCTTATGACTGCGGTAAACACAGTGTACGGCAGAGGTAAGATAACCACAAAAGAACTAAACACAATTCTTATTTTGCTAAATCCGATTGCACCGCATATCACAAGTGAGATTTATGAAAGTGTGAACAAAAAGGATATCCTTAACGCAAAATATCCTTCGTGGGACGAAAGCAAAGTGCTTTCGGATACAATTGAACTTCCCGTGCAGGTTCTTGGCAAACTCAAAGGTAAAGTGGTTGTTCCGCTTAACGCAGACGAAAAACTTGTGCTTGAAGAAATCTTTAAGCAAGATATCCTAAAAGGCGCAACTATCAAAAAAGCTGTTTATGTCAAAAACAGGATAATAAACTTGATTGTATAAAATGCCAAACGCACTAACACACAGATATATAGGGGATAAGATTTACGATTCGCTTGACGATAGGACTAAAGCCATAGTTAAAAGGCATAAAAAAGCCTATGTCATGGGGTGTTTGGGCGCGGATACCCTTATGGGGCTTGTGTACGCAAAAGATCCCGAAATTAGAAACGCAGGCGAAAAGTTGCACGAAAAAACGGTGTTTGCTGGAATTGAAAACACGGCAAATTATCTTAAAGAACATAAAAATAATGAAAAACTTTACGCTTTTTTCCTTGGAACTCTCACGCATTATGTGGCGGATTCCACAATTCACCCCTTTGTGTACAGCTATGTGGAAGAGGGCTTAAAGCACAGAAATGGCGCAACCGCAAGCGAAGTTTGCCTGCACCTCATTGTGGAAACGGATATGGATGTGTATATCGGGCGCACCTTGCTTAACGGCAAAAGGGCAAACCCGTTTTGGCTGTTTCCGCACGGCAGGAAACTTAGGGCAGTTATCAGAAAGTATTTCTTAAAGGTAAACCGTGATATTTATAAATTAAAGCTAAGCCACAATCAAGTTTTTTATTCAATATTCTTATTTAAAGCCCTAATGTTCGTTACTCAAAGGAATAATAACGGAAGAATCAGATATTTTATTGTGCGTCAGCTTGATAAGCTTTCAGGCGCAAACCACCTTTTGCTTTCGGCACTTCGCCCAAGAAATCTTGATAAGAATTATGATTATCTTAATTTGAGTAAGGCGGAATATCAAGCAAGTTTTGGCGATAAAGATTCGGGAACAGTCAATTTTAGCTTCCCCGAACTGCTAAAAATTGCAATAATCCGCGGAAATGAACTGATAAACAAGGCAAACAGCCATATATCGCAAGGAATTCCGCTTGATTTAAGAGATTTTGAATTAAATTTTAACGGAAGCATGAACGAAGAATATGCTTTAGCGGTTGCTAACGGCACAATAGAAAAAAGAGAACATTCCACACTAACGATATATAAGGATTTAGTGTAAGCAAAAAATAAGGATTTATTATGAGTAAGAAATATTATATCACAACCCCGATTTATTACCCAAGCGGTAATTGGCACATAGGCACTTGCTACACCACCGTTATTTGCGATGCCTTGGCAAGGTTTAAGCGCAGTGAGGGATATGAAGTTTTTTACCTCACAGGGACGGACGAACACGGGCAAAAAATTCAAAAATCCGCCGAAGCAAAGGGCAGAAAGGTAATGGAATTTTTGAACGAACAGGTGGATACCCTTAAAAAGGTTTGGGAAGTTCTTGATATCAGCTATGATAAATTTATAAGAACCACAGATGATTATCATAAAGAAGCTGTACAAAAAATATTTTTAAAACTTTATGAAAAGGGTGATATTTATAAATCGGAATATGAGAATATGTACTGCACGCCGTGCGAATCTTTTTGGACGAAATCGCAGTTAAAGGACGGCAAATGCCCCGATTGCGGAAGAGAGGCGGAACTTGCTAAGGAAGAAAGCTATTTTTTCCGCCTTTCAAAGTATCAAGACAGGCTTATTGAGTTAATTGAAAATAACAAGGAATTCTTGCAACCCGTTTCGCGCCAAAATGAAATGCTTAATAACTTTTTGCGTGCAGGGCTAACGGATTTGTGCATTAGCCGTACCTCTTTTGATTGGGGGGTAAAAGTTCCGCTTGATCCCCGCCATGTGGTGTATGTTTGGCTTGACGCACTTTCAAATTACATAACCGCGCTTGGGTTTATGGGTGAGGACGATAAACTTTTTAAAAAGTTTTGGCCTGCTGATTTGCACATGATGGGCAAAGAAATCGTGCGCTTTCACTCAATAATTTGGCCTGCAATGCTTATGGCTTTGGATATCCCTTTGCCAAGAAAAGTTTACGGACACGGCTGGCTTTTATTTGACGGCGATAAAATGAGTAAATCCAAGGGCAATATTGTTGATCCTATTGTGCTTTGCGAAAAGTACGGTGCAGACGCGGTTAGGTACTTCCTTTTAAGAGAAGTGCCGTTCGGGAATGACGGGCTTTATTCCCTGCGTGCATTCCTTAACCGCCGAAACGCTGATTTGTGCAATAGCCTTGGCAACCTTTTAAGCAGAACCACCGCTATGATAGAACAATATTTTGGCGGAATTTTACCCGCGCCCACTGCCCCTAAGGACGATAGTGATAAGGGTTATGATTTAGATTTAAAGGCGCACGCGGAAGGGCTTTTGGAAAGGGTTAGAGATTTTATGGATAAATTGCTTGTGCCTGAAGCTACTAACGAAATTTTTAAACTTATCAACCGCGCCAATAAATATATAGACGAAACTACCCCTTGGGTGCTTGCCAAGGACGAATCAAAAAAAGCGCGCCTTGGCACAGTTCTTTATAACCTTGCGGAAGTTTTAAGGCTTTCGGCGGTGCTTTTATCCCCCTTCCTAATAAGCGCGCCCCAAAAAATCCTTGATTGCTTTGCACTTAAAGTGCCAAAAAGTTTTAAAGGCGAATGCGAATTCGGCGGTTTAAAGGCAGGCACAACGGTAAAGCGAAGCGATATTTTGTTTAACCGCATTGATGTGGAAAAAGAGATTTTGGCAGTAGAGAAAGAACAAAACAAATAATGTTAATTGATACCCATGCCCACATAAATGATTCAAGGCTTCTTCCTTTGGCGGAAGAAATATCTTTAAGCCTAAATGAAAACAATTTAAGTGCCGTTATAAATGTGGGCTATGATAGGGCAACAAGTGAAGTTGCCTTAAACCTTGCAAATGAGTACGGCAATTTTTATGCCACAGTTGGCATTCACCCCCACGATAGCAAGGATTTAACGGAAAGCGATATTGATTTTTTCATAAGTGTCGCAAAAAATCCCAAAGTGGTTGCAATCGGCGAAACTGGGCTTGATTATTTTTATAACCACAGCCCCAAGGAAGCGCAAAAAGATTCTTTCATAAAACATATCGCACTTGCGAATTTGGTAAAACTTCCGCTTGTGGTGCATATTAGAGATGCCTATGAGGACGCTTTTAACATTTTAAACGAACACAAAAACCTTTTAAATCACGGCACGGTTTTGCATTGCTATAGCGGTAGCGCAGAAATGGCAAAAAGGTTTTTAACGCTTAACGATAGTGTTTATTTTTCGTTCGGCGGTGCAATCACCTTTAAAAATGCGGATAAGGAAAGCGTGGTAAAATCTATTCCCCTTCCGAGGATTCTTCTTGAAACGGATTGCCCTTATATGTCCCCTCAGCCTCACCGCGGAAGAACTAATTACCCAAAGTACATAAATTTCGTGTGCGAAAAAATGAATAGTTGGTTTGAAAATGCGGATTTAGGGCAAATAACCACAGAAAATGCAAAAAGGCTTTTCATTAAGCTAAGAAACGCCGTAGGCATTTCTTAGCTTAATGTTGAGGGGGCAATCGTTCGCAATTACTCACCGCCTGCCCCCTCTATTGCCGATAAATCGGCAATATTCACCCCTCAGCGCGGATTTATTCACGGATAGTAATCCTAAAATCCGTAAGGTGAAAAACAAAAAAATGCGATTTTTTGTTTTTCCTTTGCTACCGCAAAGAGATATAAGTGGCGAAATAAAAGCAAACCGCCCCCGAACACTAAGAACGGAAGCGGTTTACCTTTCATTTGTACATTAAGATTATTATCGTTTGTAAATTCTTCATTTGCAAATCAAGAAAAGTTATCTTTAGTACGCAGTTAGTATATCACTGTTTGTTAAAAACAATGCGAAAACAAAAAAGGTAAAATATGGAAATAAAAGACGCGCTTATAAAGCATAATTTTAAATTTAAAAAATCCTTGGGGCAAAACTTTATAAGCGATACGAATTTACTTATCGCAATCGCAAAGGACGCTTTGGTAAATAGCGAAGACACCGTGGTGGAAGTAGGCGCGGGCGCAGGCGCACTCACGCGCATTCTTTGTGAAAGGGCAAAGCGTGTGATAATTTATGAAATAGACAGGGCTTTAGAACCTGTGTTAAAAGAAACTCTAAAAGATTTTAATAACTACGAAATTATATATAAGGATATCTTAAAGGTATCCGCAGAAGAAATCAAAGAAAAGGTTAACGGGGCTTTCAAGGTGGTGGCAAACCTGCCGTACTATATCACCACGCCCGTGATAATGAAGTTTTTAGAAAGTGATTTAGAATTAACTTCGCTTACGGTTATGGTTCAAAAAGAAGTGGCGCGCCGTTTAACCGCCAAAGAAAACACAGAAGACTACGGTTCAATTACCCTTGCCGTTAAGCTAAAAGGGGAAGCCAAGATAACGCGTGAAGTAAGCCGAAAGCTATTTTTCCCACCGCCGAATGTGGATAGCGCGGTTGTAACCATTGTAGCCAATAGCCAAAAATATGAGTGCGATAATATGGATTTATTAAAACGCTTAATCCGCGCAGGCTTCCAAATGCGCCGAAAAACCCTAAGCAATAATATTTCCGCAGAATTCGGGGTAACAAAAGAAATCGCAACAAACGCAATAGTCCGCGCAGGTTACGATTTAAATATAAGAGGTGAAGCACTTAATCTTAATGATTATATAAATATTGCAGGCGTACTGTTTAAGGAATAATTCAGAATTAAGAACTGCATATAAATCCGTAACTGCCCCGAAGCGGGCAGGATATGCATAATCGGATATAAATCCGTAACTGCCCCGAAGCGGGCAGGATATGCATAACCGTATATAAATCCGTAACTGCCCCGAAGCGGGCAGGATATGCATAACCGTGGGTGCAACCCACGGCACAGGCAACAAGGGCAAAACAGCCACCCCAAAAAAACCTCACCCCTTCCTGCCTTTGGCAGGAAGGGGTGAGGTATATCTATGTATGCGCACCCATGTGTACCCCGTGCTACGCTTACGCTTGCACGGGGTTATGCACATTTCACCCCTACGGGGTTCTT
>WQYD01000005.1 GCA_009781445.1 Bacillota bacterium | reverse complement strand
TCGCAAGCGTCGCACTCTAAGCAGGCTTCACAAGCGCAGAAGTGGCAATCACAAGGTTCGTGAGTTACGCAGGCTTCACAGCATACGCATTCTTTGCAGTTAACTTCGTCACATTCGCAACAGGTTTCGTCACCGTCACAATCGCAACCGCATTCGCAGGATTCGTGGGTTGTGCAGTTATCGCATTCGCAGATTACGCAGTTTCCGCTATCGCAGTCGCAACAGGTTTCTTCGTCCTCGCAATCACAGGTGCATTCGCAGGATTTGTGGGTTGTGCAGTTATCGCATTTGCAGATTACGCAGTTACCGCTTTCACAAACGCAACAGCCGATTTCCCCGCATTCATTGCACGGACATTCGCAAGGATTGTGAACTGTGCAAGCACCGCAAGCGCAAGTGATACAAGCGCAGGTGAAGTGAGTGCTACAACGATATCTCGTGCTATCGCAGAAGTCGCAACGCGCTAAGCAACAGGCGCAATAAGTGCATTCGCATTCAATCTTGTAGCCATAGAATACATAATGGTAATCTATAGCATGCGCACGGCAAACATTGCACCCAACGCATGGGCAATAATCGCATTCCCACCAATCGGCGCAAAAGCAACAGCCTTCGTCTTCGCAGTGTTTGCACTCGTGGTTACAAGTACCGCAGTTTTGGCAACCGCCACAAACGGTGCAAAGACACCAATCGCAAGTATCGCAACTATTAATATTAGGATTGTGAGTTCTGCAATTGTAGTACCCCCACGATTTGTGGCAACCCGGTGGGCAGTAACGGCAGGGTCTGGAATCGCACCTTACACCTGAAATACAACAGCCCTCGCCACCGCAATAAATACAAGTTTCCTTGTGTTCGCAACCGTTGTGCCAAGCACATTCTCCGCAGATCCAGCAGAATTCGCAACGGCACCTTTCATAGTAACCCTGTGTGTTATCGGGGTGATGTCTGCAGTAACGGCATTCCTCGCAGGGGCAATTGAATACTAAGCACTCAAGGGGTTCGCATACGCAACAGCCCCAATCTCCGCATAATTTACATTTGCATACGCATTCTCTTTCATGCGTTTGGCAAACACCGCAGTAGCATATAACGCAAGAACATTCGCCACTATGAGTCTTGCACCTAAACTGACAACCTTTGCAGAAGCATTTTTCGCACTTATCGCAAGCGCACCTATCGCAGTTATCCCAATCGCAAGCGCAACAGCCGTTAGGATCGTCTGCGCAGTTAAAGCATTTATGATCTTGGGGGCAAGTACCGCAACCTGGGCAACCTCCGCAGGGGCATAAGCACCAATCACAAACTTCGCAAATATCGCAATTGCAAGGTAAGCAACAGCCACAAGCGCCCATGTGCTTTGAACAACTCCAACACCAACCGCATTGGCAGTACGAACAGCCACCTTCGCAGTGGCAACAGCCTATATCACCGCAACTGCACCAATGTTCGCAGGGGTCGCAACTTGTGCAAGCACCGCAAGCGCAGTACCAGCAATAACAGCTATTCCAATCGTGGGTGTGACACCAATTGCAATCAGGGCAAGCGCAAATGTAAATGCTACAGTTATCAGGATCGCATACGCAACAGCCTCTCCAATAATCACCGCAATTTTTGCATTCGCAATCGCAACCGCCGTCATGAAGTTCGCAATTCCAGCAACCGCACACTACGCAACCGCAATCAGGCATTTCGTGGGTAGAACAGTTCCAACAGCAACGCCTGCAATAATCGCAATTATCCCAATCGCACCAACAGCAACCGTCACCACCACAATATTCACAGCATTCGCATTCGTAACATGTAAGGCAAGCACCGCACCTGCAAATGCTACAATCGCAGGAACTATCAACTTGACAAACGGTGCAACACGGGCAGATTTCGCAAGCACAGCCCACATTTGCGCAAGTGTCGCAACACGGGCAATACTTACAGCCGTCATGCCTAAAGCACTCGGAATCACAATCCGCGCACGCTTCGCAGGGGCAAATCATGTGAATGGTGCAAACACCGCAACAATCGCAAATGTTATTATCGCAATCGCAGGGGTTAGCATTGTGGGTTATGCAGTGCCTGCAGTAGCTTGTGTAATGGCTTTGATTGCAACGGCATTTAACGCAATCCCACCAACTGCATTTGCAACAACCTTCGTCCTTACAAAGTCTGCAAGAATATTCGCATTCACAAGCGGAACTATCGCAGAATCCCGCGTTATAGCACTCTCCGCAAGCAGGGCAAACGCAATTATCGCATTCGTCACAGATAACGCATTTGCATTCCTTGTAATAAAAATCAGGGAAGTAATCTTTGTGATTTCTACAGCCATTGCACCAATCGCAACTGCAGGGTTTGCAGTTAGATTGATCGCAGTGGCAACAGCCCTCGCCTTCGCAGTGATCACAGGCACAATTGCAGTCAAGTATGTGAGATCTTATCGCACAACCACCGCAGGATACGCAGAACCAGCACCAACAGCCGAAGTTATACTCATTATACCCATTATGATGCCAGAAGCAAGCGTGGCACTCTGGGCAGGGGCAATCAATGAAATAGCAATATTTTGATTCGCATAGGCAACAACCGCTACCGTCCCCACAACCTTTGCAGGGGCAATCACACGCGCCGTCACACAATTGGCAATTCCAGCAACCGTAACACATGACGCAACCGCAGGGTTCTTTATCGTGCCTTGCGCAGTACCAGCAACAATCGCAAGTCCACCTGCACCGCCAGCGTTCGCATTCACAGCAACCTTCATTAGCGCAGAGATTACAGCAATCGCACCAATCGCAGTAATTGCAGGTTGAACAATTATCGCAAATATCGCAGTTGCACCAATAAACATGGGGCTTGCAAGAATCGCAACAAGGGCAGACTTCGCAAGTGCATTGTTTGTGCTTTACGCAACCGCCACAGCAATCGCAGGAATCGCAGTTGCAGGGGTGGGGGTGAGGTCTACCATGGTTCAAACAGCCGTCACAGCAAGAACAACGGTTACATGCCCAGAAATCACAGAAGCAACAGCCTAAATCAAGACACCTCGGGCAACGATGTTCGCAATCACCGCATTTGAGGCAAGCACCGCATTCGCAGAGGCAGAAATCACAAAGCGTGCAGGTTTCGCAATAGCATATTTGGTGGAACGAACAGGCTTCACAGCCATTATATTGATAGGAATTATAGCAAGCGCAGTGGAAGCATTTTTCGCTTTCGCATAAGCAACAGCCCTCGCCTTCGCAATATTGGCAATGCCCGCAATCGTCATGGATAAAGCATTCACCGCATTGTTCGCAGAACCAACATTCGCAATATTCGCTATAACAGCAACAAGCGTGGGTTAAGCAATGGTTGCAATCTTCGCAGACGCAATCATAGATTTGGCAATTTCCGCTATCGCATGCGCAACAGCCACTGCCGTCACAGAAATTGCATTCGCAGAAGCAGAACCACGGGAAATGAACCATGCAATATCCGCAATTATAGCAGAACCAGCACACGCACGAGATGTCATGCACATAGCACTTTTCGCACCTTTCGCACCAGCACCAATCGCAATCTCTATCACGGCATTCGCAACAGCCTTGGCTATCACAGAGTTCGCAGAAGCAACGGCAGAAGCTGTGAACTGTGCAGTAATCGCATTCGTCACAGATAGTGCAATTGCAGGGATTCCAAGGCATATTAGAGTGAACTCTGCAAACGCTACAGCAATCGCAGTAATAGCATTCCCACCTCAAATAGTCGCAGAAGCAACAGCCCTCGTCACCGCAGTACCCGCAGTCACAATCCTCGCAACCCTCACAATGGGGGCAAGCACCGCAGGCGCATAAGCAACCATTATAGCAATCTGTGCAGATAGTGCATTTGCAGGGGAAACAGCAATCACACGGATTATCATGTTCCGTGCAATTCCAGCAGAAGCTACAGGGACACCAATCGCAATTATCCCAATCACAATGGCAACAGCCACCGTCTTGATCGCCACAATAAGGGCAAGTGTGTTCGCAACCGCCATGTTCCCAACAAGCACCGCAGGCTAAGCAGAACCAGCATTCACATTCGTAAATTACATTTTGTTCTTCAGCGCACCCTGGGCAACAGTAGTGAGGACAATCCTTGGGGTTGCAACCGCACCAATAACGGTGGAAGTGAGTATAGCACCAATCGCAATCGGGGCAGGGGCAATCAGTCTTTTTCTTGCAGGTTTCAGGCTTGCAAACGCAACAGCCTAAGTACCAATGACCGCAGTTCTTGCATTCGCAATCACAACCGCCGTCATGATATGCACACAAACCGCAACGGCAAACTTCGCACTTGCACGCAAAGCAATTTAGGCAAACACCGCAACAATCGCAGTAATAGCAAATGCAACCGCCAAGGTGCGCTTCGCAAATATAGCAACACCAACACCATGTACTGCACTCACTGCACAAGCAACAGCCGTTATCTTCGCAATGAACACAGCCGACACCGCAACAATCACCGCAATCCATACATTCGCCACAAACTACGCAAATGCAGAAACCGCATAAAGTACACAATTCACAATCGCAAGGCGGGAAGTGGAAGGAACACCTGTTTTCGCCGTCACATTGATTATTATGCCCGTTGTGAACACATGGACAGCATACGCAATTTTCATTATCGTAATAATAATCGCAGTAAATACAGTTCCACGATTCGCAATAACAGCAACCTATATCTGCGCAATTATCGCACCAGTGTTCGCAAGGATCACATTCCATGCAAGCACCGCAAGCGCAGTACCAGCACCAGCAACCGTTTATAATTTTATTGCAACTGCAATGAGGGGAATCCCAACAACCGCAGTAAGGCGGGTGAACAAAGCAGTAATTGCAACCGCAGGGGCAATCCTTATATATTTTGCAGTAATCAGATTCGCATACGCAACAGCCTTCGTCTGCACAGTGTTTGCAACCGCAACCGCAATCGTCACCGTCATGGAATAAGCAGTTACCGCAATAGCAAGCTACGCAACGGCAGTATTCGTGAACCTCGCAACGCCCGCACTGTGAACAAGGGCAATATGTGCAAACGCATTTTGCATTTGTGTGGTTAGCACAACCGCAAGTACCGCAATAGCAATGTCCACAATTCCACCATTCGCATTTACAGCAACCTCTGCACTCATTTATATAGCATTCGCTGTGTTCGCAACTGCAAAGACACCATTCGCAATCGTCACAATATCCGCAGAAGCAACTGCCCGTTTTTGAACAAATCCAACCCGAAGGACAGAAACAGTCCTCACACCTATAGCTTTGGCAATCACCGTGTATACCGCATTCACCGCAAGTGTTGCACCACCAGCAATCGCAGGTTTGTTTACCCACGCCGTAAACACAGCACCATTCGCACCAGCCACCGCTACAATACCCAGGGGGGCATACCGACTTATGTGCTACGCAATAATGGCACTCAGGGCAGGGGCAACTATAAATGAAGCAATTATCGGGATCGCATACGCAACAACCGCCGAATATATCACCGCAGTTCTTGCATTCGCAATCGCAACCGCCGTCATGGAAGGAACACATACCGCAACCGCAAACCACGCAAATACAGAAGTGGTGTTCTTGGCATTGAGTACAGTTGTTGCAACCGCACCAATAGCACTTGCAAGGTTTGTGCGTTTCACAATTGCCACAGCACCAGCAACCATAGCATAACCAATATTCGCACCAGCAACAGCCTTCGTCTTCACAGAATTGGCAATTATGTTCGCAACCGTCACAATTTGGGCAAGCACCGCAAGCGCAAAGGCACACGCCACATTCGCCACAAGCAACGCAATCGCAAAGCCCGTGTGGCACGCAACAATTACTGCAAGGGAAGCCCTCGCCCCAAATAGAACACCAACAGCCATAGCAAGTATCCTCGCAATAGCAACAGCCTATATCACCGCAGTTCCAACATTCGCAATCGCAAGGTTCGTCATGCAGATAGCAAGCACCGCAACCGCAGAATTCGCAACCGCAATCTCTGCAACTGCAACTTGAATAGCCACAGCAATCCACATGGAATCCGCAATGATCGCAATCAGGGCAGGGGCAGGGGAATCTTTTACAATTTTCGCTATCGCATACGCAACAACCCTCATATCCGCAAAGTTTGCAGGGGCAATCACATTCGTAACCGCACCAACCGCACTGCCAGCAATAGCCACAAACCTCGCAATCGCAGGATTCATGAATTAAGCAGATACTGCAACAATAACAGCCATAGCAGATATCCCATTCGCACCAGCAACAGCCTTGATCACCGCAATGCTCACAATCGCAGGTGCAATCACCGCATTTTGAACAACCACCGCAGGGGCATAAGCACCATGCGTTGCAATTATCACAAGTTGTGCATTCGCAAGCCTCGCAACAATTTTCGCAGAATATATCATGAACAGTGCAACCCCAGCAACGAATGTTGCCTTCTTCGCCGTAAAGATAGCAATAGCAAACACCGCAATTTTCCCAATCGCACCAGCAACAGCCTTCGTCTGCACAATGCGTGCAAGAATGTTCGCACCAATCGCACTCTAAGCAAACACCGCAAGCGCAGAAATAGCAATAGCACCTATCGCAACAGCACTCTTCAGGATCAGCATGCCTTTGGCACTTACCGCAACAATCGCAGAAACGGCAGTTGCAAGCCTTGGTAAATTCGCAATCTTCCTCACCGCAAAGTTCGCCGAAGTGGAAACCACAGCAATCGCAAGGCGCGCAGGCGGTTTTTGCAAAGGATAGTGCTAAGGTTATAGTGCCGTTTAAGTTATATGTAACTTCGGCAACGCTTCCGTTAATTGTGGCGAAGCCTATTATATCCGCAAAGCTATAGTTAGCACTTGCAGATACCGTTACGCGGACTGTGTACACAGTGCCGTAACCAAACGAACCTGCCACAGGCGCCCAAGAAGTTTCTACCACGCTATAAGAAGAATGCGCGGGTAATGCAGAAGTGAAATTAGGCGTTTGCCCGCCCACAGGGGCTACCACATTAGTGATATGGATTTCACTAATAAAGCCTGCAAGAACAAGGTGGTTACTATTTGTGCCTGTGCCTCTTACTATCCTATAAGTTTCGGCTAAGCTATCTGAAAGCACGAAATTGCTTAAGAAGTTTCCTGCGCCAGCAACTGCCACGCTTCCTGTGCTGAAATTGCCAAGAAGGTGAACGGTGTACTGATTTGATTGAGGTACAAACGCGCCCACAGCCGAAACATCAAGCTGAGAACTGAACACAGCAATATCGCCGTTAATTACAGGGGTATTGGTTAGTGCAAGAATGCCCGCAGTGATTAAAGCAGAAACACTGCCGTTAATCTCACCACCTGCAATCGCAAGCATTTGCGCACTGCCGTGAAGAACCGCTTTGCCGTTATCACTTGTGTTAGAAATGTTTGCAAAACTCTTAACGATAACTTCGTCTTCCGTGATAACCGTGGCGGTTGAACCCTCAGAAGTGATATCACCGTAAATTGAAATCACGCCCCATGTGCCAGTGTAGCCCATGAAATCATAATCACTTATCGTTACGGAACTATTGCCTAAATCCACATTTTCAAATGTTATTTTAACATCGTAGCTTTCGGCATCGTGGCGGATTGTCATTAAAGATTCTTGAATGCAAAGCCCGAAAGCAATTTGGAATCTTGAACCGTTAGAAAGCGCGCTTTCAACCTTATATGAACCTGCGCCAACATTAGAAATGATATATTCGTAAGTTTTATATCCGCCCACAACAATATCATTAATCTTTGCGCCTTCGCCAAGTGCGAACCAATAGTTGCTTTGGTTTGCGGAATAGAAGTTATCAAAGTAGTTTGCACCGCCGATAACCACGCTATCACCAGTTACAAAATCTTCACCAAGATTTCCTCTTAAATCAATATAGAATTTATCGTTAACAGCAGGGTTGAATACGCGAACATGAAGCGTGTTAACAAACACGGAAATGTTACCGTGGATTGTGGATATACGATCCATGAAGATTAAGCCTGTGTCTGAACCTTGGACTGCTGAACCTGTGCCAGTGTTTTCAATTAGGTTACCGTTTTCAATAACAAGCCTGCCCGAACCCAAGTTTGCCACAGTGGCAGACGAACCGTTTGAGGTAACAACCGCTTCTTCAAACTCTAATGTGCCTGAGGACATATTTACAGCTGATCTACCGCCTGCGCTGTTTATAACAGTTCCGCGAATATAAAGAATATCCGCGCCCATATGCTGAACTGCATTGCCCACCGCGTAAGATTCAACGGTTGCCCAAGAAAGTACAACTGCGTCTGTTTCAATGCGAAGTGTGGCAGAGTTAGCAGAGGTTACGCCTGCGGATAAGCTACCAAAGAGGTAAATTGTTCCCCATGTGCTAATGCCCGCATTGCTGAATACAGCCGAAGCCGAACCAATATCCAAGGTTTCGCCGTCTTTGCCAAAGGTGATATTGCAATCAAAGCCTGAGGCGTCTGAACGGATTGCGTTAATAGCATCTGCAATAACGCTTGTGAAGATAACTTCATAAATAGCACCGTTTACCCTTTCGCCGTAAACTGCAAAGCCGATATTTCCGCCCCTATTTTCTTCCACGATTGTGTACTCATAAGTTTTGGGTGCGCTATTTGAAAGAACAATGTTATTGCCGATAACTTCAAGGGTAAATGAACTCTTAATAAGGTTAAAACGGCTTAAGAAGTTTGCACCGTTAAGAACCACGATATCGCCCGCTCTTCCGCCACGAACTTCTAATGTGTAAATATTGCCTTGGGGGTTAAATGCGTTAGCACCGCTTGTTACCACATTTGCCACAGATCCGCTAACAAGAATAATAGTCCTGTTAACTTCGGGCGTACCGCCTAAGGTTACTATTGCGTCCACACTGTCACAACACCAACCAAAATGGCAATACTTAGCATAAACAAGCGCGTTAATTGTACCGCCGTAAATATTAAACTCTGCACCTTGCATCCAAATGCTTGAGTGAATATCGTCCACAATGGGGTTGTAATTATAATCGTCATCAACAGGGTTTAGGTTTTCAAGTAGTCCGCCGTAAATGTTTATTACCGAATAGCAACAGCCCCAAAGTACGCCGTTCCAACCGTGTTCAGCTAAAATACTGCCGTCATAAACATTTAGGGTAGTATAGCAACCTTGATCAATAACAGAGAATCTTCTGCTGATTAGTTCCCCGCCATAAACATTTACGGTTGAACCTTCGCCACTTATGCTAATTGCGCTTGCACCGATAATTTTTGTGTTTTCGCCATAAATGTTAACAATGTTGTGCGATTCTACGGACGACATATTGATAGCATAACCGTTAGTACCGGAATAGCATATTAATTCACCGCCCGTTACATTAAGCGTTGATCTTGAACCTGAGAAATACACTATATCAGCCCAAGATTCTAACAAACCGCTTTCAATAGTAAAGGTAACATCGTCAAACAATTCAAACACGCCCATGTCATATTCATGCTTTGAAATGTTTGCCCTGCTTACCACTGTTACACCGTCAAGAATTATAGGGCGTGCATATTTAAATGCAGAACCAAGAAGTGTAATGTTGCCCCAAACGCCGTTATCGTTATTGAAAGCCACATTGAAAGGTGACTGAATGCTTGGCGCACGCATATCAAGAATATCAGAACCGCCTTTGCCGAAAATGATTTCCACATTTGCACCGTTAGCGTCTGAATTGATTAGGTTTAAAGCCTCAGGAATACCCGGAAGGCTATTACTCATTAAGAACTCTTGATTATTGGCATAGAAGCCATAAACTTCGTAAAGAGGATAAACACCGTTAACAATTCTATAACGGTAAATAGCAGGTGATTCTGTGGAAACGATAAGGTTATTGCCTTGCTTATTAAGGCTTAAGCCTTCTTCGTTTTCAAGCATGAAGTTAAGCAAGAAGTTAGCACCGCCGAACACATAAATATCCCCAACATTCCAATCCGTTTGATACGAACCTTGAGGAACAACGCTATAAACGGAAGTGGGATTAAAGGTATTTATAACTGTGATTTGTTCGGGATAAGCACCAAGATTGCCAACCAATTTGGGGCTACCGCCGATTGTTAAAGAGGACTGATTATCAGTTAACTTAACCGCATAATCATTTGCACCGCTTGCATTGGTAACCAAGCCACCGTTAAGTTTTAAAGCCGTATTTGACACAAGAAGTACCGCTTCGCCTTTGCCGACAACTTGCGAAGTTGTGCCGAAGATATCCACAATACCGCCAGTGGATATAATTGCCTCTTTTGTGGAAGAATTAACCGTACCGCCACCGATAGCAAGCGTGCCACCGCCGTAGTTTCCGATAACGCTTCCAGTGCCTGTGTTAAGCACGCTACCGGTTGTGATTGTTAGCGTGCCTGCGCCGTTATTTCTAAAGGCATAGGCGTTACCGCTGTTAGTGATATCAAGGAAACTTTGAACGCTTACGCCGTCTTCAATGATAATAACCGCTGAATCACTTCCGCCGTTAACATTGCTAATAATTGCGCCTGCAAGGGTGATTGTACCCCATGTGCCGATTGCGTTATTTAAGGTTACGAGATTTGTGTTAATATCAAGCACTTCGCTGAAATCCACAAATGTGATTGATAGATTATTGCCCTCAGCGTCTACCTTAATGGCATCTACCGCTGATTGCACGCTATCCGCAACGCCGTTATCCACCACATATCTTGCACCGTCTGAACGGTAGCCTGTGGCGATATATGTGTTACCACTCTTAGTGATTTCATAAGCATAAAGTTTGGTGGCAATATCGGATACCACAAGGTGGTTTTCGTGTATGCCTGTGCCAACTGCAAAGAAGTAACCATTGCTTGCGAAAGCAAAGTTTCTTGCCCACTGCGCGCCGTTAATTATCATAACATTGCCGGGGACTGCATTTTCGGATTCCACCACATAAAGGCGGGTTGTGGTAGGTACTAATCCCGAAGCGTCAATTCCTGCTATCCCTGCATTGATTCTGCCTTGGATTTGAGGGTTGCCACTCATGTAAACCATTCCGCCTGTGGCATTAACTGCCCTGCCCACTGCGGTAATGTTACCGCCTTCTATGGAAAGGCTACCGCCTGTTTGGTTAAATACGCCACCGCTTGCGTTAGCAATATTTGCAGTGGTTGCAATGTTAACACCGCTACCGTAGCTAAATAAATATCCGTTAAAGGAAGCGTCAAGCGTGCCTGCAAAGTTAGTTTTAGGCCATGCACCGCTTAGGGTGATATTACCGCGTGCGCCGATATTTAGGGGGCTACCCAGTAAGCCGAAGTTAATTGTGATTTCAGTTAGATTTCTTGCGTCATATTGGATTTCGCCGAATGCAAAATTCAAATCACCGTCATAAGCCACAAGGTAAGGCGCACCGCCCAAGCGTTCGCCCATTACCATAAAGTAGTTACCGCTTTGGGTTATTGTGTAAATACCAAGAGGAATGTAGCTTGTTGCCACAAGATCGTCCATGTCTTCATAACTGCGCCCGGGGGAAGCAATAAAGCCTCTGTTAGTAAGCAACACTTCGTTAGCGTAAGGCGCACCCCACCACATTACTCTGCTACCTTCATGCCAATCAATTCCGAATTCACCGCTTAAAGTGATAGGGAATGAACTTGGGAAGTGCGCAGGGGCGTAAAGATTTGTCCAATTGCCGTGTTCGTCCCTATGTCCGCCCCAGCCGTCTGATAGTTGCGCACGGAAATGTTCCGCGTATACCGAAATTTTGCCCGTAATGTTTTGCCCTAAAGTAACCTCTTGAATTAAGTAAAGAATTGTCCATTCACCGTAATCGTTTTCATAGCCGAGAGTATATGCCACTGATTCTGCAAAAATATCAATCATGCCGGCTTCATAATACAAATTCCCCCACCAATACCAATTACCATGGTAGTCATAAAAGTCGGGATCGGGTTCCCAGCCGTAAATAGCATAGCCTGTGCCTGAATTTACAATCTGCACATTAGAGTATGCGGGAATTAGCATATACCCTGTGCTAAATATCGTGTAATCCCCTGAAGAGGTTACAAGAACTTGCACATTAGGGTTAAAGTCCGTCACTTGGTATTCACCGCCACCGCCCCAGTTTCTTGGGCCCATGGAAGGGGGTACCACATTCGGATCTTTTAATAAGAACACGCCGTGGTTTTCAACTGCTGAACCAATGCCGTTGCTTCTGATTGTGATTGAACCCGAAACCCTTCTTGGATCGCCAACCATTACGCGCACATCCCCGCCAATAGGAATTAAAATTCCTGTGCAACCCTCAATAAGGATTAAACCGTGGGGCAGTTCTGCCGATACTGCGTTATCAATTATCGCGAACATATAAGGGGAAATTCCGTTACTGTACAATCTTGACATTTGATCTTCGTAACTTCCGTTCCCGTAATAGCGATTATTATAATAATCAAGTGAAATGTCCGCCCCGCCTTGCATATGAAGTGCCGTTCCGCCTAAAGCTGTGTTTTTAATTGTTACATTTTTGCCGTAAAGGTATAACAAACCACTTATATACACGGTAGGCACTGTGGCAGAATTTGATAGGAAGGATACGGGCAAGTTGCTACCCACATGGGTATAGGGGGCATATTCCCAACCACCCCACCACATACCGTCCCAATGCCCCGATTTATCAGAGTATGCACCGCCTGTGCCTGTGTTTTGAATTGTACCGCGTGCAAAATGAAGCCATGCACCGTTAGAAGCAAGTGCTAAGCCACTACCTTCACTTGTTATGTTACAGCTTATTATCACGCCACTGTAGCCCCAGAGATGTCCGTGAAATACCACCACGCCTTCGCTTGAACTGCCTCTGATATTGCCAAGCATGTAGAAACCCAACATACCGTTTATAAAGAACACGGTTTGATCGCCGATATTAAGCCATTCACTATCCGTCCTTCCGAACCTAAGCGTGAACATATAATTGCCAGTTTGTTGGGCAAAATGCTGAGTTCTGAAGTCTAATGCGGAAATAATATTTTCCATATCATGGTTTGAGAACTGCCAATTTGTGGCACCCTCAAGAAGAGTGAAGCCACCGCTTGTGTTGTTATAAATAATATAGTCGTTATACCCCGGTTCAGCAGGAACGCCTGCGAAGTAAATCACAATATTATTTGAAACACGGCGCAATTGAATATCACCCTCACCGTCAAGAGTGTAATGAGTAAAGAGTGCAAGCTGTGAAGCGTGTCCGCTATTTGTTGCAACAATTGCACCCGTAACCCAATCAACATTAGGTTCGCCTGCAAGCCTCACGGAAACTTCGCCTGTTTCGTTAGCACCTTTTGGCGCAGAAGAGTTGCTTAGCTGAATTGTGGCACTATAATCAAGAAGAATATGCCCCTCAATACCCACAGGGGAAGTGTTGCCACTACCGTGCGCAAGGTTAATACTTTGTGCGGTATAAATAGAGGGCATATCCTCAGCAAAGTTAACAATGCGGTTAGCTACATGGAAATGAGATTGGCTGTTAGTCCATGTGCTTTGTAAATACACTGGAATATCAAGTTCTGAATAAATATAAACAGAAGCCCTCATGGAATCCAAATGAATACCGCCAAAACCATACACATAAATTGCATGGCTTGGGATTGAATAAATGGTTACTTGGGTGGAAGTTCCATAGCCTCTAACATTGCCCGAACCAGAAACTGCTATTGCGTAACCCCCTTCAGAGAAAATAACTATTTCACCGCCGTTATCTACAAAATGTACTGTAGAACCCCAAAGGCTATAACCATCAATCGCAATTGCTACACCGTTCACGGAATATATTTTGGTGGGGATTTCCGCGCTGTTTGACGAATTAATGTATAAATGCCCTTGTGTAATAATTGCATAGCTGTTTATTGAGTAAACAGTTGCTTCTTCGCCAATATAGATATCTCTTAAATAATTAGTGAAGTGAAGCGCGTAGCCACTTATTGAATAAAGAACAGGCGCAGAAGTTGCTTTATCCGTTCTTTCCACTGCAAATGTTAGTGTTGCGTACTGCCCTATAACCACCGCGTTTCCGTTGTTAGAGAACACTGTTCCGCCGTTAATGTTAACTTCAAGCGGACGGTGAACACTTGTGTGTCCTGTAATGTGAATTCCTGCGGTTAGCCCTGAAACAGTACCGCCAAGCATTGTGAAAGAGGTTTCAACCGCCGCCGTTTCGTCATGGAAAGCACTAAAGAAAATGCCTGCACCGCCTTCCGAACGAAGAACAGTGTTTTCACCGCTAATGGTGTAATGAACTGAGGTGTTGCCCAATCCCCTTTCACCGATTACGCCTGTGATACCGAGGGCAGGGCCACTGCCGAGGTTTGTGGCGTGCAAGCCGTGAACTTCATAGCTACGGCGGTGGGTTGAGAATGTTACCGTGGGTTCGGTAGAATCCGAAATAGCCGTGAGGTAGCCGTTATTTGATCTGTACACACCTGAAATTTGAAGTGCCGAACCGCCACCGGTGTTTTTAACAATACCGCCAAGGAAGCTAACGCCTGCTTGAGTAGCACCCTCTCTGCCCACTGATAATGCGGGGGCTGTTCCGAAGTTGTGAATTTGTGCGTCAAATAGAATTTCCCTTGGATAGCTTCCCGAAAGTTCGGCATTTAAGCTAACTAAGGAACTATATGTGGAATTTAAGTTACCGATAATGTTTCCTGTGAATGAAACTATTTTGCCCGAAAGCGTCCATGTGGAAGTTAAACTCATAGTTTGAGTGCCAAGGTTGAAAGGATCGCCGTTGAAGCCGAAAATCAAATCAACTGTAGGCGAGGCAATGGCATCTTGAGGTATTGCGAATTGGAATGTTCTGCTTAAAGCACCGCTTGAAACGGTTGCCGTGTCCATAATCGTGTACCATGTACCGTCTGCAAAGTATCCTCTAACCATGCTTCTTCCGCCTGTAACTTGCAAATAGTAGTATTCGTAAGTTTGCGTACCCATTTTGGCATGGCTTACCACCACATGGTTAGCACTTGAGCCAAGCCCTGCACCAAAGAAGTAGGCTGAACCTGCATCGGAAGCTGGGTTCACGAAGATAAAGTTAAAGTTCGCCATGTGCGCAACACCGCCACGCATTACGATTGTGCCGAGCGTCCAATCGTCTGCCAAGTTGCCCCTTAAATAAACCTTAATAATATCATTGCCAAGGTTTAAGGTTGTGCTTGCGGAAAGAAGGTTGGAATTTACAGAGAAATCACCAATGAATTTGGGTGCGCCACTCATTGAAAGCTGTCCTGACAATGAGTTATGGTAAGAAATACTTGTTGCACCCCAGTAAGCATAACCGCCAAGCGCAGAAATCGTACCGCCTGAAATATTTACCGAAGCCGAGGCATTGTAAATAGCAATTCCTTCCGCTGTGTTAATAATTTGACCACCGCGAAGTGATATCGTTGCGCCTTGCGCGTAAATTGTGTTAACTGTTCCGGTGGATAGAATTCTGCCACCCATGAACACCGCGTTAGCAGTGCTTCCGAGGCGCAATGTGGCAAGCGTGTTTTCCGCGCTTCCTGCATTTTGGTGGTTTATGATACGCGTATCTTCACCCTCAATGTAAAATTGCGAAGTGTTATCACTTATATCAACCACCGAACCGCTTGCTGTGTTGCTTCCGTTTGCAAGCCTTTCAACCCTACCGCCGATAATGAACACATTGGATGTTCTTGCATGGATAATTGTTCCGCTACTTGCGTAAGAAATCGTGCCGTCTATTATATATAAGGTACTTCTAAGCGCGGTTGTGCCTGCCACTTGCACCGCACCGCCTGCACTTTGTGAACTTGTTAAGTCCATATCCATATATACCTGCATATTTTCAGATATTTTGAATGTGTAATCAGTGCTTAAAGTGCTGTAAACTTGTCCGCGAAGAACAATGGGGCCCCATGCTTCGTCATAGAAGTTATATAAATCAATCCTTATATTTGTGTTAACATTTTCAAAGTAAAGTTCTGCCACAGCACCGTTTGCATCCACGCGTGTGTCTGCAAGGGCGTATTCCATGGCTTTGTTTTCCACTATTTGTTCTTCATTGCCCTCTTCGTCTGTTTTAAACACATCGTAGCGGTAATCACCTGAAGTTGTGTTATGCCTGATTATGTAAAATAGTTCAATTTCGGGCAAGCTGATACCAAGAATCAAGTTTCCGTATCCGGGGAATTCCGCCGAACTAAATGGGCAAATTGCCATTGAGAAGCCTTGGCTTGAGCGGAATCTGAGTGCGTATTGTTCGCCTTCCATAACCGCTATTGAACCCAAAGAGAAATCCACAAAACTTTCGCCGTTAATTTCAATGTGGAATAAGAACATTTGCCCCATATCAGGGCCTTCAACCTCAATCACGAAAAGTTTTTCGGAATTGATTTTCATAATACCCTTAATTTCAAGGGCTTTAGGGTTAAATTCAATTGTGGCTTGGTTTGTGGCTGAGGCAGAAGAAGTATCCGTAATGGATCTTGCCGAAGCACTTGTGCCTGATTGCACAGTTCCGCTGATTAGCCTGATTGTGCTTCCGCCTTGTGCGATAATCGCATTTCCGCTGAAACTTCTGATTAAGCTGTCTATAACCGTTACTATGCTTTCATTTGAGGCTTGGATAACATAATAAGAGGTGGAAACCTGTTGATATGTGCTTACTGTAAGCACTTCACTGCCTGTGATTGTGAGAAGTGTGTTAGTTTGTACATTGATAAGCCTTGGGGTGCTATCCGTCATTTCCACCGTGCTATCCGTAATGTTAAAGATACCGTTAGTACCGCTTGCAATTCCCACAGAGGAAGCAGATGCGCCGTTTTGGTTAATATCAATGGTAGCGTTATCAAATGTGATTGTGGCTTCCGTCCTTGTAATTAAAGCGGTAGCCGTGCCACTGCTTGTGCAAAGCTGAGTAATATTCAACTCTGCATTCCTTATTAATATGTTCGCGCCCGCGCGACCCGCGTCTATAGCAGTAAGGCGCGCGAATGTGGATTGTTGCCTTATGTCTATTGTACCGCCTGTGATTGAAATGGTAATATCGTCATCGGTGCTTGCAAGGCTATCACCGCTTCCGATTGCAAGAAGGTTCACTGAGTAACCTGTCATTTGGTTAATGTTTATGTAACCGCCTCTAATGTTCAAAGTTCCGCCACTTCCGATAGAAATTGCGGTATGCACATTGTTAATTGCATACTGAGGGGAACTGCTTGAAGAGAACGAGTAGAATATGGAAACATCCCCAGCGTTCATGGTTAGCGTACCGCCACCGATAATAAATCCGCCAAAAATATCACCGCCGTTAATTATTGCTTCGGCTTTAAGCGTGCTGTTTTCAGCAAGCCTGATAACATTTGTGTGCCTATCTGCATATTTGTTAATCAAAAGCCCTTCCGCTATTGTTAGCCTACCGCCTTCAAGCACATCAAAAATCAAATCGTCATTGTTTGTTTGTGTTTCGTATTGATCGCCGTGGATTCGTGAAGCGTTAATGTAGCTAACCACATGAACGCCTGTGCCTACCACAAATAGAGTATTCAAATAGTTATTAGTGGTGTTAATGGTGAAATGATAGCTATCAGCATAAAGGTGTATTGTACCCCACCTGCTTGAACCGTCATTTTCAAAACGGCGGGTGTTTGTTGCCGAGGGGCTTGGATTCCAGCTGTTAATTCCTGCCGTACCCTCAATTGTAATGTTAACGCTTTGCCCTCTTGCATCTCTGCGGATTGCATTTAAGCCCTCTTGAAGATTGTTAGCAGATATTCTGAAATTGGTATCTGCGCAGAACACGCCGTCTGCACGGATTATATAATCAAATCCTCTGCTATCGTCTGCGCCTTCTACCACGATATCATTTTCAAATCCAGGGCGCATGCTTAAAGCCAACTCAACGCGTGAGGGCGGATCTATAGAACTTGCCTCAAAGTAAGAAATATGTGTTCCGCCGTTAGCAACCACCAATGCCCCCGGTTCATATTCCACACCGTACGAACCTGCCAAATGCAGTTGGTAAGTTTGCATAGGAACAAAGCAATCGTCCAAAGCAAGCCCAGCGCCCCCAACATCCTGCGGAACTAATACTATTGAACCGTTTAGTATTATTTCGCCACCGAGTGTAAAGAATGAAGTTTCGTTCCAAATTTGTATATCGCCCGTGATTGTGCTGTTTTTTACCGTAGCAGGTGCATCGTTAATTTGAAATGCAATGCCACTGCTTGGCGCACTAATCGTGCCGTCCTCAATTAAGAACGGAATAGCTAAAGTTACCGCTATAGAATCATAGGAAGTTATTGTGCTGTTTGTTATCGTAAGGAAAGCGTCATTGCCGTAAGAATAGAACCCAGCAAGAGCGTAATACGAGTGCGATATTATCGTGCTATCCGATATGATTGATTCGCCAACAAGTGAATCAATATATAAGCCAGCGTACAATGCCTCAATATGGCTGTTAATGATTTCAGCCCTTAAAAAGCCACCGCCATCGCCTCTAAGCCCATCACCGTTGTTTGCCACAATCTTGCTGTTAATCAAGGTAATATCGCGCGCACCACCAATACCGTCACCCACAACTGTATCTATATTGAATATTTCATAATAGCCGTAGCATAAAAGTTTGCCCTTTATATCAAGCACAAGGTTTCCGCCTGTGTTATCAATTACCGCAGTTAAATCCCCACCGTAAGCGTCCCAGCCTGTTCTAAACGCATAATCAGAATGTGAAGTTATTTTACCGCCTGATATTGTGTAACTGCCGTCAAACAAAACATAAGAATTGCCGTTAGTAGCCGAAGTAATTTCACCGCCCGAAATGTGCGAACCTTCAAGCAAGTAAGTGTATTCTATATTGGTTAGCGTTCCGCCAGTCATTGTAAAATAAGTGTAGTACACTTGGTAGCGGATTGTGCCTTTTTCAAGAAGAACCGTTCCGCCGTCCACGCCGTCTACCACTGCACTTGCGCCGTTAATATGCAAGAATGAGGCTTCAGATAAATTATAGCCTGTGTCCCAATCTATTCCGCTGTCCATGCCTACCGCATAGCCTTGCGAAGAAATAACCGCACCGCCAAGAATGGTTAAGGTTGAATTAACGCATAAGCGGATAGCGGGGGAATCTGAACTTGAATAAGCAATGTTAGCGTAGCTAATAACATTCACGCCCACTGTGCTGAACCAAGTATCCCTGTTATAATCTTTTGCTTCGCCGATTTGAACCATGCCCGCAAGGTTTCCGAGTAGCGTAACTTCGCCCCAGCCCGAACCGCTGATTTCAAAAATATCTCTGCCGAAAGCCGTGGCAAGGTTTGCCCAGCCAAAGAAAATGCTAACATCTCTTCCGCCTGCGGAAGATTTAATCAATTCTGCCGAAGCCTTGGCTGAGGTAATTCCGTTAGCCAAAGAATATCTGTTACCCCCAGGGGTATATTCACCAGAAACTGTGTATAAATCGTTAGCTTTTGTAACGATATAATAATCCGAGGTTTCCACATTTGCCACAAGCATCACAAGGTGAACGCTATCCGCGCCAAGCCCTTTTCCTGCAATAAAGCCAGTGTTCGTAAGTGTGAAATTGTTGCTGAAAACCGAACCGTTAAGCACGAATTTGCTTCCCACGCCGAAATCTTGGGGGGAAGTGCCGTTCACGCACACATTGAAAACCGCCGAACCGGGGTTAAACCTTGAAGGTGTGCTTGAAACATCTACCCCGAGTTGGCTTGGGAAAATGCGGATTTCGCCAGTGATTTGAACCAAACCGCCAAGCGTAATATTTCCGCCCTCAACCGTGCTGTTAATGGACGCACCACCGCCAGCGTTTGCCACTTTCGCGCCTGTAATTAAAAGGGTGGCTGTGCCTGAATATTGAATTGTGGCAAAAGAACTGTTATTTAAAATTTGCGCACTTGCCAAAATTTGAGTGGCTGAATCTGTGGAAAGCGTTTGGATTGCAGAGCCAAGCCCTGTGTTTTCCACTTTTGCAATGCCAGAAGCTATAACCGCGCTTTTTGCGCCCACTGTTAGCTTTGCGCTGTATTGGCTATAAACCGTGGCAACAGTTCCTCTTGAAGTAACCGTGCTTCCTTCGGTGATAACGGCTATATCGCTGTTATTTAGCGCAAAGCCTGCCGAACCTGTGTTAGTAACGGTGGAATTATCTAAAACCGCTGTGCCGAGTTGGTTAACCACTACCGCCGAGCCGTTGCTTGTGAGCGTTGAGGCAATTGCGTACAAGCTACCTTCACCCATATTGCGGATTGCAGTACCGCTACCGCTGTTTGCGATAGTCGCGCTTTGAATCGTTAAATCACCTTCGCTTGCAAAGCGGATTGCTTCGCCTGCGCCCGTGGCAGTCGCGTTCGCGTTAAAGATAATGTTAGGAACTTCCACCACAACCACTGCGGTGTTACCGCCCGTGCCTGTGATAGTTCCGCTTACGGTAACAGTTCCCCAAGGAATCATGAAATCGTTATTGAAGAACCTTAAAGCATCATCGCCCACATTGAGGGTTTGCCCTTGCCCGAAAAGCACTTCGCTGTCCGCGCCGTCTGCGTCCTCACGGATTGCGCCCATTATGTTGTTCAGCACCAAGCCTTGCGCAACTGTGTACGCGCCCGTGCTAACATAATAGCTTTCCGCTATGTAAGTTGAACCCTGCTTACGGATTGTGTATTCGTAAGACTTGCCGAGAGGGTTATCAATCGGCGGGCTTAAAATCACATTGCCGTGATCCGAAGGCAAGCGGGAATCGCTACCCCTTCCGCCTAACGGCACGCTAACAAGCACTATGGTTGTGATAACCGCTAAAATTAGCGCAATAATCGCAACTTTTGTAATGGCGTTCTTGTTCATAGCTAAAAATCTTCTCATGTCTGTTTCCTCTTTTTTAATAAGGTGGTTAGTTGTTGGTGTTTGGTGATTGGTGGTTGGTGTTTCGTTTTGAAGTACGAGGTACAAAGTACAAAGTACGAAGTACGAATTGTGGATTAATTCAGAATTAAGAATTCAGAATTCAGAATTGCGGATTACTCAATAATGATATTTAGATTCCGAAATTTATATTTTATATTTCATATTTTATATTTTTCTCGCCCCTCGCCTTTATATGCGCCATGCGCAACTATTTTATTACGCGTACGCGAAAGCGTAGCGCGCATAACCCCACGCTTCAATTGTCGCACTTTTTCGCACGGCTGTAAATACTTTTTTGAATGTTTTAAAACTTTTTTTGTTTACTGCACATTTTCTGCCAAAAATAGGCAGTAAACTGAAAATAACCCTCTCTCTGCACGCTAACCTAACATGCTAACATACCAGCAACACCAAATAAACACCAATGTTGACATGAATTTAAAAATCCGTCAATACATTAACCAAAAACAACAAAAGACTTTTTATTTACTACAAATTTTTTGCCAAACTGGGCAGTAAACGGGGAAAGAAGAGTGAAAAATGGAAATGTGGAAATATGAAATATGAAATATGAAATATAAATTATGGAATTATTGTTTGAGATTGATGATTAGTTGTTTGGGATTAGAGTTATGATAACTAAATCCATAATTCGTAAATCGTAAGTTGTAAGTCGTCATTACTCTTAATGAGATTTAGAATCCTCAATTTATATTTTTAGTTAAGCCTGCAAGGCGACACCAAGGTTCTGCCACAGGCAGGTTCTTATATTTCATATTTCATATTTAATATTTTATAATTTCGTCCTTAATTCTGCATTCTAAATTTATCATACACTTGCCATAAGGCAAATATCATTTGCGTAGCGAATATCATTGCATAGCAATATCATTTTTCCGCAGGGAAAATATCACCGCAAAGCCTCGCTTTGCGATATTCCGTTGCTATAGCAACAAAATTACAGCATAAACTCTTTAACAAGTGCCAAAAATATTTTCATACCTCACAAAAAAACCGCACAGAAGTGCGGGTTTTTTGGTGATTGGCGGTTGACATTTGGTGTTTTCTGTGCGGAATTGCTCTGACGCGCACTGTGCGCTGTGTATTGTGCATAATTTTGTAGCTATAGCAACAGAATCGCGCCGTACACTCTTTAGCAGCTACCGATTTCGTGGTTTCGTTTTGTCTTGAAAAGGGCTAACTTTTGCTAAACAGAATTCGCTGCTTCGTTTAAGGCTTCAAGCATTAAATCAATATCCACGCCGTGGACGGCTGCGGCTTGTTCAAGAGTTTCGCCACTTGCAAGCTTGCAACCCAAGCAGTGCATACCGAAGCCGTAAAGCACTTCTGCCATTGCTTCCACATTGCCTTGCTTTAATGCGTCTATAATTAGCATATCCTTGGTTATTGCCATGATAAAACACCTCTTTAAATCATTTTTTATGGTTTCAGTATACAATAAAAAGCGAAAAATAACAAACAATTTGCAAGAGGTTGCTATTTGGCAGGGTTTAATTATAAAATTAAACTATGCAAAAACTTTTGAGTTCGCTAAGGCGCGCGCTTACGGATTATAATATGATAAACATGGGCGATCATGTCGCCGTGGGGCTTTCGGGCGGGAAGGACAGCTTGCTTCTTTTAACCCTTTTAAAGGCTTATCAAAAATTTTCCCCTGAAATATTTAAACTTACAGCGATAACCATTGATTTGGGATTTAAAGATACTAACCCCAAAGAAGTTGAAGCATTAAAAGAATATTGCAAAAACCTTGGTGTGGAATATATTATTGAACCAAGCGAAATTGCCGAAATTATTTTTACTGAAAGAAAGGAAAAAAATCCTTGTTCTTTGTGTTCAAAAATGAGGCGCGGTGCGCTTAATACCTCTGCGATTAAAATAGGCGCAAATAAACTTGCGCTTGGGCATCACGCGGAAGATTTGCTTGAAACTTTCCTTTTATCTTTTATTTATGAGGGCAGGCTTTCCACCTTTAAGCCCGTTTCTTACATGGACAGAACGGATATGACGCTTATCCGCCCCATGATTTACATATCAGAGGACGAAGTTAAATGCTTTGCCAAAAAGCACGCTTTGCCTGTGGTTTTTAACCCTTGCCCCAAAAACCATGTAAGCCAACGCGAATATATGAAGAATTTGGTTAACAAACTCAACGAAGATATCCCGATTGCAAAACTAAGAATGCTTTCCGCACTTTACCACCCTGAGAGGAATAGCCTTTTGCCTGAGAAAGGGAAAAGTGAAACGAGAAACGATAAACGAGAAACATGAAGGATTCTAAATCTCATCAAGAGTAATGACGACTTACGATTTACGATTTACGAATGGTGGATTCTAAATATCATTATTAGATAATCCATAATTCTGCATTCTGAATTCTGAATTCTGAATTAGCCCCAATCGTTTGCGCTTTATCGTAACAAGTTATATACTTATTATAACGCGCGTTACGCGCCGTAGGCAAATAACCACCAATCACTAACAAAAAGAGAAAAATGGCAGTAGTATTTCAAAAATCAAAAATGTTAACAGACACACCGCTTACCTTTTGTGCAGGTTGCACACACGGTATTGCACATAGGCTTGTGGCAGAAGCACTTGAGGAAATTGGCGCAGAGGGCAACGCGTGCGGGGTTGCACCCGTGGGCTGTGCTGTTTTTGCTTACAAGTTCTTTAACTGCGATATGCAACAGGCGGCGCACGGCAGAGCGCCTGCAGTTGCCACAGGCATTAAGAGATGCAATCCCGATACGATAGTTTTTACCTATCAAGGGGACGGCGATCTTGCAAGCATAGGCGCGGCGGAAATCGTGCATGCGGCGGCGAGGGGTGAAAATATAACCGTTATCTTTATCAATAACGCAATTTACGGAATGACGGGCGGGCAAATGGCACCCACCACCCTTCCGGGGCAACGCTCAACCACAACCCCCCTCGGCAGAAATCAATCGCACGGAAATCCTATAAATGTATCCGAAATGCTTGCGCAACTTAAAGGCACGGCATATATTGAACGCGTTTCCTTGGCAGACGCAGGCAGTGTGCTAAAAGCTAAGAAAGCTGTTAAAAAGGCTTTTGAATATCAAAAGGCAGGCAAAGGCTTTACCATGGTTGAACTTTTGTCGTCCTGCCCCACCAATTGGAAAATGAATCCTATTGAGGCTTGCGCCTTTGTGAAGAAAGAACTTACAAACCATTATCCGCTCGGCGTTTTTAAGGATATTAAATAATTCCTGACAGATATTAGATAATTCTTAAAACAGAACTTTGAGGTAGATATGAAAAACAAACAAGAAAAAATGATTATAGCAGGCTTCGGCGGACAAGGCGTGTTAAGCCTTGGGCAATTTATAGGCTTGGCGGCGATATCGGGCGGAAAAGAAGTTACATGGCTTCCAAGCTACGGCCCCGAAATGCGCGGTGGCACAAGCAACTGTAGCGTTGTGGTTTCGGACACTATGATTGCAAGCCCTATTATTACCGCACCCGATGTGGTGATTGCAATGAACAAGCCAAGCGTTAATAAATTTTTACCGCGCGTGAAAGCAGGCGGTGTTATTATAATCAATTCCTCTCTCGTGGAAGAAAAGGCAAACCGAAGCGATATAAAAGTTATTTATCTAAAAGCTAACGAACTTGCGGAAGAGGCGGGGGACATTAAAACCGCGAATATCGTGGCACTCGGTGCGTATCTTAAGAATACGGACGCAATTACAAGAGAACAGGCAGAGAGTGTTATAAAACAACGGTTTTCGGACAAACCTAAATTAGTAACCGCAAATCTAAAAGCACTTGAACTCGGATTTGCTAACAGCTAATAAATTCTTAAAGGCGAAAGGTTAAATGTTATTTAAAGAAATAGCCACATTATTCACAGGAATGACACCCGCGGTGGTAATCTGCCTTGCGGTGGGGCTTGTGTTCATTTTTATTGAAATCTTTGAACCGGGGTTCGGTGTATTCGGAATCGTGGGCGGTTTATTATCCGTTACAGGCATAATTTTAAGAGTGCTTGTGAAAGACGGCAACGCCGTTTCCCAAATCATGCTGATTCTTTTCTTCCAAATTATATTAATAGGCATTGCGGTTATTTTAATGGCGGTTGCCACCAAGAAAGGTTGGTTTAACAGAACCGCGCTTATCGTGGCAGACACGGCTGTGCCTGAAAATTTTAAAGACACCGATATTCACATTAAACTTATAGGCAAATCAGGAATATCAATTACCCCTCTTCGCCCTGCGGGAAAAGCGGAAATTGAGAGTGAAACTTACGATGTGGTAACCGAAGGATTCTTTATAGCGCAGGGTGAATCCGTGAATGTAATCCGCGTTGAGGGTAACCAAATAATCGTTTCGGGAAACTCAAACATTAAATCATAACATTGCGCCGTTTGGCGCAATTTTTGATAAATACTACTTTGCGCAAATGCGCTAAACAAAGGGGGTAACTATTATGCCAGCATGGGGAATAGTTTTAATTATTATCGGCGTGGTAACCGCGCTACTTTTGATTTGGGTAATACCTTTCAATATTTGGTTCCGTGCGCTTGTTTCGGGCGCGCCTGTATCCATACCGCGCCTTGTTGGAATGCGCCTTAGAAAAATTAAGGTTGCAATGATTATAGACGCGTATATCACAGGCAAAAAAGCAGGGCTTAATATAAGGGTTGAAACGCTTGAAACCCACTACATGGCTAAAGGCGATGTGGTTAAAGTTGTGAATGCGTTAATCAGTGCGCACAGCGCAAAAATTCAGCTTGATATCCAAACCGCAATGGCAATTGATCTTGCGGGGCGCGATGTGCTGAACGCGGTTAAAGTTTCGGTTAACCCCAAAGTTATCGTTACCCCTATGATTTCGGCAGTAGCTAAGGACGGTATTGAATTAAAAAGCAAAGCCATGATTACCGTTAGGGCAAACATTTCAAGGCTTATCGGCGGTGCAGGCGAAGAAACGATTATTGCGCGTGTAGGCGAAGGCATTGTTACCACAATAGGTTCTGCGCGTTCGCATAAAGATGTTCTTGAAAATCCAGACACGATTTCAAAAACCGTGTTGCAAAAAGGTTTAGACTCTGGCACAGCGTTTGAAATTCTTTCAATTGATATTGCCGATGTGGATGTGGGCAAGAATATCGGTTCGCAACTTCAAATGGATCAAGCCGAGGCAGATAAGCGCATAGCGCAGGCAAAGGCGGAAGAAAGGCGCGCGCTTGCGGTTGCTAACGAACAAGAAATGAAAGCTAAAACGCAGGAAATGAAAGCCCTTGTGGTGGCGGCGGAAGCCGAAGTTCCTAAGGCACTTGCAGACGCGTTCCGTTCGGGCAGGCTTGGTGTTCTTGATTATTACAATATGCAAAATCTGCAAGCGGATACGGCAATGAGAAACGCAATCGGCGGAACGGATTCTAAACCTAAAAAATAGTTTATGATATTCAAGAAATATAGCACGCGTGAAATGGAAGAGGGTGAAATCGTTGATCATGAGTATGACGATGAACCTCTTGACGAGATTGACGAAGATGTGCATAGAGTTATAAAAGACGAACCCGCAAAGGATAATCCTTACGATATTGCGGATAATCTTAGCGGTGTTTCACTGCAAACAGGTAAACTTATGGTTTTGGGTGAGGCACTTGCCAAGCCCAAATCCAAATCCTTTTTAAAAAACCTAAGAAAATAACTCAATACTGAGAGAAAAAGGAAGTAACTTATGGATAGGAAAGCGGGTGTTTTAATGCCCGTTTCCGCTAATATAAGCGAATACGGCATTGGTGATTTTGGCAAATCTGCCTATGCTTTCGTGGATTTTATTGCGGAAATGGGGTTTTCGGTTTGGCAGGTTTTGCCTATAACCACAATAGGCGCAGGCAATTCGCCCTATTCGGGCATAAGCGCGTTTGCAGGGAATTACCTGCTTATTGATATAGATTCCTTGCCTGAATCGCTTGCAACTCAGGAAGAAAAGAATGAAGCCAAGCATTATGATTCCGCATTCAGAGTTTGCTACGATCACGCGCGCGAATTTAAGCGCAAAGTTTTGCTTACCGCTTTTAGCAGAATAGACAGCGAAACAAAGGCTTTAGTATCCGCTTTTAAAAAAGAAAATGCGGATTGGTTAAACGATTATGCCTCATTTATGGCAAAAAGGGAAAAGAATCCTAAGGATTTTTACTACTACGAACAGTACATATTTTTTGAACAATGGTTTAAATTAAAGGAATATGCGAATGCGCGCGGGGTGAGTATTTTTGGGGATATGCCGATATATGTGTCCCTTGACAGCGTGGATGTGGCTTCAAATCCAACCTTATTTGAATTGGACGCGAAAGGAAAGCCCACCCGTGTGGCAGGTGTTCCGCCTGATTATTTTGCCGAGGACGGGCAACTTTGGGGCAACCCTCTTTATAATTATAAGGAAATGGAAAAGGACAATTACAAGTGGTTCGTTTCAAGGCTTACGCATAATTTGAAGATTTATGACTATTTGAGGCTGGATCATTTCCGCGGTTTTTACAGCTATTGGGCAGTTCCCGCAACCGCAAAAACCGCCAAAGAAGGCGAATGGGTTAAAGGCTTTGGGGCAAAGATTTTTAAGGCACTTGAAAAAGTTATCAAAAATCCCCCTCTTATTGCGGAAGATTTGGGCATAATAGACGACAATGTGGCAAAATTTGTAAAAGAATCGGGCTTTCCGTGCATGAGGGTTCTTCATTTTGCTTTTGACAATAAAACCACAAATCCGCACTTGCCGTTTAATTATGACACGAATACCGTGGCTTACACAGGCACGCACGATAATAACACCACTCTCGGTTGGCTAACGGAAATGGACGCAGGCACAAGGGACGGGGTGCTGAACTTCCTTGATATAAGCGGTGGCTGGGCTGTGGGCGGTGGGGATTCCCCTGCCGTGCGTTCGGCAATTAAGCAAATAATTGCCTCTTCTGCGCGCCTTGCGATAATCCCTATGCAGGATTTAGCGGGCTACGGTGCAGACACGCGCACAAACACCCCAGGGGTACCGCTTGGCAATTGGGAATACCGTGCCACTTCCGCTTCATTTTACGAAGTTAACAATAATTTCATTTTAAACCTAAACCGTAAGTACGGCAGAACAAACAGGTAAATGCTGATTTTGGTATCCCAAACACCAATAGAAAGTAACCTGTTTATTGAATACGCGGTTAAGAAGTTTCTTGGTTCGCGCGCCCCTTCGCGCATTGAAATCCTAAGGGAAAACGGCAAACCCTTTATAAAAAACAACCTTGTTTTCGTAAGCCTTTCCCACTCTCACGGCGTTACCGCCGTAGCCGTGGCAAGAACTGCTGTGGGGATTGATATTGAGAGGGTGAGGGAAATGGATTGCGGGGCGATTGAAAAAAGATTTTTTGGAACAGCGCACAGCGCACAGCGCACAGCGCACAATGGTGGAAAAGGATTAGAGACGAGAGACGAGAGACGAGAGACGAGAGAAGGTAATATTGTAAATAATTCCACCCCTATGCCCTATGCCCTATGCCCTATGCCCTCACCTATGCCCGTAGCCCAAATCCCTATGCCCTCAAAAAAGCCTTGCTTTTTTGAATCGTGGACTGCCAAAGAAGCAATTTCTAAGGCACGCGGTATTCCGCTTATTGAGGCGTTAAGGATTTCGGATTTAAGCGGGGTTAGGCATTTTGATTTGATAGACGGCTATAAAATAGCCGTGTGCGTGTAAATTCACGCTTTTGTTCACACTATACTATTTTGTCGCCTGATTTGGAATTTATTTCTTTGTGATTTTTTTGTCTTAAGGCGCAGTATTTTGGCGTAGGGGTGTACTTGGGGTACACTTAAACGGCAAAATAATGTGGCTTTAGGCGGAAAAGACACAAGAAGAAATCTCAAATTAGACAACAAATATAGTATTTAGTTCAATTTTTGTTCTTGACTTTTTTTGAAGGTTTATATATACTAATGCCATGTTTAACGCGCGCACATTTAAAAAGGTTATTATCGCTGTTATTGCGGTGGTTTTGTTTTCATGTTCTTTATTTGTTCTTGCCTCTTGCAACGGTGAATTGAGTTTGGGTGAATTTAGCGTAAAGAATTACGCGCGCCCTGTTGATATTCCCGATTATCAGCTAAGTTTAAAATTTTATGATGCGAACGGAAACGAAACGGCTTTTAACCCTTTCCGCCCCGTAGCCATTGTTTTCCACGGAAGAAGCTATCATAACGAAAAAGATTCCTTTATTCTTCCCGAAGATATTTATTATTGGGAAGCCACAGAACCAAATCCGAATGACGAAGTTTTAACAGGAATTTTGCATGACAATGCAAACAGGAATTACAATAACAACCAAACAAATGCGGACGGCAAACGCTTGCTTGCGCCTTTAAGCAGATATTGGAATCAACTAATGAGTTTCAATATTGGTATTTTTCATTACGAAAGTTTTGCGGACTTTGAGGACGAAAGCGTGCTTTTAGATAATGTTAGAAATCCGCAAGCCTTAACCTATAGAGATAACAGCGGTTTAAATAAAACATTTAACGGCGGATATAATTTAACTGACGCCTTTGTGAATGAGTGGCTAAAGCTAATGCGCGATAAGCCTATCAACGGCACAGTTTTCCCAAATCCTAATATGGAAGTGAGGTTTATTGGTTCGGGCGCAGGGGCAAACCTTGCATTAAGCGCGTCAAACAGGCTGTTTACACTGCATAAAGCAGGCTTTACAAATGTAAAGGGGCTTTTCGTCCCTAACCGCGTGTCGCTTTTAAGCCCTGAATTTAATAACGATAATGTGGAATATAATGCAAACCTTGTAACCGTTCTTGGCAGTGCAGGCTGTGTGTTTGAGGTTGTTGAGAACAAAGAAAGGGTGCTTTTGGGCGAAGTTCGCAGAAATGCTTATGAGGCAATTTTAAATATGAGTGCGTATCTATTTTTAAGAGAATCCTTTTCCGCGGAATACACAGAAAAATATTCTGCCTTGAACAGAGTTACGCGTGATTGGTATCTTTATTCCATAGTTGGTTCAGACGATTTTAACTCAGGCAGTGCCACAGGAAATGCTAACGGCCCAAGTTCCACCCGCCCAATGGTAGACGATCGCGCGCGCATAAGCCACAGTTCACCGCATTACGCACTTTCCGCATGGACGCCCACCCCGTACGCACGCGCCCAACGCGGTGTAAAGTTTTCTATGACGGAAGTTAAACTTACAAGCTCAGGTTCAGAACCCACCTATGAAGAAACGGATTTCACGCTAAAGCGGTTTATGAGTGAAAGTTTCCAAGTATCCGATCTTGAAACCGTGTTCGTGGGCGGATATTTATTTGAAGCTAAGGACGAAACTGTGTTTATAAATTATGATTATTCCGCAAGGTTAAGCAACATTGACATTATTATAACCTTTACGCAATCAGACGGAATTGAAAGAACAATTAACACCAAAACGGACGCAGGCGGTTTTTATTCGTTTGAAATTGCCCGCGCAAATTATGACACAACCCACCATATTCACCTAAATGTGCCTAAAGTGTTTACATTTATGGGAATCGGTTCGTCCGTAAGTGAGTACGACAAAATGTCGCGTTCCACAATAGAATCAGCAAATAGTGCAAACGAAACTGCGAATATCGGCGGTAACGGCGTTCACACGCGCAATCAAATTAAAATAAGGAATTGCGCGCTTTTAAGAAGATAACACAAGAAGAATTATAAGCTATGGTTAATCTTGGCAACGATTGGGATTTAATTCTAAAGGGTGAATTTGAATCAGAATATTATAAGCGGTTAAGAAGTTTTTTAATCAGCGAATATAACGGATTTACGGTTTTTCCTAACAAGCACGACATTTTTAATGCCTTAAAAGCCACGCCTTACGAAAGCGTGAAGGCGGTTATAATCGGGCAAGATCCTTACCACAACCCGAACGAAGCGCACGGTATGTGCTTTTCGGTTAAGGAAGGAATTGCCATTCCACCCTCACTTTTAAATATTTTTAAGGAATTGCAAAGCGATTTAGGGTGCTTTATGCCTAATAACGGATTCTTGCAAAGCTGGGCAAATCAAGGTGTGCTTTTATTAAACACTATTTTAACCGTTAGGAAAAATCAACCTCTTTCACACAGAAACCAAGGTTGGGAAACACTTACCGATTCCATTATATCCCGCCTTAACGAAAGGAAATCGCCCATTGTGTTTCTTTTGTGGGGGGCAAACGCACGCGCAAAAAAGCCCCTTATCACTAACCCCAACCACTTTATTCTTGAAGCACCGCACCCTTCGCCCCTTTCGGCTTACAGCGGATTTTTCGGTTCTTCACATTTTTCTAAAACTAATAAAATTTTAAAAGAACTCGGGGTAGTCCCTATTGATTGGCAAATTCCGAATATAAAATCAGAAGTTTAAAGGAATCAAAATTCCCATTATAATTAAGATTATTCCGCCCAAAAGTTCCGCCACACGCTTGATTTTTTTGGTGGAAAGGTTGCCAAGTTTAACCCCGATAGCCGAAAAAACGAATGCGACTGTGCCTATTAAAACCGTGGCAGGTGCAATGCTGATATTTAAAAACACCAAAGATGCACCCACGGCAAGCGCGTCTGTGCTTGTGGCAAGCGAAAGCGGTATCATTTTAAGGGGGCTTAAGCTAAATTCTTTTTCGCTTCCGCCCTTTTCCTTTTTAAATGCGCCCAAGGCAGTTTTTAACCCAAGAATCACAAGCACGGCAACTGCAAGCCATTGCCCGATAGTTTGAAGGTTGCTACGAAAAACCGAAGCGGTATAAAACCCCAAAAGAAGCATAACCGCTTGAAAAACCCCGAAATAAAGCCCCACGAAAAATGCTTCCTTGCCTGAGGAATTTTTTATCTTTAGCCCAAGGCAAACCGCCACGGCAAATGAATCCGCGCTTAACCCAAGCGCAATTAAAATAATCTTAAGCAACATATCCTCATAAATAAAGCCACGATTTCGTTTCTCTACTATATATGCTTTATATAATTTTGGGGTGAATGCCCTCTGCCCTCTCTTAACCAAATTCCCAAGCGGAATATTTTAAAAATCTTTTTTAATGTAATTGCATTTAGGCGTAAAAAAAAGTATAATTTGTTCATTACAGAAAAACAAAAAGGAATTTAAAAACATGGGTAAAACAGGGGCAGATTTTTTAAAAAACGCACAAGCGCAATTTGATAAGGTTGCGGATTTCTTAAAGCTAAATGAGGGTACAAAGGATTTATTGCGCACCCCCATGAAAGAACTTCATTTCAACATTCCCGTGAAAATGGATAACGGCACAACCCAAGTTTTTAAGGGTTTCAGAATGAGGCACAATGATTCCAGAGGCCCCGGAAAAGGCGGAATAAGGTTCGCGCCAGACGAAACGGCAGACACCGTTCGCGCTTTAAGCATGGGCATGACATGGAAGTGCGCCGTGGTGGATATCCCCCTCGGCGGTGGCAAAGGCGGTGTGGTGTGCGATCCGCGCATTATGAGTTTATCCGAACAAGAAAGGCTTTGCCGTGGATATATTCGTGCCGTTTATAAGGAAATAGGACATGAGATTGATATCCCCGCGCCCGATGTTATGACGAACGGGCAACACATGATGTGGATGCTTGACGAATATGAAACCATTACAGGCGCACGCTACCCAGGTGTTATCACAGGAAAGCCTGCGGGGTTCGGCGGTTCACTCGGGCGCACCGAAGCCACGGGCTACGGCGTTATTTACACACTTAAGGCACTTTTGAAAGCCGAGGGCGTGGATATTAAAAAAACAACCGCAAGCATTCAAGGCTTTGGCAAGGTTGCCGAATACGCCGCGCGTATGTACCACGATTTGGGTGGCAAGATTATAGCAGTTTCCTGCTGGGACAACACAGATAAAAAGGCTTACACATTCCGCAAAACGGCGGGTTGCTTGCCAAGTGAACTTGCCAGCATATCTGACGCATTCGGCAGTATTGATAAAACAAAGGCAAAAGGGCTTGGCTACGAAGTTCTTGACGGTGCGGAATGGCTAACCCAAGAGGTAACAATTTTAATACCCGCCGCGCTTGAAAACCAAATTACTTCTGCCAATGTGGAAGGGATTTCTAAAAAAGTTAAATATATCCTTGAGGGCGCAAACGGCCCCACCACCGCCGAAGCAGACGCAGTTTACAACGCACGCGGAATTAAAGCCGTGCCAGATATTTTGTGCAGTGCAGGCGGTGTAACTTGCAGTTACTTTGAACAAGTGCAAAACAATACGAATTACTATTGGGGCAAAGAAGAAGTGTTTGAAAAACTTGAGTATATTATGACTAAAGCATTTGAATCCATGTACGCTTTCGCCAAAGATAAATCCTTAACCTTAAGGGACGCCGCTTACGCAATTTCAGTAACAAGAGTTGTGGAAAGCATGAAAAAACGCGGTTGGATTTAAGCCGTACCGCTTTTAGACTGTTGCAACGAAAATTATGGTACTTGCGGTAGCAAAGGAAAAACAAAAAATCGCACTTTTTTGTTTTTCACCTTACGGATTTTAGCGCGTAGCGCGTGAATAAATCCGCGCTGAGGGGTGAATGTTGCCGATTTATCGGCAATAGAGGGGGCAGGCGGTGAGTAATTACGAACGATTGCCCCCTCAGCAGAGTGATAAGAAAGCCCGCAGGGATTTGTTATCACTCTGTAGCTTACCGCCTTTTTATGTTTCCTTACTTCTTGTACAAATTTAATATCGCGTCTTTTTGGTTGGGGGATAGGTATTTCATGAAGCCAATAACTTCCTTCTTAGACTGCTAACAGAGTAAACTACGGGTGCTTGCGGTAGCAAGCGTGGCGGTAAAAATCGCACTTTTTGCCGACACCCCTTACGGATTTTAGCGCGTAGCGCGTGAATAAATCCGCGCTGAGGGGTGAATGTTGCCGATTTATCGGCAATAGAGGGGGCAGGCGGTGAGTAATTACGAACTTTTGCCCCCTCAGCAGAGTGCAAGAAATACCAAGGGGATTTATTGCACTCTGAGCGTAGCTTATCGCCTTTCTTTTATGTTTCCTTGTTTTTGGGCGCGTTTGTTTAGTTCGGCAAAAAGATCTGAAAGCGGAATATCTTTATAAGCAAGCATAACCATGAGGTGATAAAAGAGATCTGCCGTTTCGGAAATGATTTCTTGCTTATCGCCGTTTTTGGCGGAAATTATGGTTTCGGCGCATTCTTCACCGCATTTTTTAAGAATATAATCAAGCCCTTCTTGAAAGCAACGGATTGTGTGGGATTTTTCCACTTCCGCACCGCTATTGAATTCCGCCTTTCTTTTGGCTATAATATTATAAAGTTCGTTTAGTACATTTTCCATAATTGTAAGTTTGTTTTTTGATTATTTTTTAATGCTGTTAAAGAAGCAAGTCCTGCTACCCGTGTGGCAGGCAACCCCTGTTTGGTTCACAAGGATTAGCAAAGTGTCATTATCACAATCGGTTATGATTTCTTTCACAAGTTGCACATGCCCCGTGGTTTCGCCCTTTTTCCAAAGGCAATTCCGCGAACGGCTGAAAAAATGAGTAAAGCCAGTTTCAAGCGTTAAATTAAAACTTTCCTCGTTCATATAGGCAAGCATTAGCACTTCCCTCGTTTCATAATCCTGCACAATAGCAGGGATTAACCCTTGTTTTTCTTTTTGAAAAAGATTCCTATTATCCATAATACTATTATAGCAGTTATCACTGAACACCGTTCTCGCTTAAGTAATTTTTGATTTGATTAACAGTTAACTCACCGAAGTGAAACACGCTTGCCCCAAGTGCGGACTTAGCATTGGTTTTGGTAAAAACTTCAAGAAAATCCTCAATTTTCCCCACACCGCCCGAAGCAATCACAGGAATTGAAACCGCGCTTGCCACCTGCTTAGTGATAGCAATGTCGTAACCGCCTTTAGTGCCGTCTTTATCAAAAGAGGTAAGTAAAATTTCCCCTGCGCCCCGCCTTTCAACCTCTTTAGCCCAATCAACAGCATTTAAGCCAGTATCCGTGAAGCCACCGTTAATAAGTACATTATACACCTCATTAACCTTTTTACAATCAATTGCAATCACAATTTTAGAACTGCCGAATGCTTTTGAGGCTTCATTTATGAGATTGGGATTTTTAACTGACGCCGAATTTATGCCCACCTTGGTTGCACCTGCATTCAAAATGGCTTCAATATCTTTTAGCGTTGAAATTCCGCCACCCACGGTGATAGGCACGCTTACTTCTTGGCGCACGCTTTTAATTGTTTCGGTAAGCACGGATTTCCTGTTTTCAGTGGTTGCGGATATATCCAAAAGCACAATTTCGTCTGCCCCTTGCAACGCATAAGCCTTGGCGCAGGAAGCAGGATCGCCTGCGTCCTTAAGTGATTCAAATTGTACGCCTTTAACCACTCTGCCGTTTTTAATATCAAGGCACGGTATAATTTTTTTCATTTTTGCCCCGCAACTGCCACAGCTTTAGCAAGGTTAAGCGTTCCAGCGTAAAGGCTTTTTCCGCAAATTGCGCCATAAACCCCTATTTGCTTTAAAGCCTCAATGTCGCTTAAATCCTTAACCCCGCCACTTGCTATAACATTCAATTTTGTTTCTTTTTTCAATATTTTGTAACTTTCAAGGGAAACACCGCCCAAAGTGCCGTCTTTTGATATATCGGTAAACACCACGGTTCTAACGCCAAGAGAGTCAATTTCCTTAATAAAACCAAGATAATTGATTCCGCTACTTTTAAGCCAACCTGCGGTTTTCACAATTCCGTTCTCAGCGTCAACCCCCACGATAATTTTATCCCCGAATTCCTTTAAGGAATTTATTAAAAATTCCCTGTCCTCAACTGCTTTTGAACCGATAATCACGCGTGATACGCCTGCGTCAAGTGAGGCAAGAATTGAATCACGATTCCTGATTCCACCGCCTGTTTGCACCTTTAAGCCCGACTTAGCAAGTTTTTTGATAATCTCGTGATTAACGCGTTCGCCGTTTTTGGAAGCGTTTAAATCCACCACATGCAAATGCGTTGCGCCTGCCAGAGTAAATTTTTCAGCAGTGGCAAAGGGGCAATCCGCCACCTGTTCAACCTTTTCATAATCGCCCTTGTAAAGGCGCACGCATTTGCCGTCAAGCAAATCAATAGCAGGATATATTATCATAATGAACCCTTTGTGGAAGGAATGCTTTTTCCCTCAACCTTTAAAGCTGTCCGAAAGCACCTTGCCGTTGCCTTGAATAATGCCTCTGCAATATGGTGATCGTTATTTCCGTAAACTGCCCTCAAGTGCAATGTAATTTCCGCATTTAAGGCAAGCGCGCGGAAGAATTCTTCACAGGAATCGGATTCAAAGTCGCCGATATTCTTGTGGTTAAACCGTGCAAAAAATTCAAGGTGTCCTCTGCCCGAAATATCCAAGGCGCAAAAACCCAAGGCTTCGTCCATGGGGATATTGCAATCAGCAAAGCGCACGATTCCTTTTTTATCGCCAAGCGCGGTTTTTATGGCTTTGCCGATAAGAATGCCCGTATCCTCAACGGTGTGGTGAGTGTCCACATTGGTATCGCCTACCGCTTTCACCTCTAAATCAATTCCGCTGTGCGTGGCAAAAGCGGTTAACATATGATCAAAAAAGCCTATGCCAGTGGCAATATTTGCTTTACCGCTTCCGTCAAGATTCAAAATAACGCTTATTTTGGTTTCCTTAGTTTCTCTTTTAATTTCAGCTGTTCTCATTCAGCACCTCCAATAATTCTTTATTTTCGCTTTCGCTACCTGCATTTATCCTTAAAAATCCCTCAAAAGCCCTCACTGCCATGCCCTTTTCTTTCAAAAGTTGCTTGATTTCGCCACTTTTATCAGTTTTGATATATATAAAGTTTGCGCCTGATTCTTGAGGCGTAAAGGGGCTTTTAAGCACCGTTTTGATTGCCGAAAGCCCTTTGAACAAACTTTCCTTTGACGCTTTGATTAAAGCAATATTTTTTAAAAATTGTTCCTTATCCTCAAGCACCGCTTCGGCAAAGGCTTGGCTAAGCGCGTTCACATTATAGGGTGATTTAACCGCTTTAAGCACACTGATTGTTTCCTCATTTGCCACGGCAAAGCCCACTCTTGCGCTTGCAATGCCCCCCGCTTTGCTAAGCGTTCTTGTTACTATAAGGTTATTAAAATCCTTAGTATAGCTAACCACACTTTCACCGCAAAAATCCATATAGGCTTCGTCTGCCACCACAAGCGCGGAAGTTTCCTTTAAAAGATTTAGCACTTCTTCTTTTTTAATCACTGCACCCGTGGGGTTGCAAGGATTGGAAAAAAAGATTATATCGGGCTTAACTTTTTTTGCAATTTCAGCTAAAGTTCCTTTCTTTTCTTCTTCGCAAACCTCTGCCCGCCTTAAAGAGGAATAGAATTTATACATAGGAAAATCAGGCTTAAGTGTTAAAACTTTACCGTTATCCTTTAAAAACGCAGTGGCTATCAGGCTTAAAAGTTCGTCTGAACCGTTGCCCACCACCACTTGATTTTCATTAACACCTAAATAATCCGCATAAAGCCTTGTAAGTTTAAAGCAATAAGGATCGGGGTATCGGTTAAAATCTATCGCGCTAAGTTTTGAGGCAAACCTTTCGCAAGCCCCTTTATCGGGCTTTATAAAAGATTCGTTTACATCAAAACGAATTCGGTATTCCGCCGTATCGGGTTCATAGGGTTTGAAGTTTTGTAGTCTTTGTTCAAGTTTAAACATAATTGTTTTAGGGTGCAGGTTGCAGGTTGCAGGATACAGGGTTGGAATCTAAATATCATTATTAGTTAATTAATCCATAATTCTGCATTCTGAATTCTGAATTCTGAATTAACCTCAATTCGTACCTTGTACTTCGTACTTATTCCCTAACCCCTCTCACTCTTATCGCTTCCGCGTGTGCAAACAATCCTTCGCATTCCGCCATATATGAGGCTTTTTCGGCAAGTTCGTTAAAGGCTTCGCGGTTAAATTCCATATATTGAATTTTTTTCACAAAATCGTCTACGGATAATGCCGAACAAAACCGTGCCGTTCCGCTTGTGGGCAGTGTGTGGTTAAGCCCTGCGATATAATCGCCAAGGGGTTCTGTGGAATATTCGCCAAGGAATACGCTACCTGCGTTTTTAATCTTTTTAAAGATTGCGCGGGGTTTTACAGTTAAAATTTCAAGGTGTTCGGGTGCGATAAGGTTAGCGAGTTCCACGCATTGATTTTCACTTTTGCACACGATTATTCCGCTGTAATTTTCAATTGCGGGCTTAATATATTCAAGCCTCTTTTCATTTAAGGCGCGCGCCTCAAGTTCCGCTTTTACCTTTTCTGCAAGCGTTTGCGAAGTGGTTAAGAGGATTGCTGAGGACAATTTATCGTGTTCTGCTTGGGATAACAAATCTGAGGCAACGAACTTGGGGTTCGCGCTTTCGTCTGCGATAATCGTGATATCGCTTGGGCCTGCAATCATATCCACGCCCACCGCGCCGTACACAAGTTTTTTTGCCGTGGCTACATAAGCGTTACCCGGCCCCACAATTTTATCCGCACGCGGTATGCTTTCTGTGCCGTACGCGAACGCGCCGATACCGTGCGCACCGCCCACAAGCACCATAGAATCTGCCCCTGCAATGTGCGCGGAAGCCAAAATATATTGGTTAACTTCGCCGTTTTTAGGCGGGGGGGACATTATTACTATATCCTTAACCCCTGCAATTTTTGCAGGAATAACCGCCATTAGCACGGAAGAAAAATAGCCTGCCGTTCCGCAAGGCGCGTACACAACCACGCGTTCAAGTCCCCTTACAGTTTGCCCAAGTTCATAGCCGTTTTTAGCTATTTTAAAGCCCTTTGTTAACTGCTTTTTGTGAAACTCAGTTATCATGTTTGTGGCAGTTTGCAGTGCCGATTTCAGCTTTTTGGGAACCTGTTCGTACGCTTTTGCAAAATCTTCCTTGGTAAAGGTTTTGATTTCGCGTGCGTTATCAAACCGCTTTGAAAATTCAAGAACCGCCATATCGCCAAAGGTTTTAACTGCTGTTAAAATGTCCCGCACCTCAGCTTCAATTTGCTTATCCGTTTCCTCTGCACGGGAACGGATTTCCTTAATAAATTCATATTCCCTTTTCTTGTTTGCTTTAATTATTCTTATCATTGCTAAGCCTCCTTACTAACTCTTCAATTTCTTTCTTTTTTAGCTTTAAGCTAACTGGGTTCACAATTAACCTTGCGGATATTTGGTGAATTTCCTCTTTAACCTCAAGCCCGTTTTCTTCAAGCGTCCTGCCCGATTCCACTAAATCCACAATGGCGTCCGCAAGCCCTAAAATCGGCGCAAGTTCCACAGAACCCTCAATCTTAACTATCTCAACATCCATCATTTTCTTGCCGAAATACCGCTTGGTAACCACAGGGTATTTGGTGGCTATCGTTTTAATATCACAGCCCGAAAGAACATCTGCGCCCTTAAGCCCCGCAAGCGCGAATCTGCAATTTGCAAGCCCTAAATCAAGAATCTCATAAACCCCTCTTTCAATCTCTGATTCAAGAAGGGTATCTTTGCCCACAATGCCTGCGTCTGCCACGCCGTGTTCCACAAAGGTAACCACATCGTTAGATTTCGCGTACACAACCCTGAAGTTATCAAATTCAAAAATCAATTTGCGCGTTTCGTCCTTGCTTGTGGGCATATCTATGCCAATCGCCTTAAAGCGTTTTGCAATTTCATTTTGAATGCGCCCTTTGGTAAGCACCAAGGTAAGTTTTTTGCTATCGCTTTTTTTGGTGTTTAGAAGAATCCTTGCCACCGCATTTAAATCAATCGCAAAGCCCGTGGCAGGGACATTTAGGTTATAATCACCGTAAAGCGTGTTATACCTGCCACCCGAAAGCACTTCCGCGCCCTCACCTGTAACAAAGCCTTTAATAACCACGCCCGTGTAATAATCATAATCGTTAACCACAGTTAAATCTATAATTACATTATCCGAAAGCCCCTCTTTTTTAAGTTTTTTATAAATATCCTTCAGTTCTTTGATAGCTTCCGAGGCTTCCGCACTCACTTTTAGGCTTTCCGCCTTTGAAAGCACTTCGCTATCCCCGAAAAGTTTGGGCAGTTTCCTTAACAAATCAACCAACGCTTCCTGCTTTCCGCCTTTAAGCAAAGAAAGTTCGTCTGCAAGCCTTAAGATTTCGGGATAATTTTTTGCGGAAATCGCGATTTTAGCCCTTTCCTTATATTCACCGCTAAGCCCGTTGAGTATAGAACGCATAAAACCCATATGCCCTATTTCAAGCGCAAAGTTATTGCCGAAAAGTGCTTTCATGGATTTGAGGGCAACGGTAAGCATTTCCATATCCGCGCTTTCACCGTCCTGCCCTAAAAGTTCCGCGCCTATTTGGCGGATTTCGTTCGCTTTTTTATAATAATCAAGATTCCTTTTAAAAACAGATTGGTTGTAAAACAGCCTTAAAGGCAATTTTTCGCCCCTCAAACGCGAGGAATAAAGCCGTGAAATGGGTTTCGTGGAATCGGGCCTTAACGCAAGCAACTTGCCGTCATTCCCCGATAGTGTGTACACGGTATCCGCGTTTATCTTGCCCACACCGCTTGAAAACACATCAAGATACTCAAGCGTGGGCGTATAAACCTCTCTATAATTAAAGCTGGTTAAAATCGCACGAACCAAATCTTCGCACTCTCTTCTTTTGGCGCACTCTTCATAAATATAATCCTTAGTGCCACCGGGGGTAATTCTGTTCTTATCAATATCCATTTTGCGATACTCTCACTTCGTTTTGCTTTAGCGCGCTAAAGCGTAATTAAATAGTACCATATCAAAAAATACCTTGTCAAGCAAATAAATAAATCAAATTAAATCAAATTTCGGTGATTTCTTAAGTTTCAATCTTTTACCACTAAATAGATTTCGGTGATTCCTTAAATCTTTAAGGAAGCAATGAATAAATAGCGCGAACGATTATGAGTAGATTTTGGATATACAAATTTGGCAATTTTTAACCCAAGGGCGTAGCTGGGCTACGCTTAAGGGGCGGAAATTGACGGATTTGTTCCAAAAGATACCATAAGTGTCGGGCAGTCGCAAAGCGAAGGTATTTATTCAGTGATTCCTCAAGTATCAATCTTTTCCCATTCGCCCTCATTTTCTTCAACTTTCTGAGGTGCGGGGGGCTTGGGGGCTTTTGGTTTTGTGGTTGGGGATTTAGCAACGGCGGTTTTTGGGGTTGCGGGCTTAGCCGTTGCAGGTTTTTCCGCAGTCGCTTTTACTGTAGGGGTTTTTGATGTTGCAGGTTTAGCGGTTGTTGACTTCACCGTTGCAGATTTTGTGGTTGCCGATTTCGTTGCTGTGGGTTTTTCCGCAGTGACTTTTGCCGTTGAGGGCTTAGCGGTTGTTGACTTTGCTGTTGCGGGCTTAGCCGTTGCAGGTTTTGCGGTTGCCGATTTCGCAGTGGCTTTCGGCTTTGCTTGCTTTGTGGCTGTCGGGGCTGAAAGAGGTTGAGTGTCTGCATTCGGTTCTAAATCTAAAATTTGTGCCTTTTCTTCTTTTATTGTTTCTTCTGCCGTTTCTTCCGTTATTTGGGCTGTTTCGGTTGCTTCGGGGGCAATAACCACAAATTTATTGGTGGTATGCGGTTCGGGAATAAGAAGTTCGGGCGGAATTATATCCTCGTTTATTTCTGCGGTTTCATAAATTTCGGCAGTTTCCTCAGAAACAAATTCTTCATAAGAATCGCTTTCCGTGCCAATTAGCGCTTCGCCCTCTGCGCCTGCATGAGTTAGCGGTACGGCTTTTAGGGTTGCTTCGTCTTGCCTGCTATATTGCACATAGCTTGCCACAAAAATGGTTATTAGGTAAGCAAGTATCGCAATTAAGGGCAATAACACAAAAACCACATAGCCCTTATTGCCGAACATAAACGCAATTAAGCTACCGCCACCCTCAACCTTTGAGGAATAAACACCAAGTATATGTTCCGCACTAACGGTGCTGTTTTGGCTGAATTGGTTTGTGATTGTGTAGCTTTTTCCGCCCTCAGCCGTGGTATACACCCTGCCGTAGTACACGCTATCGTTAAATTTATACAAAACAAGCGTTTCTTTGCTAATATTTTCGCGTGCGGACGCAGTTTTTGAAAGCTTAAAGATTCCGCGATCGCCCTCATTAAACTTATCGCCACTGCCTTGGGCAAATCTGTCTGTTTCAACATTTATCCATGAATATCCGAAAATATCGTTATATCCGTTCCGCCTATGCCCTATTGCCATAATTGAATATAGCACCACGAAAATGCACAAAAGTGCGGAAAGTGCGCCAAAAGTCCAAACTACTATTTTCGCGCCTTTTTTGGTTGATTGTTTTTCTTTTTTCATTAAAAACCCCAAATACAATATGAAGATATGGTAAGTATAGCACAGAAATCTTAAAAAGATTAAAACAAATCGTAACAATTTGCACGAAAAGCCTTATTGTTTGCAAGCACACATGGATTTTGGTATAAAATCACTTCTCAAATATCCTCTTGCATTTAAATAAGAAAAGTGTTACAGTGTATTTAGCGGGGTTTAAGCATAGGGCTTTAACCAACCGCAAAAATTCTTAACTATGTTAAAAGTCGGCGCACTGCCAAAAAACTCAATTAAGCCACGCTTGCCTTACGCGCAGATTATTGCCGTATTTATAGCGTTTGTACTTATGGTTATACCTGCCTATTTTTTGGCGGTAGATATTGAATCCGCGAATTTGGATCGCGAAGCGGAAGCAACCCTTAAACATGTGGAATCTCACCTTAATTCCGAATTGAACGCAACTTCGGCAACGCTTAAAACCGTATCCGAAACCGCGGTAATGCTAATTGAGGATAATCAGGCTTTTGAAAAGGTGGCAACTTATATTAACACGATTTCGGATTTCGGGCGCGAAACGGATTTTACCTCAGGGTTTCAAGCCGTGTTCGGAATGTTTTGGCTTGGCGATAACGCAGTAGAAAGCAAATATGAACTTTCTTTTAGCGCGGAAAATGATTTCAACCCTTTCACCCAACCTTGGTATTCTTTGGATAGCGAAGAAAAAAACAGCGAAGTAATCTTTACCTCACCTTATATAGGCGCGCGCGCGGACGCGTTCATTATAACTGCCACGCGGAACATTTATCACGAAAACGGCAGGCGCATGGGGATTGTTTGCATTGATATAAATGTGGCGTCTTTGTACGGCGCGTCTGATTCGTACACAGGGCAGGTTTTCAAAGATTATATGCTTTTTGATTCAAACCGCACAATCATGGCGCATTATGACGGCAGTCTTATAGGTTCGCAAATGGATAGCGTTAACGGTGGCTTAAAAGAAATGGCATCGCTGATTAAGAACGGCAAGAAAACAGACGCCATTCTTCGTGCAAACAACCACAAAGGCGAAGATAGATATTTCGCCGTAAGCAAAATGAGTAACGGCTGGTATCTCGGCATTTCCACCCCCGTGGCAAGCTACACAGGCAGTATCCGCCTGATTACCGTTTTCCTTTCAATCCTTGGCGCGTGCCTTGCGGTGGTGCTGAGTGCATTCCTTGTGAGTATTGCCCTTCAAAAGCATAAAATTGAAAAAAGCCTGCGCGGTGCGCTTGTGGAAGCGCAAAATGCGAACACCGCAAAAACCGCCTTCCTTGCGAATATGAGCCATGAGGTTCGCACGCCTATGAACAGTATTGTGGGGTTTGCAGAGCTTGCCTCTCTTGGCGAACTTCCGCCCCAAACTGCTGAATATCTAAGCAGTATCCGTGGCAGTGCGAATTATCTTTTAAGAATAATTAACGATATTTTGGACATTGCTAAAATTGAAACTGGCAAAACCACTCTTGATCAAATTCCTTTTGATTTATCCGATGTTTTCGCCCACTGCAAATCACTTGCTCTGCCCCGCGCGGAAGATAAGGACATAACTCTTTATTGTTACGCAGAGCCACCTCAGAATAAAAAATTGGTGGGCGATCCTATCCGCTTGCGCCAAGCCCTTATGAACCTTTTGCACAACGCGGTTAAATTTACGGATAACGAAGGCACGGTTAAATTCCTTGCGTCAATTAAGCGGGCGGACGCCACAAGCGCAACCATTGATTTTGAGGTTAAAGATACTGGTATCGGCATGACAAAAGAGCAAATTGCAAAAATATTTGAGCCGTTTGCACAGGCAGACGAAAGCGTAACAAGGAAGTACGGCGGTACGGGCTTAGGGCTTCCGATTGCAAAAAATATCATTGAACTTATGGGCGGTGAGCTTAAGGTGGAAAGCGAAATCGGCAGAGGCACGCGGTTTCACTTCACAATCACATTTGATTTGGCAGATTCTGCGGATATTATCGCAATCACAGCCAAAAGCCCTCATGACGATCTCAAAAAACCGAACTTTGCAGGCGAAGTGCTTATCTGTGAGGATAATGAACTCAACCGCCAAGTTATTTGCGATCACCTTTCAAGGGTGGGGCTTAAAACCGTGGTGGCAACAAACGGCAAAGAGGGTGTGGACATTGTGGCAAAGCGCGTGAAGAGCGGTGTTAAGCCCTTTGATTTGATTTTTATGGACATTCATATGCCCGTAATGGACGGCTTGGAAGCGTCCGCAAAAATCCTTTGGCTTGGTTCAAAAGCCCCTATTGTGGCATTAACCGCCAATGTTATGACTGCGGACATAGAATCTTACCAAATCAACGGAATGGTGGCTTGCCTTGGAAAACCGTTTACAGCGCAAGAACTTTGGCGGTGCTTGGCCAAATACTTGCCGATTGTGGATTATTCCTTGGAAAGCGAGGAAACTTCCTTAGCAAGGGAAGACGAACTTAAAAAACGCCTAAAGCTAAACTTTTTAAAAAGCAACACAGAAACTTATGCCCAAATTCAAGAAAGCCTTGTGAAAGGCGATATAAAAACCGCACACAGGCTTGCCCACACATTAAAGAGTAACGCAGGGCAAATAGGCGAAACGCGCCTGCACGGTGTGGCACTCACGCTTGAAAGCGCATTAAAAGAAGGCAAAAACCTTGCAAGCGAAAAGCAACTAAGCGAAGTGGAAACCGAATTAAAGGCAGTTTTCAAAAAACTTGAACCTATGCTTAATGAAGAATCCACCGCTTCGCACAAAACGGCAGGGCAAAAAATTAAGGACTCAGGGCAAATCCTCGCACTTTTAGAAAAACTTGCCCCCCTCGTAGAGGACAGCGACATAGAAGCCCTAAATTACCTTGACGAACTTAAATCAATAGACGGCGCAGAACCCCTCGCCCACCACATAGAAGAATACGAATTCCTTCATGCAATTAAAGCCATTGCGGAACTTAAAAAGAAACTAAGCGGAAAAGTTTAGCGAAAAAGGTTTTTAGGCAATAGCCTGCCGATTACGCGCCTAACGGTTGAAGGGTAACAATATTTCTTTACCGCTTTAATGAAATCTGTTTTCGCAAGCGCGTTAAATTCTTCGTACTTAGGGTGCTTTGACACAGGGGTGAGCAGGCTTAAATTGTGCTTAACCGCCTTATCAAGGCTCATTTCGGCAATTTTCACATTACTAAGAGCGTCAAAAACACTTTGCCCCTTTTCGGTGTTAACGAGAACAAGTGAAACGCCTTTTTTTGTTTCAAAATCAGAAGTGTAGTGTTCTAAACCCCAAAAGTCGGCAATCGTTAAATCACTTTCCCGTTCGGGTTTAGCATAATTACATTTATAGCAGGACGGCATTAGCATAATATTGCACAAAAAAGCCATTAACCATAAATTTTGCCTTCCGCGGTTAAACTTGGATTCACCGTTTTGAAAAACAATTTTTTCGTCCAAAAGTTCGCCGTTTTCCTTTGAACGGAAATCATATTGCGAAATTTTCTTTCCGTGTTTAGTTTCAAGTTCCTTGATATATCGGCTAAAATGTTCGGGTGAGGGCGTCCCGTGGCAAACGAAGTCAACCGTAAGCAAATTATCGTAGCCCTTGCCAAGGAAACTTTTAAGCCCTGCAACTTGACACCCTGTGCCGGTAAACAAAACTTTTTTCTCGCACTCTAATGCCTCAAGCACTGCCCGATAAATGCCGTGGGTATCGCTTCTCACATATTTAGATTTGCGGAATTTTGTAGCTTCGGCAACCGAATTAGCAACAGTATGGCGAACAACCAAGTCGCCGCACATTTCCGCGCCCACAATAATTGCGCCACTATCACAGAAAGCATTCATTATCGCGGAAAATGCCCCCCCTGAAGTGCTTGCAAAATGCAAATCAGCGTCATTAACTGTTAATGCGTAACATTTTCTGCCATTAACCGCTTCGGGAATCGGCGGAAGCTGTGCGTGAGCGGAAGATGCCTTAATGAAAATGGCTTTAACGCGCAAAATGATTTGCTTAAAAAGCTTCCAATCAGTAAGTGCCGAAACCACAGCGGTAACGGCAAAAGCGTACGCACCCACAGCAATTGCCCACAGCAACCACTCAAAATAACCGCCCGCGTTTATTTTTATAAAAATGAACGGCAAATAGATAAGTGCAATATTTATTGCCAATATTCCCCACTGCCTGAGTGTGGCGGAAATTTTAGTGCCTGTGATTCTTTTGGGCGTAAAGAACAATAAATCAATGCACCTGTACAGGTTTGAAACAATCATGCCGAGCATTAGCCCCTCTAAGCCCCAAAAGTATCCGAACAGAAAGCATCCAAGGAAAGCTAAAATCCCTTGAATTGTGGTTTGCCATCTTGTTTCTTTAAACATTCCTGCCGAAATAAACATCATTGCCTGCGGTGTTTTAAGATTAAATAACAATCCGTTCAGCACGATAAGTATGCCGAATAGCGGAAGAAAATAGTTCACATCGCTTATGCCTCTTGTGTAAACCGAAATGAACGGGGTTATTAGTATTGCGGTACACGCGTAAAAAAAGGCAATAATTTTGTAGTACACAAATTCAAATTGAGTGTAAGTTTTTTGCAACCCGCTTTTGTCATTTCTTGCTATAATGTCACCAAACGATGAGGATAATCCGCTAATAAAAATGCTTAGAACACTGCCGATTCCCACGGCAACCATGCTGTAAATTGCAAGCACGCTTACTTGCCTGAGGCTTAACAATAAGGTGGCGGCAACTATCGGCATACCCGTTTGAACTGCGCCAAGAATTTGCAGATAAAGCGCGTCCCAACGCTTATTAAGGCTCTTGGTGTCAGGATTTGCCACATTATAATCTAAAGATTTGTACTTTCTTTTTGTAAAAAACATTAATAAAGCCGAGCGCACAAACACGCTGAGAACAGCCACAGCTTTTACTATAACCACATTAATTTGAAACGATGCAAGTACCGCCACTACCGCCAAATTAATTGCGATTGATAGCATGCTTGAAAGCGAAATTACATAAACGCGCTGATCTGCAATAAGTAACACGCTGTATTTGGCAAGCGTAAAAAACTCAAGCGCAACCGCCGCCCCCAAAACCATAACAAGAATCGCTACATATAGCGGTGGCAAAGCGTTTGTTTTAACCACTAAGGAATACAGGAATGAAAACGCAACAATGGCAACAGAAAAGAACAACCCCGTCTTGATATAATACTTCTTGGTGGCAGATATAATAGAATTAATTGCAAGCTGATTATTCTCTGCTAACGGCTTGTAAAGTGCGTACACGGCGGCACTTGCCAAACCAGCTTCCACAAGGCGGAAGTAGGAAACAAATTGGCTGATTGATGCCACAATTCCGTTTGTTTCCGAGCCGTAATTGCGTAGCATTAAACTTGGAATAATGAATCCCGAAATAAGTATCGTTATTTGCAGTAGCCCTGTTGCTACTGTGTTGTAAAAAAATCTCTTAGTCCTGTCCATTTGCGTCCGCCAATGCTTTATCAATAAAGGCGGTTGCGCGCAATCTTTCCGCCACCAAAATATCCTCTACTGCCTCATAGTCTATTTCTTCGCCCAAGGCGACAGAGTTTTCCGAACTTATCAGCCTGCTTCCAAGCCCCACAAGCCTTAGCAAGCCACTCATGCGTGAGTTCATTTTTTTGTGCGGAATTGTGTAAAACGGCTTGTTGAATATCATTGAAAACACTGTGCCGTGAAATGAATCCGTAACAACAAATTCAGCATCTTGAAATAGCCTTAAGAATTCTGCCGGGCCTGCAAATGTAACGGTTTTGTTAACACTGTGCCTCACTTTGATTCCGTGCGAACGAACCTCAATCGTTTTTAGCCCCAATTCCTTGGCAACTTTCTGTGCTATTTTAAAAGTTTCGGGGTACTGATTTAAGCTATAAATTAACACATACTTCTTAATTCTGCCCGAAAGCGATTTTCCGATTGCAGTTTGCCATTGTTCTCTACTAAGCAAAAGGGTTGGATCAATCATAACATCAATGTGCTTTTCTGTTAAAGGTTGAAGCGCGTCTTTTGCCACGCTTTCACGCACGGAAATCATATCCACACCCTTAAGTTTTTCTTTGTACTTATCCAATTCAGCACTGCTAACGCTATCCTTGCCGATGCTTGCAGCGTAAGAAACCACCTTGGCATTTTGCTTTTTGGGAAACTCTGCAAAATATGCTTTGGTGTTAGCAAAATCAAAATTCCAAACTTGATCACTTCCTAAAACAATTAAATCAAGCGTATCGGCAAACTCTGCACTAATGAGATTCAAATGTTTACTTCTAAAGCGGTTAAAGCGTAACCTTTTAGCAACATTTCTAACAAAAAGCAAAATTGATTTTACAAACCTTTTGGGACTTCTAAATTGAATCAGCTTAAGATCACGCTCTTGCGCATAATCCTTGTGATTAATTACGAATGCATTACACTGCCGATTTGAAAGGAATTCTTGCAGTGCATAGCACTGTAGCACTGCGCCGTAATTTTGCGCAAAATGAAATGTGATTATTCCTGCTTTACTATCATGCATTCTTTTTTTCCCACCTTAATAAAAAAGATTTTACAGTTCCCCAACACCTAAACTTAATTAGCAAGAAGAACACTGCTTTTTTGAAACCTTGCTCGCGCTGTGCCAAAAACAAGGACGGAAACGGCAATAAGCCCCTAAAATATTTATCGCATTTTGCCAATTTCCTCATGCGGGCAATACCTGCCTCGTTATATCCAAGTTCGTTTCTAACAATTGTACTGCAAGATAATAATTTAAATTTTGAAAGCAGTGTGGATTTTTGCTGTGCCGTTAGAAATGAATTTTTTGCAAGCACCGCGGTAATGTAGCCGTAAAGTGCCTTTTCATTTTCAAGATAATTCTTTTTATAACGCTTAGATGTTGCCGATACGGGATTGCAAAGGTAATAATACAAGTTTTCGTTAACAACGGAAACTTTTTTACACAAGAGTAAGTAATTCAGTAAAAACACTAAATCTTCAGCGATAAATATATCTTGAGGAAAACGAAGTTTAGAGGATTCTATGAGCTTACGGTTGAACAAGACTCTGCATGTAGAACCCATTGTGTTTTCTGTGAATTCAGAATCGGGCGAAGTGCTTTTAAGTCCCTTAATTTCAAAAAAACTTGCTATATTTTGAGGGTTTTCGGCAAGCCTGCCGATATTTGCCTCATGACGCCGAACAAATCTATCACCAATCACCCTAACAAAACCGCAAAATGCGGTATCGGCAGAGTTGTTTTGAATCGCCTCAAAAAGTTTTTCGTACATTTTGGAATCAATATAATCATCAGAATCAACAAACGCGATATAATCCCCGATTGCAACATCTAAGCCCGCATTGCGCGCAGAGGCAACACCGCCGTTTTCTTTGTTAATAACAACGATTCTATTATCTGCTTTTGCAAATTCAGAAACAACGGCAAGTGAATTATCCGTACTGCCGTCATTAACAACCACTATTTCAAGATTCCCATAGGTTTGCGAAGCAACGCTTAACAAGCACTTTTCAATGTACTTTTCGGCATTATACATGGGTATTATTACGCTGATTTTGCTCATTATTTTCCAAATAGTTTTTTCAATCTCTTTTTGTTCTTAGGGCCGATAATGCGCCCTATCCTGTTCAAAAATTTTCGTCTTAGCGGAACCCAAGATGCCGCATAATGGTGGATAGACGCCGTGTTTTCCGTGATGCGCTTTTTACCCGTTTCGTAACTTATCGGGCAAAAATACTCTGTGGGATAAATAACCATGCCTAAAACTTCCTGCTTTGTATCATTAAGTTGCAACCCGTGCTTTAGTAAAATATCGGTTGCGCGCCTGCACACAGTGATAAGGTTATTTGGGCAAAATGTGTCGCTTAGGTAAGAATCAATCATGCTTTTGCAGAAAGCATTTCCTGCCTCACAGGCAAAAATTAACCCGGGGTTTACGCTGTCTTTTTGTTCAAAACCTGTGAACGGGGCATCTAAAAAGCTATCTAACGGTTTGAGCAATTCCACATCAATATCAAGATAAATGCCCCCGTGTCCGTGCAGAACGAGGAAACGGCAATAGTCCGAAACGAATGCCCATTTTTTTGCCTCGTAAGCCTGAACCGCGTACGCGCAATTGCTAAAATCTAAGTTAGTTTCGTCCCATTTAATTATCTCATAATCGGGGCAAAACTTTTTCCAGCTTTCAATGCACATTTCCATTAGCGGGGAAAGCGGATTGCCCCCAAGCCATATATAGTGAATTTTTTTTGGTATCATTTTCTTTTTTCCTTTTGTTGCTTATATGTGATTCGTTATTGCCAAAACCCTGCATAAGGCACAATTTCGTTCCAATTTGCGTTGATTATTACAATGTGGAAGATAGTTGCGTAAGCAATAATTCCCATTGTGTACCACATTTTCCTCGTTTGCGAAAGTTCTAAATTCAGAATGCTTGGCAAACTAACTGTGGCAAAAGCCATAAACGGCACAGCCAAGCGCGACACGATTTCCATTCTGAACGACATTGCAAACATGGCAAATGTAAGCATAATAAAAGCAAGGTGTGTAACATGTATTTTGGACGCGCGTTTGGCTTTGTTTTTTTTAGAGAAAAACACCATGCAAGCCCAAAGCGCAAAAGCGGTGTAAGTTATTAGCTGTTGCCACCCGACATTGGGTTGCAGGTATTGGGTTGACCTGTAAATGCCGTATTGGGGAAGAAGCATTATGGCGATATTGAGAGCTGTGTTAAAAAGCGCAAGTGCCAAAAATAAGCTTATAAGAATAAACTGTGTGGCTTTTTTACCGCTTTTAAGGTAGCCCACTAAATAAAGCGGGAAGTAGAATATTGAGCTTTTGTGGAAGAAAAACGCTACAATGAAACAAAGAGTGTATTTGATAAACTTTTTGTTCATGGCATATTTTAGCGAATTTATTATAAACACCATTGCAAGGGCAGATCTCGTGCCGTTAAAGGAAAAATAGTACACGCCTAAGCTAATGAGCAAATATACGCTTAGCATGGGATTTTCGGAATAATCGTAAATGAATTTTACTAATCCAAAGCCAATAATTGCACCCGTAATCACCAATGCCCATTGGTAATTGCCACCGCAAAGCTGAATTACTTTGCAAATCAAAACATACAAAAATTCCGCGTGCGGATAAGAATTAAGTTCCCTTATGTCGTACTTGCGAACCTCTTCAAATATTCTTTCGTAACTCTTTGTGTCAATGCCTACGCTTGTACTGCGCAGTCCTGCAATCAATGTTAACTGCACACCCGTAACAAATAAATATATTTTCTTTCCGTTACGAAAACGCCCTTCCTTGAGGAAGTATGCCCCCGCAATTAAGTTTATTAAAATGTTAGCAAAATAGAAAATCATTTTGCTTCTCGCCCTCTTAGTGCCTTTAGGTACAGCCACCCACGCAACTTTCTTGGCATCAATACCTGCACCGCAAGCCTTATAAACACCGATTTCAAATATGAGAACAGCCCAATCATGCGGTTTTTACGCATGAATTTAAACATTTGCTTTTCTGAACGGAAATACTTAACCCCGCCTCTGCGCTTGAACATATCGCGCCCTATGCGCACATATACCAAAGTTTCCGCAAGGTTTTTAAATTTGCAACCTGCAAGAAACATTCTAATCCACAAAAAATAATCCTCATTATAAAGCTGGTGGATGTATCCGCCCGCCTTAAGCACCTCAGATTTTCTGAACATAACCGCCATATGATTCATGGGGCAACGCTTTTTAATAAACTGCGACACTTCCTCATGCGTTCTTGGCACAATCCTTGCGCTAACGATTTTATCTTTGCTTTCAATAAATTCTTCAATATTTCCGCCGATAATGCTTAAATCTCTATCTTCCTCAAATGCTTTTAACTGCTTTTCAAACCTATCGGGCAAACAAATATCGTCACTATCCATTCTTGCAATCAATTCGTGAGAACAGTGATTCGTTCCCTCTTTCAAAGCGTTGCCAAGCCCCACATTTTCTTCAAGGCGCACAATCTTAACGATTTCATGTTCTTTTTCGTAATCTATTAGCTTTTGCTCTAATTCCGCGGGAACAATGCCGTCCCTAACAATAACGATTTCATGAGGTTTCGCCGTTTGATTTATAACACTATCAAAGGCTTCTGTAAAGAATTCCGTTTTGTCGTTTTTATATACTGCCATTAAGACGCTGAATTTATCCATTTTAAGTTTCCTATTTTCCGCCAAGGGAATTTATTATTGACTTGTACTCTTCCATTTTGTTGAGGTACTCTTCGTTTGTTATTCTTCCCGATTCTAAAAGCCAATCACCGTAATCGGTATCCGTTGCGCTGTTTTCGGCAGAAATATCTGAGCGTTTTAGCATTTTGCCGATTGTTTTAAAGAAAACTGCAATGTCCGAAAACAGGGTGATTTTTTTAATATATTTTAAGTCCCACTCAAAGCGTTCTTCCCAATTTATGCGGTTTCTGCCATTCACTTGGGCAAGCCCTGTTAAACCGGGGCGGACGCTTTGGCGCGCCATTACTTCGGGGCTAAAAAATACCATATCCCTAACAAGCTGAGGGCGCGGGCCGACTATACTCATATTGCCCTTTAGTATGTTCCAAATCTCTGGCAGTTCGTCAAGAGATGTGGATCTTAAAAATTTGCCGAACTTTGTTAAACGCTGTTCGTCTGGCAGTAAGTTACCGTTTTCGTCCTTTTCGTTAGTCATTGTTCTGAACTTGTACATTTTGAAAACTTTGGCATTTTTGCCCGGCCTTAGTTGCTTAAAGATAACAGGTGAACCCAGCTTAATCTTAACCATAAAGGCTACGGCAAGAAACACAGGAAACAAAAGCGCAAGCGCGGTTGCGGATAGCAAAATATCAAAAAACCGCTTAAAGAAGTGCTTATACATAAAACATATCCTTAACAGCGTCTATTATCAGTTGCTGTTCACTGCTTGTCATGGTTGTGGCACTCGGCAAGCAAACGCCGTTATTAAAGAAGGATTCGGCAAAACTTTCTTTGGTTTTGCCGTCAAAAGAACTGAAAAACATTGCATCTTTAAACACAGGTTGTAAATGCATGGGCTTCCAAATGTGGCGCGCCTCAATGTTCATTTTTCCTAACTTATCAATAATATCGCTTGGCTTCACGCTGGATTTTTCGCATACCGTCATAACGCTTAACCAATAAGTTGAATCGCAGTGTTGTGGCGAATACATCATTTTTATGGCGTTAATATCGCTAAAACCCTTGCAATAGTTATTGAAAATGGCTTTCTTTTGCGCCACTCTTTCCTTTAAGCACAAAAGCTGTCCGCGCCCGATGCCTGCCGAAATGTTACTTAGCCTATAATTATATCCTATCTCGGAATGCTGATAATACGGTGCGGAATCTCGCGCTTGCGTTGCCCAAAATTTTGCTTTTTGAATTTGTTCTTCGTTATTTGAAAGCAACATTCCGCCACCCGATGTGGTGATAATCTTATTACCGTTGAATGAAAGAATTGCAAGTTCGCCGAAAGAACCGCAGGGTTTACCCTTATAGTTCGCGCCAAGTGCCTCAGCGGCATCTTCAATCACTGGCACATTGTATTCCGCGCAAATTGCCAAAAGTGCGTCATAATCCGCACTTTGCCCATATAAATCCACAATAATCACCGCTTTCGGCAATGTTTTGCGTTCGGCAAAATGCTTAAACGCTTTCTTGAGTGCGTATGGTGACATATTCCAACTTTCGTCAGAATCAATAAACACAGGTATTGCTTTTTCGTAAACTATTGCGTTGCAACTTCCCGAAAATGTTAGTGACGAACAAAACACAAAATCGCCTGCGCCAACATTAAGAAGTTTTAAACTTAAATGAATTGCGTGCGTTCCTGCCGATAAAGCGGCTCCGAATTTGCGCCCTGCTATTGGTGCAAGTTCCGTCTCAAAAGCGTCAACATTAGCCCCTAAAGGGGCAATCCAGTTCGTATCAAACGCCTGCTGAATAAATTTCATTTCTTCACCGCACATATGCGGGGGCGACAAGTAAATCCTTTTCATTCTTTTCCTAAATAAACGGCTGGGTAATCTTCCAAGACTTCACGCAAGCGTATATATAGCGTGTGCTTTTAACACAAGTATATACCACGCGCGCAGGTAAAGCAAGCTATATTTGGGAAAATTATCCAAGTTCACAAAAATGAGAAAAAACGAATATGATTGAGTGTGTGGTAAACACACGAATAAGACGAAAGAGGTGAATTATGTTTTTATTGTTTTTGCTTGGTTTGGGTTTTTGCGGTTGCGGTTCAAGAAAGTGCGGTTGCGAAAAAAGATGCTGTGAGAAAAAACGCTGTTGCGAAGATAGGTTCTGCGGACGCTGTGGTTCTATTTAGCTAAGTTAGGGGGTGCGATATGGAAAAGATTCCTTGCCCGCCACCGCATTGCCACCACGCAGTGCGAAGGGGTGTTGAGTGCTTTTTTGAGGGGTTCGGCAAAGAACTTGGAAAACGCTGTGGCATTGGTTGCTGTGGCTTTCCTCCGCCTTTCCCCCCTCCCTTTCCTCCGCCCTTTCCCGAACACATTCCAATGTGCTGTACTTCGCATAAGTTTAGGTGGAAGAATAGGATTTGGTAATGCGGGGCATTATCGAATAGCGCACAGCGCACAATGCACAGCGCACAATGGTGGAATTAATAATTTAGGTACGAAGTACGAATTGTGGATTAATTAACTAATAATGATATTTAGAATCTATCATTGTGCGCTGTGCGCTGTGCGCTATTTGTTCGCAAGGCATTGCGAACAAATAATTTCCCCTGTTTCAAGATTCTTAAGCGTCAACTCATTATCCGTTAGCACAAGGTAGCTTCTTGGTGTGCCACCGCGCGGAAGGGTGGTTGAACCGGGGTTGGCGATAATTAGGTTTTCATGCTTTTCTATGAAGCCTGTGTGGAAATGCCCGAATAAAAATATGTCGCCCACTTCTTTAGGAAGGTTATCTTTGTTATAAATATGCCCGTGAGATAATGTTAGCTTTAGGTTACCAAAACGCACTGTTTTAGCACCTAAAAGCGGAAATTCTGAAATCATTTCGTCTATCTCTGCGTCACAGTTTCCCTTGATTACGGTAAGTTTATCCTTGTGGGAATTTAAAAGATTTGCAACAGCCATGCAGTCATATTCCTTTTCAAGCGGATTCCTCGGCCCGTGGTAATATAAATCCCCAAGCAAAATAATTTCCTCTGCCCCCTCTGCAAAAAACCTTTCAAAAAGCATATTTGCATAATACAATGAACCATGCAAATCCGATGCGATAACAATTTTCATAATCAATTTCTCCTACAATTATTTTATCATAATAATTTAAATCTTGCACGGATTTATACTGCCTAAGCCTCATTGCCGAAAAACGCACTGACGGGCTGTTCAGAAAGCCTGTCAGAGGCAAAAAAGCGTGGTTTTTAGGCGCAGGAATGTACTTAGGCGTACATGACTAAGCGTAAAGTTCCGCTTTTTATGCCTATCACGGGCTTTATCAACAGCCTGTTTTCACTTCAAGAAAGGGTTGGGGTGTATAGTATTCTCGTCTTTGGGGTTTAAGTCCGTTAAGACGGGATCAACCATAACGGTGGCGCGATTTAGGGTTTTGTTGCCGTATTTGTGCTTTAGATTATCTATCGCGTGTTCTAAATTTTCTGCCTTTTGGCGCGTTTCACCGCTTAAGAAAATGTTAGTTTGGTACGATTCGCTTGCAGGGGTTAAATCTGAAACCGCCACCCCCACGCGCCTTACGGGGCGAAGAATTTGATAATGGTTTTTGATTAGTGCCATTGCCTCTGCCAAAATATCTTTTGAGTTAAATGTGGGTTCGGAAATTTTGATTTGCTTGCCCCAGTCGCAAAAATTATTATCAGTAACACTCACCGAAACCACCTGCCCTTTAAGCCCCTGTTCTCTCAGCCTTGCGGAAACGCTTTCGGATAAAACGGTAACAATCATTTTAATATCGGCAAGATTTTTTAAATCTCTTGCGGGGGTGGTGCTGTTTCCCACGGATTTTACTATACTTCTTTGATCGTTTTTCATTACGGGGGACATATCGTTTCCGTTAGCAAAATCGCTCAAATATTCCCCCCACTTGCCCAAAATCTCTTTTAAAAATTGAATATCGGCATTTGCGATATCCCCCACGGTTCTAAGCCCGCACCTATAAAGTTTTTCTTTCGTAGCCTTTCCCACAAAAAGCAGGCTTTCCGCAGGTAGCTTGAAAACGGTGCTTTTATAGTTATCCCTTGATATAACCGTGGTGGCATCGGGCTTTTTCATATCGCTTGCAAGTTTGGCAAACACCTTGTTCCAACTCACGCCCACGCTAACCGTTAGGTTTAATTCGCTTTTAACCGCTTGGCGGATTTTATCCGCGATTTCCTCACCGCTTCCGAAAAGAAGCGTGCTTTCGGTGGTGTCAAGCCAACATTCGTCTATCCCGAAACTTTCCACCTTATCCGTAAACCTTTCATAAATGCCCCTCACAAGCCTTGAATATTTGAGATAAAGCGGAAAATTGGCACTAAGAATTACCAAATCACCGCATTTTTGCTTTGCCTGCCAAATGACTTCACCCGTCTTAACCCCATAGTTTTTTGCAAGCTGATTCTTTGCAAGCACAATTCCGTGCCTAAGTTCCTTATCCCCGCACACGGCAATAGGCTTCCCGCTTAAATCAGGATTCAAAGCGCACTCAACGCTTGCATAAAAATTATTTAAATCCGAATGAAGAATTACTTTATCCATGAGAACATTTGTTTTTATTATTATAACTCGTTAGCGCAAGTGTGTCAAGGGGATTTTCAGCGCACAGCGCACAATGCACAGCGCACAATGGTGGATTCTAAATATCATTATTGATTAGGCAACAGGGTTGGAATCTAAATATCTTAATAAATCATTCCTTCACTGTGCGCTGTGCGCTGTGCGTTGTGCGCTGAAAAATATTCCATAATTCTGCATTCTGAATTCTTAATTCTGAATTAATCCTTCATTGTGCGTTATGCGTTAAGCGTTATGCGTTATATTTAGTGCTTATTTAAATAATATGTGTTATAATGCTATCAATTAAGTAAACAAGAGGTTTAATTTATGAAAATATTATATGCAACTTCCGAAGCTGTTCCGTTTATTAAAAGTGGCGGGCTTGCCGATGTGTCTGGCGCGCTTCCCAAAGAACTTGTGAAGCTAAAAGCGGATATCCGCGTTATTCTGCCTTTATATGACGATATTCCCAAGGAATTTAAGGAAAAAATGGTTTCTGTGGGTTCGGCGAGTGTTCCGCTTGGTTGGCGCAATCAGTACGCTGGGCTTTTTTCGCTTACACTCGGCGGTGTAATGTTTTACTTCGTGGATAATGAATATTATTTCAAAAGAAAAGGTATTTACGGATTCTTTGATGACGGCGAAAGATTTGCGTTTTTCTCAAAAGCGGTTCTTGAACTTATGCCTCTCATGAATTATTTCCCCGATGTTCTGCACTGCAACGATTGGCAAACCGCACTTGCGCCCGTTATGCTTAACGCATTTTACAGGCTTATAGACGGCTATAAAACCATGAAAACCGTGCTTTCAATACATAATATTGAATTCCAAGGAAGAATGGACGCATATTGCATAGGCAATGTGTTCGGCATTCCTGACGAATTTGCAAGCGTTTGCGAATATAAAAAGGATGCCAATATGCTTAAAGGCGGAATTGAAGCCTCTAACTTGGTGGTTACAGTTTCACCCACTTACGCAGGCGAAATTCTTGATCCTTTCTATGCTTGCGGGCTTGAGGATATTTTGAATGCACGCAAATTTAAACTTTCGGGAATCGTGAACGGAATTGACACCGATGTTTATAACCCAGCAAGCGATACTTCGCTTTTCCAAAATTACACAGCGAAAACCGCAAGTGCGAAAAAGAAACTTAATAAGAAAGAACTTCAAGAACTTTTAAATTTACCTGTTCAAGATAAACCTCTTCTTGCCATAGTTTCAAGGCTTACGCCCCAAAAAGGTGTGGATTTGATTCTTAAAGTGATTCATGAAATCATGAGTGCCGATGTGCAATTCGTGGTTCTTGGCACAGGGGATTGGAAATATGAAAATGAACTTAAAGAACTCGCGCTTCGCTATCCCACAAAACTTGCCACGGTTATAGGCTTTTCGGGCGCACTTGCTTCAAAGATTTACGGCGCGGCGGATTTATTCCTTGTGCCTTCTAAGTTTGAACCTTGCGGATTAACTCAGCTAATATCCATGCGCTACGGCGGTATCCCAGTGGTAAGGGAAACAGGCGGACTTAAGGACACAGTTATTCCATTTAACCCAACGGATAAAACGGGTAACGGCTTCACCTTTAAAACTTACGATGCGTACGATATGCTTGACGCAATTAACCGCGCACTTGCCACTTATGCAAACAAGGCAGAATGGGACGCAGTGCAAAATAACGCGCTTGCCACGGATTCTTCTTGGGCAAAGTCTGCAAAAGAGTATATCAAATTATATAAATCGCTATAATTCTTTGTTTCGCTACCGCCTAATTTAAGAATAATAAAGAGAAGTCTTTAGGAATTGAAACAAAGATTACTAAAAAATCATATCATATCACTCAGGGGATAACGGCAATCAGATGAACAAATTTAATGTTACGGCTTTTAAGGCCGAAATTGAAAGAAAGCTAATTAAGCTATACGGCACAAAAGCAGAAGAAACCTCGCCCAATATCATGTACAAGGCTTTATGCCGTGCAACAAATGATATTTTGGCACAAAAACGGCTTGCTTACTCAAACGATGTTAAGGCAAAAAATGCTAAGCAGGTTTATTATATGTCTATGGAATTCCTTTTGGGGCGTTCTTTAAAAAACCACCTTTATAACCTCGGCATTCTTGATGTGGCAACTGAAGCTGTGAAACAGCTTGGGTTTAACATTGAAGAACTTATGGAAATTGAACCCGATGCAGGGCTTGGCAACGGCGGACTCGGCAGGCTTGCGGCGGCGTATCTTGATAGCTTGACTTCTTGCGGATATCCTGCAAGCGGATTTAGCATAAGATACGACTACGGTATTTTTAAGCAAAGAATCGTGGACGGTTGGCAAATGGAAATGCCCGATAAGTGGCTTCTTGACGGCGCGATTTGGCAAGACGGCAGAGAAGTTAGCTATGAAGTTAAGATTGGCGGACGCGTGGAAGAAACATGGCAGGACGGCAGGCTTAAAGCAGAACTTAAGGATTACACTTCTATAATTGCCGTGCCTTACGATATGTATATCAGCGGTTACGATACCCCTGCCGTAAACTTTTTGCGCCTGTGGTCTGCCACTGCGCCTGTGGAACTTGATATGGCACTCTTTTCCCGCGGGGAATATTTAAAGGCAATGGAAGCAAAAGCCCTTGCGGAATCAATATCCAAAGTTTTATATCCTGCGGATAATCATTACGAAGGCAAGATGCTTAGGCTTAAGCAACAATATTTCTTTGTGTCGGCAAGCATTCAAAATATTATCAGCCGTCACCTTAAAAAATATAAAAGTGTGGAAAATCTTTCTAAAAAGGTGGCAATTCACATAAACGATACCCACCCTGCGCTTTGCATTCCCGAATTGATGCGCGTTCTTTTGGACGATTATAATTATAATTGGGACGATGCTTGGAAAATCGTAACCGAAACAGTTAGCTACACTAACCACACAGTTATGCAAGAAGCCCTTGAAAAATGGCCTCAAAACCTTTTTGAAACGCTTCTTCCAAGAATATTCCAGATTACTAACGAAATTAACCGCCGTCATTGTGCAGATTTGTGGAATTTATATCCGGGGGATTGGAATAAGATTTCCGAAAATTCCGTGCTTGCAGACGGGCAGGTGAAAATGGCAAATCTTTGCCTTGTGGCATCGCACACGGTTAACGGCGTAAGCGCGCTTCACAGCGACATTTTAAAAAGCACCGTTTTTGCAGACGCCTACCGCGCGAATCCCAAAAAGTTCACTAATGTTACTAACGGAATCACGCACCGCAGATGGCTTTGCGAAGCTAATCCCCTGCTAACGGATTTAATTTCTGAACTTATAGGAAACGGATTTAAGAAAGACGCAGGCGAACTTGAAAAACTTTTGGAATTTCAAGGTAACAGAACCGTGCTTGAAAAATTATATAAAATCCGCCGTAAAAATAAAGAGAGGCTTGCGGAATATATCCAAAAGTCTAACGGAATATCCGTGGATCCCGATGCTATCTTTGATGTTCAGGTTAAAAGGTTGCATGAATATAAACGCCAATTATTGAACGCACTTCAAATTATTGATTTATATAACCGCTTAAAGGAAAATCCTGATCTTGATATCGTTCCGAGGGTGTTTATTTTCGGCGCAAAAGCGGCAAGTTCCTATTACATGGCTAAGCTGATTATCAGGCTTATATATATGATAGGCGAAATGGTTAATAACGATAAATCCTTAAAGGGCAAACTTAAAGTGGTTTTCCTTGAAAATTACAGGGTTTCTTTGGCGGAATTGATTATGCCTGCAAGTGATATATCTCAGCAAATCAGCGTGGCAGGCACAGAGGCAAGCGGTACTGGTAACATGAAATTCATGATAAACGGTGCGGTTACCATTGGCACAATGGACGGTGCTAATGTGGAAATCCACGAACGCGTGGGTGACGAAAACATTTTTATCTTCGGATTGCTTGCAGACGAAGTTGAAAGGCTTTACGCCACTTATTCCCCTTCGGATTACTATTCGGGTGATCGCAGAATTAAGGCGGTAATTGATAAGCTAAAAAGCGGAATTGCCGAAGTTTCTTTTGCAGAGATTTCTAACTACCTTGTTACCGCAGGAAAGGCAGATCCTTATCTTTGCCTTGCAGACTTCAGTAGCTACTGCGATGCGCAAGCAAGGGTAGACGAAGCCTATAAGGATAAGCAAAGGTTCTTTAGAATGTGCCTTGTGAACACGGCGAAATCAGGCTTTTTCTCAGCGGATAGAAGCGTTACGGAATATGCTAACAGGATTTGGGCTTTAAAACCCCTCAAATAATAGGTTAGTTTTATAAATGTTGCTTCCCTTTGATTCACGAAATATCAATTTTAAATCACCGTTCGGCGCAACGGATACTTCAACCATGGTTAAGATCAATTTTCCTGTGCCTCATATTGTGGGCGCGGAAAAGGTTTTTATGCTTTTTAGAGGAAAGCATGAATTTAGGCTTGAATTATATGAATATAAGCGCGACTTAGATTTTGTTTACTTCAAAACCTCGTTTTGCTTGGAAGATTCAGGTGCGTACTTTTACCGCTTTGAACTTCATACTCAAAACGGAATGCAAATTGCGGGGCATAACGGTGACGGCAAGGCAATGCTTAAGCATTTTTTAAGCGAATGGCAGTTAACTGTGTACAAAACTGGCTATCAAACCCCCGATTGGCTTAAAGGCGGGGTGATTTATCAAATTTTCCCCGATAGGTTTAATAGAGTTGCGGACGCAAAAAGCCCTGCGCGCGGTTATCTTAAGGATTGGCATGACGATGTAACAATTGTGGACGGGGACGGCGTTTTTAGGGCAAATGACTTTTTTGGCGGAAATATTAAGGGTGTTAAAGAAAAAATACCTTATTTAAAGGATTTAGGGGTTACCGCAATTTATTTCTGCCCTATTCACGAAGCCACCTCTAACCACCGCTACGATATAGGAAACTATATGAAAGTAGACGAACTGTTTGGAACGGAAGAAGAACTAAAAAACCTCATAGATTGTTGCCATAGCAACGGAATAGGCATAATAATGGACGGTGTGTTTAACCACACAGGTGCAGACAGCCTTTATTTTAACAAGTTTAAACACTATGATAGCGAGGGGGCTTGCCAATCAAAGCATTCCCCTTATTACGATTGGTATTCCTTTCAAAACTATCCAGATACTTACTCATGTTGGTGGGGAATCACGGTTGTGCCTGAAATCAGGCGGGACGCCATAAGCTATCAGAATTTTATTGCAGGGGATAACGGCGTTATTGAAAAGTTTTCGCGCCTCGGCGTAAAAGGTTGGCGGTTAGATGTTGTAGACGAAATCAGCCCTGATTTTGTGAAAAAGATTCGTGCTAAAGTAAAATCGTTCGGTGATCTTGCTTTAATCGGCGAAGTTTGGGAAGACGCCAGCACGAAATATAGCTATTCAGAAGAACGCGAATATTTTTTCGGTGAAGAACTTGACGGCGTTATGAATTATGTTTTCAAGGCCTCTATCCTTGATTATATAAGGCAGGTTAACCCCAAAAAATTCGTGAATGAGGTAATGAGTATTGCGGAAAACTATCCGCGCGAATCTCTTGATTTGTGCATGAACATTATCGGCACGCACGACACGGTGAGGATAATTAACGAATTATCAGGGAAAACCCCCCCGCCCACTAAAAAAGAGAGGCTTAATTACCGCCTAACCGATAGCGAATACAATAAAGGCAAAACGCTTTTAAAACTTGCGTCCGTTTTGCAATATATGTTACCAGGGATTCCCACCGTATATTACGGTGACGAAGTGGGCTTGCAAGGCTACGAAGATCCTATTAACCGCCGTCCCTTCCCGAGGAACACGGATAAGGAACTGCTATCGCATTACACAAGGCTTGGGGCAATAAGAAAAGAATATAGGGAAGAATTTAAAAAGCCCTTCTCAGTTACTCAGCTTGGTTCTGCCGTGGCAATAAAAATCGGTAACCTCACCGCCATTGTAAACGCAAGCGAAGCCCCTGTGGATTTGTGCGGGGAAGTGAGTGATATTTTAACGAATCAAAAAATTACAATTTTACAGCCAAAGCAAGCGATAGTTTTTAAAACTAATTAAGAATTCAGAATTCAGAATTCAGAATTGCGGAATTATTTATTTAAGCAAGAATTACATCTGCCCCGAAAATGAGGGATTAGGGAAAAGGGATTAGGGATTAGAATTTTAAGTACGAAGTACAAGGTACGAAGTACGAATTATGAATCCGTAACTGCCCCGAAGTGGGCAGGATTTGCATAACCGTGGGTGCAACCCACGGCAAAGCGACAGTACAGTAAGCAAGCCCGCACAAACAAGCCCCCCTTTCTGCCAACGGCAGAAAGGGGGGCTTTGTGTTGTTGTTACTATCCGCGTTTCTTCGCCTTACCCCGCGCTACGCTTGCGCTTGCACGGAGTTATGCACATTTCACCCCTTTGGGGTTCTTGGGGATTTATCCTATTTAGTGAAATTTTTCCTGCGGAAAAGTGAAATTCTTTCAGAGTGAGATTGCTTGCCGTTGGCAAGCAGTGATATTTGCCCCGTGGGGCAAGTGAATGCAAATTTT
>WQYD01000004.1 GCA_009781445.1 Bacillota bacterium | reverse complement strand
CTTTATCTTTGCCGACTACTTTAAGCCTGTAATTGATTGGGTAACTGATCCCTCAACGGGGGATAGAGGGCGTTGGGCGCTTTGGGACAGCGCGCTTGCGCACTTCAGGGGCGGAAATTGGTTCTTCGGCAGAGGGTTCTTTTACGGCTCTGCGCTCGCGCACGATGTCCCCGATAAGCCCTTTATGCTCAATTACCACAATCAATTTTTGCAGGCTCTTTCAAACCTTGGGGTTATTGGGCTGATATTCTTTTCCGTTCATTTCTTCCAACGCTATTTCTATCTAATAAAAAAGCGCACAGCCTTTTCAGCTTCCGCGCTTTTTGCAATTTTGTTTATGGACGGCTACGGACTCGTGGATGTAACCTACTTCGCCCTCTACTACCTCGCCCCCATGCTAATAATTTTCCTAATGAGTGAAGCGTCTTTTAGGGATAAGGGGAATGAGGCGTTTAAACTAAATGCTGATTTTGAAAGGTTTGTTAGAGGAAAATTGAGGGCATAGGTGTTTGGGCTACGGGCATAGGGTTGGATTCTAAATCTCATTATGAATAATGACGACTTACGACTTACGAATGGTGGATTCTAAATATCATTATTAGTTAATTGATCTATAATTCGTACTTCGTACCTTGTACTTCGTACTTCTCACTAATGAGATTTAGATTCCACAATTCTGCATTCTGAATTCTGAATTCTTAATTCTCAATTAATTTTATTAATTGAGTATTTTATTCTTCTCACGCATTCTTCTTTCCCAAAAAGTTCTGCCATTTCAGTTGCCCCCCCGGGGGTGGATTCTTTGCCTGTGATTGCAATGCGGACGCACCAAAGGATTTGCCCTTTTTTCACATTAAGTTCTTCGCTTTTTTTGGTTAGTGCCTCGCTTATTGATTGGTGGGTGAAATCATTTAGGTTTTTTAATGCTTCGCACGCGTGGGGAAGCAGTGCTTTTGCCACGCTTGCGTTCGTTTTCATTTTTTCGTGGTTAAACAAATCAAGAGAATATCCCTCAAAATCATTTATAAAGTTTACTTTTTCGGGGATTTCGCCCAAAAAGTCCACACGCGTTTGCAAAAGTGAGGCAAGAAGCGCGTAATTAAACCGCCCTTTAAGCCCGCATTTATCAAAATACGGTGTGGCAAGGGTTAGAAAATTTTCTTGGGAAAGTTCTTTAATATAGAGTGAATTAAGCCATTTAAGTTTATCCGCGTCAAATATGCTTTGCGATTTATTTATTCCGCTTATTGAAAATGAGGCAATCAATTCGGGTAAACTCATTTTTTCCGCATTATTCTTAGGACTCCAGCCAAGCAAGGCAATATAATTGATAATGGCTTCGGGAAGATAGCCCTTTTCATAAAAATCTTCAAAGTTAGCGTCACCGTGCCGTTTTGAAAGTTTGTGCGAATGATCGCGCATTATAAGCGGAAGGTGAATATAATTAGGTTCTTTCCAGCCGAAAGCCCTATAAATCAAATTATACTTGGGTGTGGAACTTAGGTATTCGCACCCTCTGAAAACATGGGTTATGCCCATGAGATAATCGTCTACCACATTTGCAAAGTTATAAGTGGGGTAGCCGTCTGATTTAATTAAAATGTTATCCTCAAGTTCTTTGCATTCCACCGCCACATTGCCGTAAACCAAATCTGTGTACGAAGAAACCCCCGTTTCAGGCACATTTTGCCGTATCACAAAACTTTCAGTTTTAATCCTTTTATTAACTTCTTCTTCGGAAAGCGAAAGGCAATGTTTATCGTACTTTCGGATACCGTTTTCGTCCTTTAAGGATTCCAATCTTTCCTTATCGCAAAAACAATAGTACGCGCCTTTTAGCTTAACAAGTTCTTTTGCGTGCTTTAAATAAATGTCCAACCTTTCGCTTTGAACATAAGGCGCGACTTTTCCGGGGTTTTTAGGGGATTCGTCCAGAACCATTCCGCACCTTTCAAGCGTGGCATAAATTATATCCACCGCGCCTTTAACCTCGCGTTCTCTATCCGTATCCTCAATGCGCAATATAAATTTACCGCCACCGTTTTTTGCAAAAAGGTAGCAATAAAGCGCGGTTCTTAAGTTTCCAAGGTGCATGAACCCCGTGGGGCTTGGTGCAAAACGCGTTCTAATCATTGCTAAGTACCGCCTTTATTCTTCTTACCCCTGCGCTTGAAGAACCTTCTTTATCAATCTTAAAGCCTTTTAAATCTGCCGTGTTCGTAGCATGAGGCCCGCCACAGATTTCTTTGGAATATCCGCCCATTGTGTACACCTTAACCACCGTATCGTACTTGGATTCAAAAACGCCCGTAGCACCCAACGCTTTGGCAGATTCAAGGCTCATTTCTTCCATAACCACGGAAACGCCGTCTTTTATCGCCTTATTAACCTTATCTTCCACCTTTTTGATTTCGTCAGCGGTTAAGGGGCGCGGAAAATTAAAATCAAGCCTTAAGCGTTCCGCGGTGATATTGCTACCCTTTTGGTTGATATTATTATCGTTAAGAACCTCTTTAAGCGAAGCAAGCAAAAGGTGAGTCGCGGTGTGAAGTTTTGCGGTTTCCTCTGTGGAATCTGCCAGCCCCCCTGCAAACTTCTTGTCTGCGCCTGCTTGCGACTTAGCTTGGTGTTCTTTAAAGCAGGCTTCGTAGCCCTCTGTGTCCACGGTGATTCCGTTTTCATTCGCAAGTTCAAGCGTGATTTCAAGGGGGAATCCGTAAGTATCGTAAAGTTTAAATGCGGATTTTCCGCTCATTCTGCTATTTTGGATATATTGCTTAAGTTTATCAAATTCCTTTAAGCCTTGGCTTAGCGTTGCCTCAAACTTCAAAGTTTCGGCGGAAAGTTCATTAAAAATCTTATCTTTATTCTTAAGAAGTTCGGGATATTGTTCTTTATAAATATCCACGAACATTAAAGCAACAGCAGTAAAACACTCAGGTTTAATGCCAATGCCCCTTGCAAACCTCAAAGAACGGCGAATCAACCGCCTCAGCACATAGCCTTGATCCACATTAGACGGGGTTACCCCTTTATCGTCACCAAGCATAAATGTTGCCGTGCGCAAATGATCCGCAATAATTTTAATATTTCTTAAAGCGTCCTCTTTTTCCACGGTGGCGGATTCTTTTAAAAATTTAACAATCGGTAAAAATACATCGGTTTCGTACACGCTTTGGCAACCGTTAAGCATGGCAACGGTTCTTTCAAGCCCCATGCCTGTGTCCACATTTTTTTGCTTTAGCGGGATAAACGAACCGTCTGCCTGCTTAAAATATTCCATGAACACATTGTTCCAAATTTCCACATATTTTCCGCAATCGCACGCAGGGGAACAATCCTTACCGCAGGGCTTTTTATCCCTTATGATAAATATTTCCGTATCAGGCCCGCAAGGGCCTGTGATTCCTGCCGGCCCCCACCAATTATTTTTCTTGGGAAGATAAAAAATCCGTTCTTTTGGTATCCCAAGGCTTAGCCAAACGGAAGCCGAAACTTCGTCTTTCGGGCAATCGTTATCGCCTGCAAAAACCGAAACCGCAAGGGAAGTTAGCGGAATATTGATAACCTTAGTTAAAAATTCCGCACTCATTTTAATGCTTTCTTCTTTAAAATAATCCCCGAGTGACCAATTGCCAAGCATTTCAAAAAAAGTGCAATGCACATCGTCACCAACTTCGTCTATATCCCCTGTGCGCACGCACTTTTGCACATTCGCAAGCCTCTTGCCCTGAGGGTGCGCCGTTCCCAAAAGGTACGGCACAAGGGGGTGCATTCCTGCGGTTGTGAATAAAACCGTGGGATCATTATCAGGCACAAGCGAGGCAGACGGAATTATAGCATGGTTCTTTGATTTAAAGAACGCGAGGTATTTGTTTCTTAGTTCGGTTGAGGTAATTTTGTTCATGGTAATAGTTTAATGGTGGTTAGGTGCGAGGTACACATTATTGATTTTTACAGCGCACAGCGCACAACGCACAGCGCACAGTGAAGGAATTATTTATTTAGGTACGAAGTACAAAGTACGAAGTACGAATTATGGGTTAATTAACTAATAATGATATTTAGAATCCTTCATTGTGCGCTGTGCGCTGTGCGCTAATTGCTGTGCAACAGCAATTCCATAATTTCCCCGCCCTCTGCCAAAAATACGCCGTTTTCCGCGCTTTTTTCGTTATACGATAGCCCTGAGTTATAGGGGGAATTGCTTTTAAACACTGCGTAAGGCACAGGGTTATCCGCGTGGGTTTGGGTGGATAAGGGGGTTGAATGATCGGGAAGCAGTGCAATCGCATAATCTTCACCGCTTGATTCTAAGTAATCCCAAAGTTCTTTAAGCAATCCGTTTACGATTTCTATTGCCTTAATTTTTCCTTTTAAATCCCCTTGGTGGCTACATTCGTCCGGTGCTTCTATGTGCAAGTACACAAAGTCCGTGCCGTTTTCAAAGCATTCCTTAACCTTTTCCGCCTTGCCCTTGAAGTTGGAATGAAGCGTGCCTGTTGCACCGTCCACGAAAGGCGCAAGCATTCCTGTGCCTTTTGCAATTCCCTTTAAAAGATCCACCGCGGATATAACCGCGCCGTTAAGCCCGTGGATTTCTTTAAAGCGTTTAAGGTTGGGCTTTACCCCTGCGCCCCAAAGCCAAGCGGTGTTAGCTTCGTTCTGCCCTCTTTCACGGCGCGCCAAATTTATAGGGTGATTTTTGAGGATTTTAGCGGATTTTTCCATAAAATCCAAATAAAATGCGGAATTTGCGCCCTTTGGCAAATGATTTGCGATTGGTTTCCCCGTAATGTCGTGAGGGGGGGTAAGTTCCGTGGCGGTTTCACCGTTTTCATAAATCAGGCAATGGCGGTAAGAAACCCCCGCATAAATCTTGATTCCGCTGATTTTTAAACCTTGGTTAAGCGCGCTTATAAGTTCAGACGCCTCTTGGGAAGAAATCTCACCTGCGCTATAATCTTTCATAACGCCGTTTTCAACCGTGGTGAGGTTTAGCCTTAATGCGACATCGCTGTCTTTCATTTTAACGCCAAGGTTTAGGGCTTCAAGGGGGCTTCTGCCCGAATAATACTTTTCAGGGTGATAGCCCAAAACGGATAAATTTGCAATATCACTTCCCGGTTTAAAAGGGGCAGGCACGGTTTTAATAAGCCCTGTTTGCCCTCTTTTTGCAAGTTCGTTCATAGCGGGAATGTCCGCCACTTCAAGCGGGGTTTTGCCGTTTAATTCAGCTATGGGCAAATCAGCCATGCCGTCACCCAAAACAACCAAGTATTTCATGTTTCTATTTTAAACGGCGCGCGCGCGCAAAGTCAAACAAATTACTATAACACGCACGGGCGCGGTTGAGTTGCTTTGTTTTTCAAAATCTTATATACTTTAGATATGCTATCACTTTTGAAACACCTTAAGCCAAAAGAATGGTTGCTTGCGCTTGCAAGTGTGGTTTTTGTTACCACGCAGGTTTTTTTGGATTTGAGGCTTCCGCGGTTAATGCGCGAAATTGTGCTTAATTTGCAATTAGGGGGAAACACAGGCGAAATTTGGAAACTTGGCGGTTTTATGCTACTTTCCACGCTTGGAAGCGCGGTGTGTGCGTTCACGGTGGGGTTTTTATCGGCAAGGGTATCCGCGGATTTTTCCATGAGGTTGAGGGGGCTTGTTTATGACAAAGCTGGCAGTTTTTCGCACGAGGAAATGAATAAATTTACCACGGCAAGCCTAATAACGCGTTCAACTAACGACATAACGCAGGTGGGTTTGCTTGTGGCAATTTCCTTGCAGGTTTTATTGCGCGCGCCGATTATGGCGGTGTGGGCAACCACTGAAATGGTGGGTAGCGGTTGGCAATGGACTCTTGCAGTGGCAACAACTTTGATAATTATGCTTATTGTGCTTGTGGTTATGCTAATTTTTGTGCTACCCAAATTTAAGGTAATTCAAAAGCAAACGGATAATTTGAATGCGGTAACGCGTGAAAACCTAACAGGTTTGAGAGTGGTGCGCGCTTATAATGCGGAAGAACTTTCCGCAAAAAAATTCAAAACGGCAAATGAGGATTTAACCAAAACCCACCTTTTCACCACCCGTTCGCTTGCTTCGGTTCAGCCCCTGTTAAGCATTTTGCTTAACGGCTTAACCCTTTCTGTTTACTTTATCGGCGCGCATTTAATTAACAGCGCACCCCTCTCTGCGCGTGCAGGGCTTATTGCTGATATGACTGTGTTTTCCTCTTACGCCATGCAGGTTATTATGGCATTTATAATGATTACCATGGTGTTTATTTTCCTGCCGAGGGCAAGCGTTTCCGCGTTAAGAATCAATGAAGTTTTATCTGTTAATCCCCTAATTTCTTACCCTGAAATTTCAGCCCAGCCCCTTTCAGAGGCGGGTGAAGTGGAATTTAAAAATGTTTCGTTTGGGTATCCGAATGCGGAAGAATTGGTGCTTAAAAATGTTAGCTTTAAAATTGAAAGCGGTGAAACAGTGGCGTTTATCGGAAGCACTGGAAGCGGAAAAAGCACCCTTATTAACCTTGTGGCAAGGTTTTATGATATAACCGCAGGCGAACTGCTTATAAGCGGTGTAAATATAAAGGATTTCAGCGAAAAGGATTTAAACAAGAAACTTGGTTATGTGGCGCAAAAAGCGGTTTTGTTTTCGGGAACGGTTAAAGAAAACATTGCACTCGGAAGCGAAGAAAGCGAGGGTATTTTAGAAAGCGTTATCCATTCGGCAGGCGTGGCAAAGGCAAGCGAGTTTATTTCAAAAATGGATAATTCCTATGATTCCTTAATTTCGCAGGAAGGCAAAAACCTTTCGGGCGGGCAAAAGCAAAGGATTTCTATCGCGAGGGCGATTTGCAAAAAACCCGATATTTTTATATTTGACGATTCCTTTTCCGCCCTTGATTATAAAACGGATAAGGAATTGCGTGCCTCTTTAAAGGAAAATGCAAGCAATGCCACGGTGCTTATCGTGGCGCAAAGAATAAGCACGATTATGGACGCGGATAAAATCATAGTTCTTGAAAACGGCGAAGTGGCAGGAATCGGCAAGCATAACGAACTTTTGAAGGATTGCGCGGTTTATAAAGAAATCGCCCTTTCGCAGGGGATAAGCAAAGGAAATCACAGCAAGGGGGGCAAGGATTAGTGAAAGAAGATCTAAGCAAAACCAAAAAGCCCTCTTTAAAAAAACTGCTTGTTTATATGCGTCCGTTTTTGCCTGCACTTATTGCGTCCGTTGTGCTTGCGGTTTATTCCGCTTCGGTAACAATCGCAGGCCCTAAAAGGATAGAAGCAATCACAAACACCATAATGGCGGGTGTGGTATCGGGCATTGATATATCGCGGATTACTCAAATCGCCATGATTTTGGGCGCGCTTTTTATCTCTGGTTCGCTTTGTTCGTACATTTGCCACTTTATCCTTGCCACGGTTACTCAGCGCGTTTGCTATGGATTAAGGGCGGATATTTCTTCAAAAATTAACAAATTGCCTCTTAAATACTTTGATAAAGAAAGCCACGGAAATGTGCTAAGCCGTGTGACGAACGATATAGACAACATAGGGCAAGCCTTAAATCAAGGTGTGGGAATGATGGTTATTTCCTTCACCCTTTTTGTGGGCGCAATTATTATGATGCTTATCACAAGCCCCCTTTTGGCGGTGATTGCAATCAGCACTTCGCTTTTTGGCTTTGCGGTTATGTTTTTAATTATCACAAAATCGCAAAAATATTTCCGCGCACAGCAATCCGCCCTTGGCGAAGTTAACGGGCATGTGGAAGAAATCTATTCTGGTTCGTCCACAATAAAAATTTACGGCGCGCAGGATAAAGCGCGCGAAAAGTTTACCTTAGCAAATAAAAAACTTTGGAAAAGCGGTTGGAAAGCACAATTCTTTTCAGGAATGATGATGCCCGTTATGGGATTTATAGGAAATTTGGGCTATGTTGCCGTGTGCGTGGCAGGCGCGATTTTGGCAAGCAGTTCTAACCCTGCAATTAAAATTGAATTCGGCACGATTGTGGCTTTCCTATTATATATAAGGTTTTTTACGCAACCTCTAACGCAATTTGCCCAAGGCGCGCAAATGCTTCAATCTGCTTCCGCGTCAAGTGAAAGGGTGTTTGGGTTTCTAAAAGAGGAAGAAATGGAATCCGAAACTCACAAAACCGAAACTCTTGCGCCCGAAAGCGTGAAAGGTTTTGTGGAATTTAGCAATGTTTCGTTTGGATATGTTGAGAATAAACCCGTAATTGAAAACCTATCTTTTAAGGCTACCCCAGGGCAGAAAATTGCAATCGTGGGGCAAACGGGCGCAGGCAAAACCACAATCGTGAACCTTTTAATGCGCTTTTATGAGGTTTTAAGCGGTGAAATTTTAATAGACGGCTTGCCGATTAGTTCCCTCAAAAGAGAAACTGTGCATTCCTTATTCTGCATGGTTCTTCAAGATTCGTGGCTGTTTGAGGGTACTGTGAAAGAAAATGTGGCTTATGCTAACAAAGAGGCTACGGACGAGGAAATTAAAAATGCCTGCAAAACCGCAGGGGTTCACCGCTTTATTAAAACGCTAAGCGGTGGCTATAATACCATGCTAACTGAAAACACCGCCCTTTCCGCAGGGCAAAAGCAACTTTTAACCATTGCGCGCGCAATCCTTACTGATGCGCCTATGCTAATTCTGGACGAAGCCACAAGTTCGGTAGACACACGCACCGAAATCTTGGTGCAAACCGCCATGGATAAGCTAACCGCAGGCAGAACCTCATTTATAATCGCCCACCGCCTTTCCACCATTAAAAACGCGGATATTATCCTTGTTCTTCATAACGGCGGTGTAGCCGAAAGCGGTAGCCACCAAGAACTAATTAAGAAAAACGGATTTTATAGCGAACTATATAATTCGCAATTTAATATTTAGGGTGCAGGTTGCAGGATTCAGATTGCGGGGATGGAATCTAAATCTCATTATAAATAAATCCATAATTCTGCATTCTTAATTCTGAATTCTGAATTAAACCCATTCCCTATTCCGAAACATTTTTCCCACACGCGCATTTTCCGTTAACGGCTTTGCTTGCTTGCGTTACTACTGTTGATTTTTTTAGCTTTATCATTTTTCCTCTTTATGTACTGCCCTCTCAATAATGAGATTTAGATTCCACCCCTGCATCCTGCATCCTGCAACCTGCACCCTTATTGCCTATTGCCCTCTAATATTTTGTCGCTTCTTCCGCCCTATATACTTGCGCTTTACAAATTGTAAAACCTTTCTAATTGCAGGCTTTAAAGATAGCCTTGCGGTGATTAGCCCGAGTGCATAACAAAAAAGTGTGTAAGGTTTGATTATTCCGCTATAAAAAAGGTGCGTAAGCAGGGCAAACACCGCGCAGACGGACACGGCAAAGAGTGCGTCTGTAATGTGCATAAGCACAGGTAGCTTTCTTTGAAAGCGCACCGCACGCAAAACTTCATAACAAAAATACACCCCTGCACCACAGCAGGTAAAAAGAATTAGTGCAAGGGGTTGAAGGTGGGAATCGGTAAGCATAGTAATTTTCAGCGCACAACGCACAATGCACAGCGCACAGTGAAGGATTAATTCAGAATTAAGAATGCAGAATGCAGAATTATGGATCAATTAACTAATAATGAGATTTAGAATCCACCATTGTGCGCTGTGCGCTGTGCGCTGTGCGCTGAAGCACGCAACAGGTTGCGCGCTATTTAAAGATTTTCTTCAAAACCGATTGCTTTTCGTGCGCCTTGGTGTAAGTTATTAGTAAAACTTGCCCGTCTATGCGCAAAAGCCCTGTTTTTAAGTTAAGTTCGGCAACGGAAAGTTCCGTTCCGCGGATAACCATGCCTTTGTCGCAAAGGGTTAGCACCACTTCTTTATCGTCATAACTAACCACTTCTTTGATTCCGTTAAGTTCCAAGCGGTTCTTTTCGTAGCACATTTTGTGTTGCGTGTTTGTTAGGTTTGCTTCCATAATAATCCTTTAATTGCCCTCTCACCGCCAAAACAATTGCGGACGGGGCGGTTTTCCTATATAATTATTGTATGAATACCCCTGAATGGTTTAGAATTGATAACTCTGCTATGATTTATCCTATGAGTATAACGCTCACCACGCAAAGCCTTTTTAGGCTGAGTGCGGATTTAAAGCAAGAGGTTAACCCCAAGGTGCTTTATGACGCGCTTTTGAAAGCCCTTGAAAGGTTTCCTTCTTTTAATGTGGTTTTGAGAAACGGTGTTTTTAGATACTTTTTTGATACCAATCAACTTCCGCCCGTGATTTACGAAGATGACGGAATCCTGTTTGATCCCATAGATTTCAAGAAAAACAATGCTTATCTTTTTAGGATTACCTACAAAGAAAACCGCATTTTTTCGGATTTCTTCCACGGGCTTTGTGACGGCGCAGGCGCAATGAAGTTCTTTAACGCCGTTCTTATGCTTTATGCGGATATAAATGCGGATATCGGCGCGCCCTCTGAAAATGAGTGGGAAGACGGGTTTTTGAAGCACGACAGCAAGAAAAAGCTAACAAAAGGCACAATTTCAAGGCTTGCAGGCACGCGTGCGTATCAAATCCGCGGAAAATTCTTTGGCGGTGAGGGTTATGCCCTTACCGAAGGGCGCACAGATGCCACCGCTTTCAAAGAGATTGCTAAAACGTTCGGGGTTACCGTTACCGCCCTGATTGCAGGCGCAGTAATGCTTGCTGTGGCAAAAAATGCAAATGAAAATGATAAGGATTTGCTTTGCTGTGCAATTCCTGTGGATTTGAGGCGACAGTTCCCCAGTGAAACGCTTTTAAATTTCACCACAATTCTTCGTGCAGAAATTGATCGCTTTGCCGTGCCAAGCACGCTTAAGGACTATGCGGTTTTGGTTGATAACCAAATCACAAGCGGTATTGATAAGGAATTATTGCAAGAAAAACTTAATGCTTCTAACTTTTTTGGCAAGAATGTGGCGGTTAGGCTTATTCCGCTTTGCATTAAAAGTTTTGCGGTGAGGCTTGGAAAACTTTTCGCAGGGAAGACGAAGCAAACAATGCTTGTTTCAAATTTGGGGCTTGTGAAATTTCATGATTCGTTAAGTAGCGTTGTAAGCGGAATAGGTTTTAATTTAAATGTTTCTAAAAAAGTGCCTTTAAACCTTGCCACAGTAACTTCAAATAACATTGTTACGCTTGCTTTCACAAGCAAACTTATCGGCAATACCGCCATAGAAAAGTCATTTTTTGAGATTTTTGAGGGCGAAGGGCTGAAATTTGATATAATTACGAATGAAAAAAGAATTTGATATAATCGTAATCGGTGGCGGACACGCGGGCGCGGAATCGGCAAATGCGATTGCAAAGCTAAACAAGGAAGTTCTCTTGCTATCGCTTTCGCTTGACTGCATTGCCATGCTTGCTTGCAATCCTAACATAGGCGGAACGGCTAAAGGGCATCTTGTGCGCGAAGTAGACGCGCTTGGCGGTTTAATCGGTGAAGTGGCAGACATTGCCACAATCCAAAGCCGAACGCTAAACCTTTCAAGCGGTTACGCTGTGCAAAGTTTAAGGGCGCAGGTTGATAAGGAATTATACCGCCGTACCATGAAAAAACGGCTTGAATTAACAAAGCACATTTCCGTGCATCAAGCGGAAGCAATAGAGATTCTAAGCATAAGCGAAAACGGTGAAACAAGGGTTACGGGGGTTAAAACCGCACTTGGGCAAACCTTTTTTGCAAAAGCGGTTGTGCTTGCTTCGGGGGTTTTTCTTAATTCAAAAATCATTACAGGTGAATATCAAAAAGAGGCAGGGCCTTCGGGCTTTATGCGCAGTGAAGCTTTAACAGACAGCCTTAAAAAACTTGGCTTAAGCGTGCGAAGATTCAAAACGGGGACGCCTATGCGCGTGCAAGGCACTTCAATCAATTTTGCTGATTTAGTGCCTCAAGTTGGCGATATTGGTAACCCAAACTTCTCTTTTTTAACAGAATTTCAACCGCGGAACGACTACAAATGTTTTCTTTCGTACACCACGGAAGCCACGCATAAAATAATTTTAAATAACCTTGATAAAGCACCAATGTATAACGGTTTAATTAGTGGCACAGGCCCGAGGTATTGCCCCTCAATTGAAGATAAAGTGGTGAGGTTTAAGGATAAGGATAAGCACCAAATTTTCCTTGAACCCGAGGGCGCGGATACAGACGAATATTATGTGCAAGGGCTTTCCACTTCACTGCCTTATGACATTCAGGAACAAATGTTAAGAACGGTTAAGGGGCTTGAAAACGCGGTTATCACGCGGTACGGCTATGCCATTGAATATGATTGCGTAGATCCTTTATGCCTATATCCCACACTTGAAGTTAAAAATATCAAGGGGCTTTTTCTTGCGGGGCAGGTTAACGGTTCAAGCGGATATGAGGAAGCGTCCGCCCAAGGATTCGTGGCAGGGGTTAACGCTGTGCGAAGCATTGAGGGCAAAAAAGGCATAGTAATGAGGCGCGATCAAAGCTATATCGGCGTACTGATAGACGATTTGGTTACAAAAGGCACTAACGAACCTTACCGCATGATGACTTCGCGCGCAGAACACCGCTTGCATTTAAGGCAAGATAACGCGGATTTGCGCCTTACCGAACTTGGCAGAGAAATCGGCACGGTTTGCGATAGGCGGTATGCCCTTTTTCAAGAAAAATTAAAACAAATAAAGATAGCCGAAAAACTTCTTTCAAAAAGCTATTCCCCCACCGCCGTTTCAGATTTTTGCTTATCTTTTAACGAAAATCCGCCAAAAGGTGGCGTAAGCATCCGCACTCTTTTAAAACGCGCAGGAATTACCGCCGAAGCCGTCCGCGAAAGGTTTCCCGAACTTCAAGAAGTAAGCCCCGAAATTTTAAAGCACCTTGAAATTGAAATTAAATATGAGGGATATCTTTTAAAAGAACAAGAAAATATCCTAAGCATGGTTAAAATGGAATCCGCCCCCCTGCCCCAAGGGCTGGACTTTAGCCAAATCCACGGGCTAAGAAAAGAAGCCTCAGAAAAGCTAAACAAGGTTAAACCCCTCACCCTCGCCCAAGCCTCACGCATAAGCGGTGTAACCCCTGCGGATATTACGGTGGTGGCGATATTTTTGCGGACGCAAAAATGAGGGAATAGGGATTAGGGATTAGGTTTTATTCGGAATTAAAAATGAAGTGCGCCTTTGGCGCGTGAAGACGCTACGCTTGTGAAGCCGGCTTCGCCTTATGAAGTGCAGGCAAGCCTGCATGGTGGATTATTATATATAAACATTCCGCCATGTTGCGAAGCAACTCTTCACAAGTGAACGAAGTGAACGGCTTCATAAGCAAACTTGTTTGCGTCTTCACAAGGCGAAGCCGTCTTCACAAATAATTCCACGCCTATTGTGCCAATCTATAAAGTATGAGTTGGTTAAGGCTTACGCCCTCAGCTTTAGCTTTTGCCACTAATTGCTTATGCAAAGATTTGGGTACACGCAATAATATTTTACCGTTATATTCAATTTCTTCAATCGTTTTAACCGTTTTGTCCTTTCTTTTTGCAATCTTTTTTATCATTTGCAAATCCTCTTGTTCAGGGCTTACTTCGGGTACATTGTCAAATAGTGTCATATTACCACCTTCTATATTTAATATTTGTTCTTGTGTTTAGTTCTTCAACCGTAATAATGTCTTGCGCCTTGTCATAGGTAAATATTGCCCTATAATGCTCAATTTTAAGCCTATAGTATTCACTGCCTTGCAGTTTTACAATATCACCTTTGCCGTCTGCCAAACCCTCTAACGCACACCTTAATTTCCTATAAGTGTTAGCGTCCACACTTTTTAGGTATTTTTCGGGTTGCCTTTTGTATACTACGGTTGCCATATAAATATGATATCATATGTAATATCACTATGTAAATAGTATATGCAAAAGATCATAAAAAGATACTTGCCGTTTGTTCGGCAAAGGCGCGGATTGATTTGCAGATTGGGTGAAGCAGTGTATCGCAAAAAGACATAACAAAGTGAATAATTGATACACAAACATTTGGTATTAAAAATAGTTAATAATTATTATGAAAATTGTTGCAATTTAACATTGGTTATGATATTATTTAGAAAACAAAGGTTTGGAGGTCAGTAAAATGAGTGATAAATTGCTATTAGAGTTGTTTGAGCGCGTTCTAACGCTTGAAGAAAAGGTTGCGGTTTTGGAAAAGGTGGCATGTAGCACACAATCTGGTGTCTGCGAATCAGAATGCGTAAGTGAAGTAAAAGGAAAATACAGATATTTGTCTGACTATTTGCTAAGTAGCAACGAGGATGTCATTCCTTTGACATTTGGTGAAATTGAGAAGATTCTTGGCGAGAAGCTACCGCCGTCTGCACGAGAACACAGGGCAATGTGGGCAAACACGCAAACACACTCTCTTTCGCGGGCTTGGTTCAACATTGGGTTTCGTACAACCGAAGTTGACATTGACAATGAAAGGGTAAAATTTGAAAGAATACGATTTACATCGGAGGGAAAAGCAACCATGAGCAAATATCAACCATTAGGACAATACCTTGAAAAATCGGGTAAAGAAAAAATAGAGCTATCTTTTTCTGAAATAGAGCGCATTTTGGGCTTCAGGTTGATAGATAGTTTAAGAAAACATCAGATTGCTTGGTACGGTGCTTCTGAAAAGTCGCCGACTCATGTATGGAAAAAAGTGTGGTGCAGTTATGGGTATCAAGTTGACACAGTTAGCCTTGACGATGAAAGGGTCGTGTTTTACAAAATATAAGGGGGAAATATTTATGGATAACATTAAACAGTTTGAACAAGATATGCTTGATATTTATCGGGAAGCGAAAAAAATCGGATATAAACCGACAATTTTTTTAGATATGATAACTACCAAAGGAGCAATTAAAACTGCTCGATATCTTATCAATGCCGATGTTGTAAGTTCTGGCTACACAAGGCTTTTGGAATTAAAGCGTTTAGATTTAACTGTTGAATCTCTTGTATACGAAAAGTGGTCTTCGTTGTTTACGGAAGACGAAGTTAAGAGGTGCAAGCATCGGCTACAAGATTATGACTATGCTTTCAAAAAATAAATAAGTCATTAAAGTCACGAAGAAACGACTTCTCAAAACGCGGAACGACTAACTTTCCAACAAGCATTGAGAACACGGCACGGAATTTAATTACAATACTAATTAATCCACCATTCTTCACTTTTCGCTCTTCACTTCCGCCCCTAATCCCTTATCATATTGGCTAATTCCTTACAGAACCCCGCAGGGGTGAAATGTGTATAACCCCGTGCAAGCGTAAGCGTAGCGCGAGGCAAGGTGAAGAAACGCAGATAGCAACACAAAACCCCCCTTTCTGCCAACGGCAGAAAGGGGGGTTTGTTTGTGTGGGTAAGCTTGCTACACTCTCACTTTGCCGTGGGTTTCACCCGCGGTTATGCACATTGCGCCCCTTTGGGGCTTTATGCGGATAAATCAATAATGAGATTTGCTTACAAGACAATCTATGGTGCTTGCGGTAGCAAGCGCGGAGGCAAAAATCGCACTTTTTGACACCGCCCCTTACGGATTTTAGCGCGAAGCGCGTGAATAAATCCGCGCTGAGGGGTGAATGTTGCCGATAAATCGGCAATAGAGGGGGCAGGCGGTGAGTAATTACGAACATTTGCCCCCTCAACAGAGTGTTAAGAAAGCCCGTAGGGATTTGTTAACGCTCTGCGGGCTTTCGCCTCTTTTTTAATCCAATCCCAATGTCCCGCCGGGGTTCATTATGCAGTTAGGATCAAAGTGCTTTCTTAGTGCTTTAATTATGTCATGTTGGCTTTCACCGAGGACGCTTGTTCTTAGCCAAGGGGCGAACATTTTGCCGATTCCGTGGTGGTGGCTCATTGCCGCGCCTGAATCATGGATTGCTTGAAGCAGTCCGCTGTGGTAGGCTTTAAATTCTTCCATTTCCGTCATTTTCGCTATAAAAATGAAGTAAAGGTTCGCGCCTTGGGGATATGCGTGCGAAATATGCGTGCAAACTATGGTATTTGGGCGGGATTTGCAGTAATTTCTCACATATTCCCAAACATGGTTCATATTATCCCAATTCATGGCGCATTCAAGCGTTTCAATCATTATGCCGAAATCTTGCACCGTATCGCGCAAGTAAGGATCTGTAAACCTGCCTTTTTCCCACTCTTTGGTTACCACGCCCGTTAAGGACATTCCGCCGTATTGCTTCGCAAGTTTCTTCACATTTTTAAGTACATTTTTGCAAAAGCCCTTTTCGCCGTCTGTAAATCCCAAACAAAGGCTCATTTTCCCGAGTTCGTAGCCTTTCATTTTTAAAAGTGCCATTACGGGTTTCATTTCGTCAAGATTATAGTTATACATCATCATTTCGGTTTCTTCGCCGTCCGAAAGCCTGAAAACTGAGGGGAAACCTGCTTGGCACTGCATAACTTCGCGCCCGAACGCTTGCGCATCTTGCCATGTTCTGAACATAAAGCCAAAGCGGAATTGGTTATCTTCCATAAGCCTGAACACACGCAAAGTAACCTCTGTAAGCACGCCGAATGTTCCCTCTGCGCCCATCATGATTTGCCCGATATCTGGCCCAGTGGCTTTGGCAGGAATGCTATCCGTTTCAATAACGCCGATAGGGGTTGCGTACTTTTGGTGCATCACGATATTTTCAATTTTGCCGAAATATGTGGAATTTTGCCCCGCACCGCGCGTAACAACCCAACCGCCCACCGAAGACCATTTATAGGATTGGGGGAAATGTCCGCAGGTGTAAGCATATTTTGTGCCGTCTGTTAAAGGCAACATATTAAGGTATTCCTCAAGCGCAGGCCCCATCATGCCTGCTTGCACGGTAACCGTTTGGTTAACTTTGTTAAATTTAACCACCTTATTAAAATTCTTCCTTAAATCAAGGCTGATTCCGCCCTTCACGCATTCAACCCCGCGGGTAACAGACGAACCGCCACCGTAAACATACACAGGAATCCTTTCTTTGTTGCAAAATTCAACAATTTTCTCAATTTGTTCAGTTTCCGCAGGATAAAGAACCGCATCGGGAACATTTTCCACAATTTTGTTTCTTAACCTCAAAAGATCAAACATGGTTTTGCCGTACGCCACGGAAAGCCTTGTGTAATCATCGGTTTTAATATTATCCTTTCCCACAATCGCTTCAAGCGCGGAAAGTTGCTTTGCGGTTAGCTTTAATGGAATATCATATTCCACTTTTTCGTGTCCGTCATTTGGAAGCCTCTTCTTAAAGTCCTCATCCGTCATGCCGAATCTTTCCTTAATCAGCTTCAAAAGCCCCTCTTTGGGAATCTTGTGGAAATCCTGCGCACCCCACTTAAAAATGCTTCTGTAAGTACCTGCTTCAGGATCTTTCACATCAAATTCGGGCTTAAAACCCTTGTAAGGCTTGTGCGTTTTGTGCTTGGGTGCTTCCGCTTGCCATGTTAATCTGAAATCTTTGTCTTTTTTGCTCATATATTTGTTTCCTTTTTAAAATCTAATTCCTTAATAAGTATACCATAGGTTTTATTATCTGACATACCCAAAGCTAAAACTTTCACTTTTTTTCATAAACACCACCGAAAAGATTTATTGATTTGAATTTTTATTTGTATTTTATTTGTATGGTGCTTGCGCCTGCGGTGTCTGCTTTGTTGACTTCAATCATAATTAGCCAAATAAAAGCCTCGTCAGTAAGATTTCCTCTTCTTTCCTTGTGGCGTGCATTAACAGTTATCTGCTCTCTGTCAAAGCTAATGCTATCTATTCTTGTTTCTCTTCTGTGTCCTCTCTCAAAAGAATAGATTATCAGTATCTTATCTTTAAAGTATGCCTCGTCATAGTTGCGGATTTTTTTGCTTAGTCCGCCCGTAAAATACACGCTACTTTCGTCAAAAGCAGAAACGCCTTTCTCTGCGCACAAGTTTTTTAACTCTTGGGGCGAACTCACGAATTCAAGCATAAGAATAGCCGTGCCACCCACATATCCGAAAGGCACTATTCCGCTGTAGCCTATTTCAAACGCAATTCCCGAATTGCACCCAACAAGAAGAAGCAATGCCACTAAAACAGTTAGAACAACTCTGCCAATTCGTAATTTATGTGTTCTCATGTTTTTTCCCTCAAGTTTTTCCGCTAATTTCGTTATATTAAAGAAAGTAAGTAACCGCCCAGTGCGTCATCATGTATGGGCTTATACCAGCGTCCGTTGTGCCATATCAGGGAAGCGTGAAAGTTCCAAGTTTTGTTCCCTTTATGAATCCTTATATAATGATTTGAAAGGTCTATTTTAATATGCTTCGGAAGGGCTGTATATCTTCGTGCAAAAAGCAAGCCCATGACATAGCCTATTTTTTCCGTTGGAACATCAACTTCTATTCTTTCACCTTCAGTTCCGTCTTCTGAAAGCCGAAATGTTTTATAAGCAATCCTGTCTGGATTTGCGGGCAAATCGCTCAACCCCTCAAACCTTCTAATCGCAGGCTTGTTGCCACACGCAAATAGTGTACATGCCGTAATTAGTAGCACCGCTATAACTAAAATCTTCCTCGCTATGTTCAAATCCCTTCTCTTTTCATTCATTGTGGTTTGATTCAGAATTATGGATCAATTAACTAATAATGATATTTAGATTCCGCCATGTTTCTCTTTTATCGTTTCTCGTTTCACTTTTCCTTCGTATTAGTGCTTTTCGTGAATTATTTTGAATACCTTTTTTAGCTTTTTATAGGTGGTTTTATAGATATTTTCGTAAAAATCCTTATAAATCCTGTGGATTTCGGGGTTGGGGGTGAAAGTTTTGGTTTCGGTTACCATGTTTTTAATTGCGTCCTCAAGTGAGGGGAACACCTTTAAACCGCTGAAAGCGCAAACCGCCGCGCCGAGTCCGCTGGTTTCCACGGTTTGCACGCGCGTTACGGGAAGGTTGAACATATCTGCGGTTATTTGCAAAATTTCGTCACTTTGCGCACCGCCACCCGAAACGAAAAGCCTCTTAACTTTGGTTTTTGCCTGCTTTTCAAGCACTTCCATGCCTTTTTTGAGTTCAAAATTGATACCTTCAATTAGCGCACGGTACACATGAACCGCCGTGTGGGCAGCGGTAAAGCCAATCATTGTTCCGCGGGCTTCGGGAAGATTAATCCCCGGGTTCCAATAAGGCATGAGGTAAAGCCCTTGGCAACAGGGGGGGACATCCTTAAGTTTTTCGTTAAGTTTTGCTTCCACACTGCCGTCCTTCAGCTTTTCTTTTTCGCCTTTCATAAACTGTTCCACAAACCATGTAAGCAACCAATATCCGCGGTAAATTATGAATTCGGGGTTAAAACGCCCCGCATAAACCGCTTGGTACGCAGGCAAGAATTTAACAGGTTCGCAATACTTTTTGGTGGTAAGTTGCATTGTGGAAGTTGTGCCGAAACTTATGCTGGCACAGTCCTCATATATCGCGCCTGTTCCCACGGTTTCACAGCTTTTATCACTTCCGCTTGCCACTACAGGCAAGCCTTTTAACACACCGCTTTCCTTTGAAGCCGTTTCGGTAATTTCGCCAAGAAGTTCCCCCGGCTTGGCAAGCGGATAAAGTTTGTTATATTCCACCCTGAAAAGTGAAGCCTGCCAATGGTTATCCTTAAGCCATTCGCCCTTTTTGTAATCAAACGGAATATGCCCCACGGTTGAAGCCACGCTATCACTCAAAACCCCTGTGAGTTTGTAATTGAGATAAGCTGAAAGCTGAACGAACTTTGCGGTTTTTGCCCAAATCTCAGGTTCGTGGTGGCGAATCCATGAACTTTTGCAATCATCGCTTTTCATGCGGACAATTTCTTTCATGCCCACAAGTGAGTATAAAGCCCTGCCCATAAGCGGAAGTTTGGGTGGCGGTGCTTTCCTCACATCAAGCCACAGCATTGCAGGGCGCAAAGGCTTCATATCTGCGTCCAAACAAATGCCAACATCGCGCATACAGGTAACCGTAACGCCGATTATAGAATCCCAAAGCCCTGCATTCTGTTCTTTTAATTCCTTTGCCGAAGCACACAAATTTTCCCAATAAAAATCCGCGTGCTGTTCCGCGTAATGCGGTTTCACCGAAAAATACGGCTCGTCATACTTCCTTTTTGCCTTGGCAAGAAGTTCACCCTTGGTATCATAAAGCATTGCTCTTATGCTTTGCGTACCGCAATCAAATGTTAAAATTGTTTTTTGCATATTGCCCCCTTTTTAATTCAGAATTAAGAATTCAGAATGCAGAATTATGGATTATTTAACTAATAATGAGATTTAGAATCCGCCATGTTTCTCGTTTCTCGTTTCTCGTTTCATAATGAGATTTAGATTCCAACCCTGCAACCCGCACCCTGCAACCTGCCCCCTCTAATAAACTTCCGTAGTTAAAATCACATTAACCCCTGTGTTTAGCACATTTTCAACCACTACTTCGCCCCGTTTCATGGGGGTTTTGATTACTGTGGTTTTTAGGATTTCCATTATATCAAACAGCTTATCTTTCGGGACTTCTTTTTCCGTTCTTACGCTTGCAAACGGCACGCTTTTGCGCGTGGTTTTTACATAAGAAGTAAGCGTTCTCATGGGGGTGGTGAGTTCGTACTGTGCAAATTTTATGCCCCTTTTGCAACCTCCCTTGTTTCCTGCAACCTTTACACCGCCACCGTCCAAAAGTTCTGCCATTAAAATGCAACTATTGGGGCAGGTGGTGCAAACGATTTCTTTGCCGAAAACTTCCGCGCCCTCGTACTCGGTTGCCTCATGAATCCTCTTTTTGTTCTTAAGAGGGGGTAAGCCCGCAATATATCTTCCTGCGATTTCCGCGCCCTCGCTAACATCGTCTACAAGATCATGCACATGAAGCGCGTTGCCCACGCTAAAGCAGTTTTTAAGTGAGGTTTCCATGTACTCGGTAACGATAGGCCCGTTCGTTTTGGGATCCATTTTGATTTTTAGCTTTTCGGCAAGTTCATTTTCGGGGATAAGCCCCACGGAAACCACAAGGGTATCGCAGGAAATTATTTGTTCTGTGCCTGCGACTATTTGAAATCCCTCAGTTGTTTTTGCGATTTCCACCGCCTCAACCCTGCGGTTGCCGAACACCCTCGTAACTGTGGTGGAAAGGTGCAAGGGAATATCAAAATCATGCAAGCATTGGTGAATATTCCTCATTAGCCCTGAGGGTTTGCTTCCTGCTTCGTAAACGCCTAAAACTTTTGCGCCCTCAAGCGTAAACCGCCGTGCCATAATCAAGCCCACATCGCCACTGCCGAGAATCACAATGTTCTTCCCCGGAAGTGCGCCCATAAGATTCACATAAGCCTGCGCCGCGCCTGCGGTTAAAAGCCCTGCGGGGCGCGAACCGTGGATTTGCACTTGGCGCGCAGTTCTTTCTCTGCAACCGTTTGCAAGAACAAGGAATTTGCTTACAAAGATTTCAATTCCGCTTTCCGTGCTTGCAAAAATCTTGAATTTGCCAGTCTTCTCGTCCTTATACAAATCGGTAACGAAGCATTGGGTTTTAACGGTTATATTTAAATCTTTTTTAACCTTATCCATGTCAATGCCCGCGTATTCGGGGCCTGATAACTTTTCGTTATACCTTATAACCCCGAAACCGTCATGAATGCACTGCTTTAAAATACCGCCAAGCTTTTCTTCGCGCTCAATTATGAGGACACTGTCCCCGCCCTCAGACGCACTTAATGCCGACTGCATTCCCGCAGGCCCACCGCCTATTACTATCGTTTTAAACTCTGTTATGTTCATTTTCTCTCCGCGTTTTTACTTGGTTTTTTCAAAAAGAATCTTTCCGCCACCCTTCTTTTCAACCTCAAGGATACTTACCCCTGTTTGCTCTGCAATAATTTTGGTAATTAAAGGTGCGCAGAATCCGCCTTGACACCTTCCCATGCCTGTGCGGATGCGCCTTTTAAGCCCGTCCAGCGTGTGGCAGGGAATGGGGCTGTTGATTGCGTCTATAATCTCGCCTTTTGAAATTTCTTCGCAACGGCAAATGATAATGCCGTAATCGGGATTTTGCTTAATAAGCGCATCTCTTTCTTCCAAAGAAAGTTCGTTAACCCTTGGCGGTGTGGTTAAATTCGCCACAAAATTGTCCTTTAAAACTGCCGATTTTTCCAAATTTAGGGCTTGAAGCGTAAATTTTGCAATATCTTCGGCAATGGCAGGTGCGGCGGTTACCCCTGGGGATTGAATTCCCGCGGATTGAATCAGATTTTTGATAACGGGGCTTCTTTCCACAATAAATTCTTCTTCGTAACTCGCGGCGCGCGTTCCTGCAAAATATGTTATTACCTGCCGTGGATCAAGAAGCGGTGTAACTTCGCCGTGCTTTTTGAACAAAACTTGAAGTTCTTCACGCCTTGTATCTTCGTCCTCCCTGTCTGGGCTTTCGGTGGCGGTTGGGCCAAGAAGGATATTTTCGTCTATCGTTCTGATTATGCCACCGCCTTTCGTGTGGCTTTTGCCCGTGAAAGCAAACCTGCCGATAACCGAATTTGTGACTACGCCTGCTTTTTTATCAAGAACGGCTTCCGTTCCGCGCCTTGGGTGAATGGTGAAAAACCTATCCCCTGCCTGCTCGGCAATCTTATCGCTCCAAACGCCAGACGCGTTTATAAGCACCTTGGGGAAGATTCGCCCACGGTTGGTTAGCACTGAAACCACGCTTTCGCCGTTATTTTCAATTTCAAGACAAGCAGTGTTAAGCGAAAGTTTTGCGCCGTTAATTACCGCGCTTTCGGCAAGCCTCACAGTCATAAGATAAGGCGAAACTATGCCTGCCTTATAGCAGAAAATTCCGCCGTAATTTAGCTTTGTGCTTGGAAATTTTGCGCGGATTTTTTCTTTTGATAAAAACTTAATAGAGGTTTTGTTCTTCCTTGAACGGCTTTTAATAAAAGGGTAAATCAATTTTTGCAACCGCCCCGTGAAAAGGACATATTGCCCCACCCTTCTAATCGGCACATCAAGCTCTTTGCTAAGCGTATCATAAAGCGCGTTGCCCCTCATGTTATAATGAAGTTTTTTGCTTGTGGGTTTCAAATCAATGCCCGCATGAATCATTCCGTCATTCCTTGACGATTGCGCCGTGGCAAGATCATATTCCTTTTCAATAAGCAAAATATCAAGGTTAAATCTTGAAAGTTCCCTCATTATCGCCGTGCCGACAATGCCCCCGCCGATAATCAGCACATCGGGCTTTGCCCCCTCAAGGCTGTTATCCTTAACCTCAGGCAAACGCATGGGCTTATATTCATGGTTTTTTAAAACCACATCGTTAATAACCCCGCGCGAATTCACCTTATCAACCGCAAGGTTTCCCGCCGTTAGAATATCGTTATAATCCTCTGCTTCGCCCGAAATGCGGATACCGCCGTTATGCGGTTCAACTTTGAAGTTAGGATACAACGATTCAATCTTTTCTTTTATTTTGTTAAAACTTTTGTTAAAATCTTCCATAATATTATTGTATAATATGCGCGCGCGTATGTCAATAAGCAAAAAAACCGCCCTTACGGCGGTTTCTTTATTCAAAAATTCAGAGTGGTGAATTACGGTTTGCGTATTAGCAGGCTTTTGCGACAATGTCGGCTTTTTTTGCGAACTCTAAAGGAAAATCGCCGTCCTCGCCGACATAATAACCGTTGCAGTCAAAAAAGCTATCTAATTCAACCAAATAGCAATCCTCGGACAGTATTTCAATAATACTGCCGGTTCTGCCGTCTTTTAAGCTTACTTTGTCATAAAGTTTTAAGCTCATAGCTTTTCCTCCTTTACATCTTTTATGTATATTGTGGTTACTTTTGAGGTTTCCCTATCCACCAAGGCGGCAATCAATACCCTCGCTTTTCTGCCGATTATTCCCGTTATCACGGTGTCTACTTCGTAAACATCGCCAAATTCATTTCCTTTTTTGAATATTGCAGGAAATTCTAAAACGGCTTGCTTTATCTTTTTATCAAATTCTAAATAATTACCTATATTGTAGCCCAAAATCCTTGCTATCAACCGCCCTTTATTTAAGCCCCTTTCGTCACTTCCGCCGAATAGATAGTTCGTATATTTTGCCTCAGCCACATTTATAGTATGCGCATACGGCAACAAAAGTTGAGGGTTGTTTTTAAGTTGCTCTTTAAGTTTAAGTTCTAATTTATTAAGCAGAATTTGTTCGTCCATGCTATTATATTAGCAGATTCTTACGCAAAAATCAATTTAATTTTCTGTTGCGGTTTTACAGCTATAAGCAAAATCTTCCAATGCTAATCCACTGCCCTAACAAAAAACCGCCTTTTCGGCGGTTTTTGTTTGGATTACTAATCGTTTTTAAAAGGCAACAGTGCCATTACTCTGCCTCTCTTGATTGCCACTGCAAGCAAGTGTTGGTGGTGAAGGCAAACGCCTGACATACGGCGCGGTATAATTTTGCCTTTTTCTGTGATATAGCGCGTGCGCTTTTCGCCAGACTTATCGTAGCGGTTTCCTGATTCTTGAATTTCTTTTGCAAGCTGAATATAATTTATTTCGGTTGCTTTGCTTACGCAGAAAGGGCAAACTTTCTTTTTTGCCACTCTTTTTGCGCCTGCGGGTGCTTTGGGTGCTTTTGATTCTTTATTTAACATAATTATTACCTCTTAATTTTTAAAACGGCAAATCACCGTCATCTGCTATTGGTTTAAGCGTTTCAATTTTTTTCGCTTGGGTTGCTTCGGGAAGGGTTTGAACATCGTCAAAACCGCCACCGTAGTCTTGTGAATCGGAATCGTTCTTTGTGGATAAGAACTGAACTTCGTCTGCCTGAACTTCGGCTACATACCGCTTTGTTCCGTCTTGCGCGTCAAAGGTTCTGATCTGCAGTGAACCCGTTACGCCCACTTTGCTACCTTTTTTCAAAAACTTTGCGCAGTTTTCCGCGCTGTTGCGCCAGCAAACCACGGGAATAAAGTCTGCCTGACGGGTGCCGTCTGCATTGGAAAAACTTCTGTTAACCGCAATTGTAAATTTGCAAACTTTAATTCCAGACGGGATTGTGCTTGCTTCGGGATCTCTCGTTAAGTTACCTATTAAACAAATTCTGTTCATTTTGTCCTCTCTTTCTTGCGGTTTTTCATGCCAGCGTAATCATGTGGCGCACAATATTTTCGTTATTGCGCATCTGTCTGTCAATTTCAAGCGGTGCTGTGGCGGTGGCTTCAAAGTTAATTAAAACATAGTAGCCTTCTTTTTTGTGTTCAATGGGATAAGCATAAGCCTTTGTTCCCCACTTGTTCACTTCCGCATTTACACCGCCGAGGCTTTCAATTAGCGCAGAGATTTTATCTGTAAGCGCGTCTTTCTTTGATTCCTCTAAATCGTTGTTGATGATGAATAACAGTTGATATTTCGTCATTTCTACCTCCTTTTGGACTGATTGGGTTCTTTAAAAAGAACCAAGGATTGCACGCTTTATTGCGCGCGAAATATATTATATATATAAAGGCTATATGAAGTCAATCAAAAAAAGGCTTAATTCAGAATTAAGGAAAAATATGAATTATAAAATATAAGAACCTGCCTGTGGCAGAACCTTGGTGTCGCCTTGCAGGCTTAACTAAAAATATAAATTGAGGATTCTAAATCTCATTAAGAGTAATGACGACTTACGACTTACGATTTACGAATGTTGGATTTGTTTATCATAACTCTAATCTAAAGCAACTAATCTCTAATCCCAAGATAATAATTCCATAATTTGTATTTCATATTTCATATTTTATATTTTTAAAAATTATTAATTCATTATTCTCACAGGTAGCACAATAAACTTAAACTTTTCGCCGTCCACGGGCATTACTACTGCGGGTGCGTTGCCTGAGGCAAGTTCAATTTTTATATATTCGTTTTTAATTCGGCTTAACGCTTCAAGAAGATATTTTGAATTAAATGCTATTTCAAGGTTGTTTCCGCCGATTTCGCAAGCCACATTTTCCCTAATCGCGCCGTATTCGGAATTTGTGTTAATGCCGATTACATTATCGCCTATGCTTAGCTTAAGGTAATTGCTTTTCTTGTTCTTAACCATTAGAGAAGCGCGATCAAGGCATTCAAGAAGTTTTTCTCTGCTAATATTAACCGTGGTGTAGCATTTGTTTGGTAAAATCTTTTCGTACTGAATATATTCACCCTCAAGAAGCCTTGTGGTTATTCTTGTGTGTCCTAAGTTAAATAAAACAAGGTTTCTTTGGATATTAATCTTAATATCGTTTTCACTGTCGGATAGGATTTTAACAATTTCCCCCATAATCTTGCCGGGGATAACCACTTTTACTTCGCCTTTTTTATCTTTAATTTCGGCTTTAGTAACTGCAAGGCGGTATCCGTCCAGCGCGACTGCCGTAACCGTTTGATCTTTCGCTTCAATAAGGCAACCTTTTAATATGGGGCGTGTGTCGTCCGCGGCGATACAAAAGAGAGAAGTTTCAAGCAGTTCTTTAAAATCGGATTCTTTAATTATAAATGAAATATCGTCATTTATATTTGTGAGAATGGGGAAAACTTCCTCATTAAGGCAAGGGATTTCCACTTCGTTTCCAAGGTATTTAACCATTAGAGTTTCGCCGATTTTTTCAATTTCAATGTTGCTTAACGCTGAGAGTTTTCTAACGAAATCCGTTAAGAATTTTCCTTTGATAACTGCTTCACCCTCAATTTTAATATCTGCTGAAACTTTCGTTTCAATAAAAAAATCCATATCCGTGGCGGTTAGGGTAATTCTGTTTCCTTCCGCAAGGATTAAAAGCCCCTCAAGTATCGGGGTGGCAGGCTTAGAAGAAAGCGCGCGCGAAACAATATTTAAAGCTTCAGAAAGCTCGGCAGGGTTAATAAAAAATTTCATAGTTCCTCTTTTTGGTGATTGTTTTTTCAGCGCACAACGCACAACGCACAGCGCACAATGGTGGATTAACTAATAATAATATTTAAATCCTTCACTATGCCCTATAACCTATGCCCTATGCCCTCAATTACGACATTTGAAATTTATAATTTTAAATTCTAAATTGATTATTACTATTTTACACAAAAAAAATATAAAAATCAAGCAGGAAATTTTCAGTGGGAAATTTATATAATAATTTAATAATTAGGATAAAGATAATAACAATAATAATAAGCTATGTGGATATGTTAATAACTTTTAAAATTGCTTTGTTTTTAGGTTTTTAGAAAGAAAAGGAACAAAAGGTTGCTTAGTTTTTGTTGATAACTTGTTAAGTGTTATAAACAGTTGTGAACAGGGGTTAACAAATTTTTTAGGGCATAGGGCATAGGTTATAGGGCATAGTGGTGGAAATGAAGAATCAAGAGTGAAAAGTAATGGAATCTAAATCACACTCAAGAGTAATGACGACTTACGACTTACGATTTACGAATGGCGGAATCTAAATCTCATTATAAATAGTGAAACGAGAAACATGAAACGAGAAACATGGTGGAATCTAAATCTCATTATAAGTTAATTAATCCATAATTCTGCATTCTGAATTCTTAATTCTGAATTAAATTTTAAGCTCTGCTTAAAATTTACAGTAAATCCTTAATGTCCTTTATTTTCCTCAAAATCTCTTTATTATTTTCTTCAATTTTAGAAGCAACAGTATCGCGGGAATGGATTACGGTTGAGTGATCGCGTCCGCCGAAGATTTGCCCTATTGCTTCAAGGGGTAATTCTTTTAAAAGTTCTGTAAAAAACCAAATGCCGATTTGTCGCGCATCAACGACATCTTTAGTTCTGCGCCTGCCCACCATATCAGCTTTTTGAATGCGGAAATAAGAACAAAGCGCGTTCATAAGGGAAGTTTCATTCAATTCCTCTTTCTTTTGGGTGTTTGATTGCAAAGCCTTCGTAACCATATTGATATCCACAAGGATATCGTTAAGCATCCGCGAAGCCATATAAACCTTGCCGATTGCCCCCTCAAGTTCTCTCACATTATCTTCAAATTTTTCGGCGATATAAAAGGTTGCTTCGTCATTTAAGCAAATAACGCTGTCCTCATTTCCTGATTCAATTAGGCTGTAATTTAAAGAAAGAACCTTATCTTTAATTATCACCACGCGATCGTCAAGAGTGGGTTTTTGAATATCTTGAATTAGCCCGCTTTCAAAACGCGAACGCATACGATCCTCAAGAGTGCTGATTTCACTTGGCAAACGATCACTTGTTAGCACGATTTGCTTGTTGTTTTGATAAAGATCATTAAATATATGGAAGAAAGCCTCTTGAAGCCCTGTTCTTTTTTGCAAGAACTGAATATCGTCTATCATTAGCACATCTACCATGCGGTACTTTTCACGGAACGAATTAAAATTTGAACTCTTTATTGCTTCGGTAAAATCATTGATAAGTTTTTCAGAGGTAACATACAGCACCTTTTTGCTTGGCATATTATCGTAAAGATAATTTCCGATAGCGTGCAAGAGGTGAGTTTTGCCAAGCCCCGTTCCGCCGTAAAGAAACAAAGGATTGCAATAACCCACATAAGTTTCCGCACCGCCGGGGTTTTTCGCCACGGATTCCGCCGCATAAACCGCCATTTTATTGCCCTCATAGCGCGTAAGCTTAATCTTATCAAAAGTAAACCGTGGCACGAACGGATTTATGCGCGGTTTCTTTTTTTCCTTAGAATTGATAATTATTTGGTTATCTATGAATTCGTCATGATCGTCTATATACTTGCTTTGTTCTTCTTCGGTGATAATTTTCGCACCCTTAATAGACGGCAAAGCCCGCCTCAAAGCCCTTATAATAAAATCACCGTAAAGCCGTTCCGCAGTCTTTCGTGAGTTAGTTGTGGGTGCGGTTAAAATTAAGCAGTTATCTTTAATTGAAAAAGGCAAAAGCGGTTCAATCCATAGCACAAAATCCACCGCGGTAATATCCACGGATAATTCTGACTTTGCGTCTTCCCAAACCTTGTGTAAGTCAATCATAGTTTAAGTATATAACAAGTGAGATTAGAATTCAAGAAAAATTGAGGGAAAGGTGTTTAAAAGGCCATAGGCCATAGGGCATAGGGGATAGGGGCGGAATTATTATTAAAACTTCCTTCTTTCCGAATTATTTTTCACCCAACGCCTTTTGCCTTATCAATAATTATATTTAGAATCCAACCCTATGGCCTTTGCCCTATTATTTTTCACCCAACGCCTTTTGCCTTATCAATAATTATATTTAGAATCCAACTCTATGGCCTTTGCCCTATGGCCTATGGCCTTTCTATTATTTCCCCACACAAAAACTACTAAAAATTTTATCCACGATTTCTTCGCTTGCGTCTGTGCCTGTGATTTGGGATAAAAGTTTGTGGGCGGTTTTGATTTGAGAGGACAATAAATCCGCGGTAAGATTATTAAAGTTTTTAAGAGAAAGCGAAATGTTTAGTAAGGCCTCTTCGGTTAGCTTGATATGCCTTTCGCGCGTTAAGATAACCAATTCCCCGCTTTTGGATACCTCAAGTGCGTTTTTGATAAGTTCTACTAAAGCGGAAATGTTTTTGCCTGCGCGCGCTTCAACAATAATATCTTCGCCTTTTTCGTACTTTTTAATATCGCCTTTGTTGCCGATTTTAATAATCTTTTTGCCCTTAAGAGAATCAAAAAAAGCGGATTCTTCGGGGGTTTCGGGGGCGGATAAATCCGTAACAAACAGCACTAAATCCGCACTCTGTGAGGCTTTTTTAGCGCGCGCGATTCCTTCCTTTTCAATTTCGTCTGTACTGTTTCTTATCCCTGCGGTGTCAAGAATATTGATTTTAACCCCGCCGATTTCAAGGGCTTCTTTAAGGGTATCCCTTGTCGTCCCTGCGATATTCGTTACAATCGCCCTATCCTCTTTTAATAGCGCGTTTAAAAGGCTACTTTTGCCCACATTGGTTAAACCTGCGATTACCGCGGTAACCCCGTCTTTTAAATGGCGGTTAACCAAAGAGGATTTAAGGGTTTCTTCAAGGTTCTTTTTTGCTTCGCAAAGGCACTGCCTAACAGGTTCGCGCATATCTTCCAAAAGTTCCTCAGGGTAATCAAGCGAGGCGTCCACCGTGCTTACGGCTTCAAGAAGCAAGGAAATTGTGTCCTTAATTCCCCCTGCAAGTTCGCCCGAAAGAAGCCTATACGCCTGCATAGCTTCGGCTTCGCTTTCCGCGTTAATCATGTCCTCTATGCCCTCTGCCACGGCAAGAGTCATTTTGCCGTTTAAAAACGCGCGCTTTGTAAATTCGCCTGCCGTTGCAGGGCGCGCGCCAATGTCGCACATGAGGCGAAGAACCCCTTTTAAGACGCTTGTTCCGCCGTGCGTATGAAACTCAACCATATCTTCGCCCGTGTAAGATTCGGGGGATTTAAAAAACACACAAAATGCCTTATCCTTAAAGTTTTGCGCGCTTATTTCCCCAAGATACATTCTTCTTGGTTCAATCTTACCTCTTTCAAAACCCTTTGCCCTAAACACCTTAAGCGCGATTTTAAGGCTATCTTCACCCGAAAGCCGTATAATGCCGATAGCCCCCGCCGAAGCAGGGGTTGCAATAGCTACTATCGTTTGTGTTCTTGGCTTTTTTTGCATGGAAAAGAGATTAACTTAATAAAGCCCGCAGGGATTTATTGCGTTCTGTAATTAAAACTTTCTTCCTTTTTGCCCGAAACTTCTGATCTTATTCGGGCCTCTTTTGGAAAAATCGGAAGAACCGTAAGTGATTTCTCTCGGCGCGGATTCGTTGTTAATATTCTCGCTAACGGTATCTCTTTTGGGCGCGAAATCAGATTTAGGTGTGTATTCCGAACGGAAACCGCCCTCGCGGTTATCCCTATCCCTTTCCCTGTTATCTCTTCTGCCCCCGCGATCTCTGTTTCTTCCGCCCCTATCCACAGGGATTATCACCACATGGCGGAATTTTCCCTCACCGCGGGATTCGGTTTTCACGAATCTGTCCTCTGTGAGTGCGGAATGGATTGTGCGCCTGTCGTAAGGGTTCATAGGTTCAAGTTCCACAGAGGTTCTGCTACTTGCCGCCTTGCGCGCCATTCTGTTAGCAAGTGCGGTAAGAGTTTCCACCCTGCGTTCACGGTAGCGCGCCGCGTCCACCTGCACGCGGGGCATGGTTTTTTCGCCGTTTGTGGTTACGGTGGACACAATGTGCCTTATCGCGTCAAGCGTTTCGCCCCTGTGTCCGATAAGAGAACCTGCGTCATCCCCCGAAATCTCAAGCAAAATTTCGCCGTCCTTAATCTTGAATTCGGTATCGCAATGCGACATATACATTTTGCAAAGAACTTCCCTTAAAAACTCAAGTGCCTCACCGCCCACCTTTTCAAGAACTTCCGTGGGGAATACGCGCTTTTCTTCTGAATCCGAATTTTCCTCAGCACTGTCCGCTTCTTTTGGTTCGCTTGCGCGCTTTTTTGCACGGGGCTTTTCTTGTGCGCTTTCGGGGCTTTCTTCTTTGCTTTCCGCTTTTTTGCTTACTTCCACCGCGTTCGCGCCTGCCTTGGGTGTGATTAAAACCGAGGCTTTTGATAAAAGCCCGCCGTAGCTTGTGATTTCAATATCCGCCTCGCTTTCGGTTATTCCGAGGGCGGAAAGTCCTTTTTTCTTTGCTTCTTCTGTTGTTGAACCTTTATATTCGGGCATAAATTCTCCTAAACTTATATAATATTATTATCTTTTTATCGTGTTTGACAGCCTTGCGTCCTTTTCCCTTGCGTCTATCTTTTTGGTTATTATGTTATAAGAAACGCCGAGGACGGTGGCAAAGAGGTTACTCATTACCATATAAATAGCGAAAGCGGAACTATAAAACAGCGTAAACGCGCCAAACATTACGGGCATTAAATACCCCATAAACTTTTGTTGCGCTTTGCTTGCCTTTTGCTGTTCGGCGGATTGCCCTGCCATTTGGGGCATTTCGGGCGGTTTTACGAATTTTGCGGAAACTATAGAAAGCAAGAAAGCAAATATCGGCAAAATTAACCTGCCGTTCCATTTGCCCCCGCTGTTATATTCTTCAAACAGCGGTTTCATAACTTTTTCATAGCGCGTTCTATCCACGGTGATTCCAAGTTTGCCGATTCCCGAACCGCTGAAATCCGAAGCAGTGGGGATTGCTTTTGCCCAAGTGTCGGGCATAAAAATATTTGTGGTTAATAAAAAGCCTTCGGGCTTAAAGTTGTCCTTAACCCACTTTTCCGCGTCTTTAGTTGCCTCTGCGCTGTTCTTAGATTCTTCGTAAGACACTGCGTAAGCGGTGTGATAGCCTTCATCAAGCCTTTCGTATTCCTTAAAATTATGAAACCTTACCGCACTGTTAAACCCTGTGAAAACCACAATAAATATTCCCATGGTAACAATTGCAGGCAAGCACGCACCGAAAGCACTGTACTTATATTTCTTGTGAACCTGCCGTTGTTTCATCATAAGCGTTTGCTTATCTTGAGCATATTGCTTGTTCAGCTTGTCAAGTTCAGGCTTCATTATTTCCATCTTTTTTTGATTTTTGCGCCCCATGGACTTCTGCCATAAATCAAGCGGAAGCGTGGCGATTTTCAAAAACAATGTGAAAAAGATAACCGTAACGGCAAAACCGCCGATAAGCGTGCTTCCGCCTGCCCAGTTATTTATCCAGCCGAGATATAAATTGTTGTAAATTAACCTGCCGATCCAATTAAGTGACGGCGTGGCGGAAATTATAAAACCCATTTCGCTTGTCCTTTAAAATTTTCTTTTACGGGGTGAAACCCGCCCTTTGCACGGGGGTGGCAACTAATGATCCTCTTTGCGCCCATAAGTATCCCTGCGAATGCACCGTACTTGCTTATTGCGTCATAGGTGTACATGGAACAAGTGGGCGTATATGCGCAACTGTTCCCCACAACGCGTGAAAGCGTTTTCTTATAACCGATAATCAGAAGTTTTGCAATATATTTGAACACGATTTATTTGAGGGCATAGGTTATAGGGCATAGGGCATAGGGAAGGATTCTAAATCTCATTATAAATAAATCCTTAATTCTGCATTCTGAATTCTTAATTCTGAATTAATCTAAATGTTTCACCCTCTTCAGCAATGCCCTCAATTCTTTATCAATATAGGCAAAATCCTTTTCGGCGATACCTTCCTTTGCGGAAACCACATAATTGCATTTTGCCGAAAGCAAAGGGATAATGTGGCGGAAACTTTCCTTTATGCGCCTTTTAACCTTACTGCGGATAACGCTTTTTCCTATTTTTTTGGAAACGCTTATGCCAACTTTAATTGAACCTGCCACCACAAAGTGAACCGCCAAAACCGCGCCGTGAACCGCTTTGCCGTGCTTATAAATGTAGCTAAAGCTTGCGTTATTAGTTAGCCTGTTCGCCTTTTTCATAGGGTTACGCCGTTAGCTTCGCCCTGCCCCTTCTTCTTCTGCGGGAAATAACAGCTCTGCCGTTCTTTGTTTTCATTCTTTGGCGAAAGCCGTGAACCTTGCTTCTTTGGCGTTTTTTTGGTTGATATGTTCTTTTCATTTAAAAACTCTAAGCCCCTTATATTATTTAATATTTAATAGCTTATAGAGTATACAGGATTTAAATTGTTAAAGTCAATTAAAATTAATACAAATGGGCGCAATAAAAACACAACTAAATTGTTGATAATGTGCAGGCTTAGCCACGCTCAGGCAAGGAAAGAAGTTTTTGACAAGGGGAGTGTACTTAAGCGTACATGACCCGCAGGCAAAATCGGCTTGACACAGCATCAGCGTGGCTAAGCCTGCACATTCAGTAGAAATGCTTGAATGCCACGCGCTATCCCCTCAGCAATTTCCACGCGGTAAGCGTGAGTATTTAAAAGTTTATCGTCCTCAGGGTTAGATAAAAATCCGCATTCAACTATCGCCGATGGAAAGGGGCTACACTTCAAAATATAATAATCACCGCGAAGTGCGTTAAAACTGCGCCCGTTCTGCGCCGTGTTCACCGCGTTGAGGTTCGTTTGAATCAGCTTTGCAAGGCTTGCGCCCCGTTCGGAAAATGTGTCAAAAAACACCTGCGCCCCTCTGCGGTTTTTATCAGGAAATTTATTGCAATGCACAGAAACCACAAGGTGAGGCTTTGCGTTAAGAATTATGTTTTTTCTTGCGGACATATCCTTTGATTTGTTTGCGCCGAGATCGTCCTCTGTTTCCCTTGTCAGCACCACATTATAGTTCAGCCTCTCAAGCATTCCCTTCAAAATTTTCACAATTTCAAGATTAATATCGGATTCCTTCGCCCTGCTGTTTACGCCGATAACACCGCCGTCCCGTCCGCCATGCCCTGCGTCCAGAACCACGGTTATGCCGTCCTTCGGCACTGTCCACGAAACCACAGCCAAAGCCGTCCCCCCTGCTATTCCGAGGGCAAGTATCACCACGAGGGCAAGAATTAGGAATTTTTTACGAATAATTAAAAACATATTTAAGGGTATAGGGCATAGGGCATAGGGTATAGTTTAATTCAGAATTAATTAACTAATACTGAGATTTAGAATCCACCATTCGTAAATCGTAAGTCGTAAGTCGTCATTACTCTTGAGTGAGATTTAGAATCCTTCATTGTGCGCTGTGCATTGTGCGCTGATTAAGCCCCGTTGCACAAGCAACAGCATTCCACACTGCGAAACTTCTGGCAAATTGCACCAAATTTTTACGCATTTGGGTATCATAATTGCATAATTTTACAAAATATTACATATTCCGCGCATAGTTATCCACATTTATAATGAGTTATCCACATAGTTATCCACAATGCGTTTGTTTCTTTGGCTACAGAATTTCTGACTTCGGATAGTGATTTAGGGTGGTTTTTGGTATCCGCTATCACATTGCTTATTGAGGAATCACTGAATAAATACCTTCGCTTTGCGACTGCCCGAAACTTATGGTATCTTTTGGAACAAATCCGTCAATTCCCGCCCCTTAAGCGTAGCCCAGCTACGCCCTTGGGTCAAAAATTGCCAAATTTGTCTTTCCAAAATCTACTCATAATCGTTCGTGCTATTTATTCATTGCTTCCTTAAAACTTATTGCTTGAAATTCAAAAATATGTTAGCAAAAATTGTCTAAAAGTAATACAATAATGGTATGGAAAACACGAATTACGAAGCCTCAGTAACCGCGCTAAGAAAGCTATTAATGATAGACACCTCTTCCGTGCCCCCGCTTGAAGGAATGCCGTTCGGCGAGGGCAACGCTACCGCGCTTAACTTCACGCTTGACTTGCTTAAGGGGTTCGGATTTAAAACAAAGAATATAGACAACTATTGCGGTTGGGCTGAAATCGGCGAGGGCGAATTGTTCGGGGTTCTTGCACACCTTGACACTGTGCCTGCGGGGGTTGGTTGGACATATCCGCCGTTCGGCGCAGAGATTCACAACGGCAGAATTTACGCACGCGGTGCAGAGGACGACAAAGGGCCTCTTGTGGCAGTTATTTACGCCGTGGCGCGCATTCTTGCCGGTGGCAAAAAGCCCAAAATGCGCCTAAGGTTTATCCTTGGTTGCAATGAAGAAAGCGGTTGGAAGTGCATGGATCGGTACAAAGAAACCGAAGAAATGCCACAATTAGGCTTTTCGCCCGATTCGGATTTCCCTGTAATAAATTGCGAAAAAGGCGTTCTGCGCCACAAAATATCCTTCCCCCTACCCCCCGAAATCCGCGATATCAGCGGTGGCGAACAGGCAAATATCGTACCCGACTATGCGACTGCAACGCTAAAATGCGGTAAAACTATAGAAGCGCGCGGAAAATCCGCCCACGGTAGCCGTCCTAAAGAGGGCGAAAACGCAATAATTAAGTTGCTTTCCTCATTGATTAGCGAAGAAAAAGCCGAAAACTTAACTAAACTACATTCCGCTTTAAAGAATTCAGACGGCGAAGGCGTCAATCTTAAGCTAAGCGATAGCAAAAGTGGCGCGCTAACCATAAATCTTGGTGTAATTTCCGCCGAAAACGGCACTATTACCATAAAAACAGATATTCGCTACCCGGTTTCATTCAAAAAAGAAGAAATAACGGCGCGCCTTGCAGAAGCCCTGCCCTTTTGCACCGTCAGCGAGGGCGCACACAATCCGCCCCTATATGTTCCCCCCAATCACCCTCTTGTTCTTGGGCTTTTGTCCGCTTATAGCGAAGTAACGGGCGACACCGCCTCAACCCCTCTTGCCATCGGTGGCGCAACTTACGCGCGCGTCCTGCCACTTGGCGTATCCTTCGGGCCCGTTTTCCCAAGCGAACCGTCCACAGTCCACGCCAAAGACGAAAACATTTCCCTTGGAAACTTCAAAAAACTGCAAGAAATCTACCAAAAAGCCCTTGAAAAGCTTTGTTTTTAGCCCAAATAAACCTACTTCGCTTTGTTTGCACTTCGCCCACGCGCGCTGAATGCAGAACGGTGCATTATTCAATACAGATTTGGACTAATTCAGAATGCAGAATTGAGGATTCTAAATCTCATTATTGGATAGTTTAATCCTCAACTGCCCCAAAGGGGCAGAATTTGCTTGAGCCTTGGGTAAAACCCACGGCGAAGCCCAAAGCCCTAAAGCCCCAATCTTGGGTTAACCTTTACCCCAATCCCTTATCTGCCCCGTAGCGGGCAGTATTTGCATAACCGTGGGTGAAACCCACGGCACAGCACAAAATCCCAAACGCTAACTCTAAATCAATCCGTAACTGCCCCGCAGAGGGCAGTATTTGCATAACCGCGGGTAAAACCCACGGCAAAGCGCGCACTGTTCCGCCCGCACCCCTCAAACCCTCTTTCCCGTGCGCAAAATTAGCAAAAATTACTCAATTTTTTCCTTGCGTTTAGGGGCAATTCTAATGTAAAATTTAATTATATCAATACAAAATGCTAAGCGAGGGCAAAACCGCGGATAACCGCCTTAAGCGAGTGCAGAAAATGGGCAAAAACTCACGAAAATGCCCAAAATCAAGCACATTAAATAGCCTGCCTTTCAGCACATAAATTTCCCGTAAACACCACGGTAAATACCTCAAAAATAGCGCAAAAACCGCCTATTTCAAGGCTAAATACTGTTTCATGTGGAACATCTTTCCGTTCCATGTTAAACATAAGCCAAAATTTCACAATCAGCAAAACGCTTGATTTTCGCCATATTCTCAAGAAAACGCGCAGAATCAAGCAATTTTCAAGCGTAAAATTTCCTTAAATTTCGCACCCAAAAATTTTCTAAGCCTAAAACCCTACCCAAAAATTTTGGAGCCTCAAAACGCGGTTAAAAATGCGCATTTTCTATGTAAAATTTTAGTAAAAAATGGTAATATTTTGCCCGATTTTGCATATAAAATCCGCCAAAATGTGTGCAAAATCAGCATTTTTCACCCTACCCAAAAATTTCACACATAAAAACAAACTTATGTTTGAAAAATTTACCTAAATTTCCACACAAATATTCGTTTTTAAGGCATTTTTAGCCTTCAGCAACCCTACCCAAAAATTTCAGCACAAAATTCCTCACCAAACTAAGCAGTTTCGCGCCAATTTCGCTGTTTTTAGGCAGAAATAAGCGAAAACTTAGGCGAAAGTAGCCAAATCTGAGGTAAAACCACTGCCATGGTGGTGAAAATGTCCGCGAATAGCCCCGATTTCGCCCTATTTGCCGTACTTTACCCCCAATTTTCCCCTTGCTTTTGCTAATTATCACACTTCCCGCCTGATTTTTACCCAAATTTATCTGCTTTTTACCCAAATTTATCTGCTTTTTACCCGTTTTTCCCTAATTTTTAGCACATTTTTACCCACCTAAAATTTTACCCAAAATAAACACACATATGTTCCATTTGTTAAATAGCACAAATGTTCGCATTGTTTCATGTGAAACATAGCATATTTCACAAAAATGAAAAATACACCAAATTGCACACAAAAACTAAGCAAATTTCAGTGAAAATACGCGAAATTTTGCAAGACTGCAAGCAAATATCAAAAATTGCTATAAAAATTGCATATCTAATGCAAAAAATATCCCAAAGTTGGGGCAAGCAAGCTAAAACCAACCACGATTTACCATTGTGCCGAAAACGCTTGTTCGCTTTTTGTTCGTTTTGCCCTATTCGGCAATATTTCGCCACGCAATGGCGCAGAATATCCGCAAATTTCACAGAAATCAAAGCAATCCACGAAATTCCACTGCTATTTGCACTAAATTCAGCCACGCAGTGGCGTAAATTATCCGCCCTCTCACTTCGCAAAAGCAATTCCTTAAAATTTAGAGTGCGAACCGCCAAACTGCTTTGAACCGCGCCAAAACCAAAAATTCTGCACTTTTACGGCGGTAAAAAAGTCATATATTTCCCCGTCCAATCTCTGCCCAAAAATCTCTCATTTTTGCCTGAAATTGGCGAACGGCAACCGTTTCGCGCCCACGGCAAGTATACTTACATAAAACGAACACGCGTTCCATTCTATGCTTACTTTCGTGGCTTGGTGCTGAAAAACACGCAAAAGATACGCTTTTCGCTAAAAGAACATATGTTCGCAATGTTTCATGTGAAACATTGGCAAGCAATCGCGTAAAACAGAACAAAATAACACACTTATATTGGTGTGAGGAAATTCGGAACTATTTACTCAAATATCATCACGCAATATTGTGATTAGAATTGCACGGAACAATTACTTGCGTTAAGCGCAAATTGCGCATTCTTGCGCTGTTGGCGAAGCGTTGCAGGATTGCTGAGTGGTAAAACCGCGCCCACAGCTTGGCGTGATTTCTTGCAAATCTATGCAGAAACGCACGCAGTCCATACGCCAAGCAAAACCAATATTTGCCCAAAACAATATCGGTAAAAGGCACGAGGCACGGCGTACGCGGTGCGCTAGAAGCTAACGCACTGCGCACTATGAGCCAACGCTTAGTGGTTTATTTGTAGAAGAATCGGTGGCAAAAGCGCATTTGTTTGGTATTGGTTTACCGCGCAAATAGAGTGCTTTCGGCAGGCGAATTTGCAAAATCAAGATATAATTGCCCAAGAATGCGTGTAAGCGTGCAGTGGTTAGGGCATGGCGCACGCGGTTCAATACACAAGTTATAAGAACATATGTTCGTGTAAATAGCGAATAGCATGGCATTTTTCGCAGATATCGCGCCATTAGAGTGGCGCATTTTGTACGGACAATAGCGTATGTTTCACATGAAACATTGCGCTATTTTGGGGCGAAAACCACCGTAAAATCCGCAAATCAACGCAAATTGTATTAGGTTTGCAAGCATAAGGCAAGTGGGCGAATAGGCGGGAATACACCACGCAGGACTTGCGAAATAGCCGAAGATAGGGGAAAGATTGGCGCAACAGCGCGGTATTATGCGGTAAAGTAATGCGGTACGCAGGGATTAACGCAGGGCAGTAATAGCGTGCAACTACCACGCACTATTGCAGAAAAGTGCGCTGATACCGCGGACAAATGGGGCGAACGCGCATTTAATGGCGGTATGGCTATGGCGAAGCAGAATAGGGGAAGCACGGCGGATTGCCGTGAACCAGCGCGCAACGCACGGCGCAGTATGGCGGATTCAGGGGCGAGGGCGCGGAATCTGCAAATAGTGCCACACATATGCAGTGGCAAGCGGTTGGGGCAGATATGGCATAATGCGCGGGAAATTAGCAACATATGCAGAATGTTCCATGTGAAACAGTGGTTGCGATAGTGGCTTGGGTGGGGCGATAGCGCGCGATAAGGCGAAGAAACAGCACGCTTAAAGGGCAGGTATCTACAGTGGGACAGCGCGGTAAACCGCACAAACGCGGAACGGAAGGTGGGCTATGCGAAGGGGTTTATTCGCTTGCCGATAGCGAAGCAAGCAGGCACAACCGCCCCACGCAACACAATGTGTGAAACTTAATAAAAGAACAAATGTTCTTTTATTAAGTTGCTAAGAAGTGGCGAATTGAGTTACGCTGAAAGATTGCGGGGAAAGTTTTTGTTGCATAGAAAGGACGCTTGAGGACGCAAGGAAGTTTGCTTGTGAAGACGGCTTGCGCCTTATGAAGTCGCGTGCGTTGCACGCTTGTGAAGTGCGCCTGTACGGCGCATGAAGTGCAGGCAAGCCTGCATGGTGGATTATATGTGGGCGTTCCGCATTAAGGTATGAGACGCGTGCGTTGCACGCTTGTGAAGTGCGCCTTTGGCGCGTGAAGACGCTACGCTTGTGAAGACGGCTACGCCTTGTGAAGACGCAAACAAGTAGTTTGCTTATGAAGCCGTTCACTGCGTTCACTTGTGAAGACGGCTTGCGCCTTATGAAGTCGCGTGCGTTGCACGCTTGTGAAGTGCGCCTGTACGGCGCATGAAGTGCAGGCAAGCCTGCATGGCGGATTATTAAATATAAACTTCCTTCATGTTGCGAAGCAACTCTTCACAAGCGAAGCGACTTCATAAGCAAACTTGTTTGCGTCTTCACAAGCGTAGCGTCTTCACGCGCCATAGCGCACTTCAACACGCGACTTCACAAGGTTTATTTTTATGGTGGAAAAAGGGCAAAAAATATGTTACAATTTTAGTACCCCGTAATGCACATATGAATGTGGTAGGCGCGGTGAGAAGTTTGGTTTCGTGCTTGAGGCGGTTCGCTTTAACCCCCCTGCGAAACATATGAAAACATATGTATTGCCGAACGGAAAACATATGTTTAGAGTGAATGAAAACATATGTATTGGCGGAAAAGTGGCATATATTTTGGTAGGCGCAAAACATATGTGAGAGGTGTAAAGCTGAGGTGAAAGGCTTAGGCTAACTTGGGCTAACGGATTGGATTTAACTTAAAAATTATATAAGGAATAAAGGTGAAACATATGCAGAAACAAAAACAAACAGCAAAACGCCCAAGCGGTGGAAGCAAAACACAGCAACCCAAAAAGCCCATTACGCTTTGGGGTGCGGTTATAATTGCGGTGGCAATCATTATTGCTTCGGTGCTTATTGTGGGGGTGTTCAGCAATGAATTCAGAGAATTGCTCACAGGCGGAAATGGCTTAGAGGTGTGTGAGAAAGAACACAACGGCATATGTGAAAAGAACCACGCGCCGAACTATAGCGTGGCGGATCTTATAGATTTTGATTTAGAGGCTATCGGGCTTGAGATTCATTTTATTGATGTTAACCAAGGCGATGCCATGCTTGTTAAATTCGGCGATGAGAAAACCATGCTGATTGATGCAGGCACGCAAGGGGTATACGCAAGCGGGACGGCGCATAACTATTACCACACGGCGGGCGGAAACACCGTGCCGAGTGCCACGCGAAACAAGTATATGAATTATCTAAGCAGTAATTTAGACGGCAATCATATTGACTATCTTGTGGTTACGCACCCTGATGCGGATCATATTAATATGCTGTGGACGGTGGTGGATACTTACTCAATCGGAACGGTTTATGCAAACGATGCGCCAAGCGTGAATTCCTCTACGGGGTCTTTGTACCTAAATGACAAAATTAAAAGCGAGGCGGATAAGGCAGGCGGAAATGTGGGCGAGGCTATTTGGGTTGGCGAAAGCGGTGCGGACTTTAAAGATATCTTCGGCGCACAGTCTGACTACACGGTGGATATCTTTGGCGCGGGCTATGGATTTAGCGGACACTCAAGCAACAATCTTTCCTTAATGGTAACAATAGAATATGCGGGCAGGCGCGTGCTACTTGCAGGCGATGCGGAAACGCAGGCGGAAAATGCGTTCATGGCAAAATACTCACGCGGTAAAGATATAGATCTTTTAAAGGTTTCGCACCACGGCGCAAGTTCGGCTTCGCAACAAAGCTTTATAGATTTCTTTGATAGCATTGGTTACGCGGTTATAACCGTGGGCGAACAGAACGGATACGCGCACCCTGCGTCCCCTGTTATGAACCGTTTGTTCAACGCAGGCGCGGTAACCTACCGCACCAACCGCCACGGCAACATTGTGTTTTTCGTGGGTGAGGACGGCAGTATGGGATTTAAGGCGGAAAAGCCTGTGCCTGTGGAAAACAATAGCAAAGGCGCGCCCGCATTGATGATTGCGTAGCGCGCAATGCGCGCGCGCATGATATAATATTGAATATGGCAAAACACTGCTTTAAAATCGGCAACATTGCGATTGTTGCCGTGGCAACATTTTTTTTAATCATGATAATTGCGCTTGCGCCTGCGGTGGGCGCGGGGTTCGTGCGCGCTGAAGAAGGCGAAGCTATTATGATTAACACGGCAGAGGACTTTGGGCTGATAAGAAGTAACCTCGGCGGAAAATTTCAGCTGGGGGCAGATATTGATTTTGAGGGCAAAGCGCACGAACCGATTGGTGATTCGCGAAATCCGTTCAGAGGGGAATTAGACGGCAACCGCTTCACGATTTCAAATTTCAAAATTGAAACCGTGAAAGTTACCCACACGACAGTGGGATCGGGAAATAACGCGCGCCAAGTGAAAGAAGCCGTTTCGGGCTTCTTCGGGCATACGAACGGAATTATTAAAAACTTAAGCTTCACAGGCGCAGAGATTATTTTGAGTGAAGAAGCGGACGCAGGAATCGTGGCAGGGGTAAACGGCGGTGAAATTTCTTTTGTGCGCGCCAGCGGTGAAATCTTGATAAATCACAATAAGGCAAGTGAGGAATTTACAACTGTTGTCGGCGGTATTGCAGGGGTTAATGAAGCAGGCGCAAAAATTCTTGCTTGCTTTGCCGAACTTAAATCAGAAGTTAAGGCGGATAGGGGGATTTACGGCGGTGGGATTGCGGGGCTGAACACAGGCGAAATCAATTCTTGCTATGCTTTGGCGGAAATTAGGCTTTTTGCGGAAAACGAACCCAATGTGCGTGCAGACTTGTTTGCAGGCGGAATTGCAGGATTTAATTCGGCAAGCCTTGAAAGCGTGCGCGACATTTTTGGTTTTTGGTTTACCCAAGTTGTTGGCGGTGGCATAATTAGAGATTGCTACGCTAAAACAACTATTGAATTGTACGGCAAGCACCGCGGTAATCCGCCCTCGTGGTCAAATATTCACGCAGGGGGCGGAATTGCAGGGGCGAACCTTTATAGGATTATAAATTCAGTTGCCTCTTGCAATTTAACTGCTGAAAATTCCGATGCGCCTGAGGACGCATTGTTGGTGGGCGGAATATCCGATACCGTGATAAGATATACCGATGTTTTTTACCCCGCCGATCACCAACGGATTAACTCAGGTTGGCTTGATTACGAAAACAGTAGCTTCAAAACCGTGTTTGACGGCGGTAGCGGAAATTCTGCCACAGATAACGCTACCCCTTTAACCATGAGTGAAATTATAGAAAAGGCTAAAGACGAGTGGAATAGCGCATATTGGAATTTTAGCTTCCTTTCCCCTGCGCTTTTAGTTTTTGACGGCGTTGAGGACGGCAAGATTTATGCTGAGGCAGTTAAGATAAACTTTTTTTATTGCGATGTTGTGTTGCACGCGGACGGCGGAACTTCAGCCACGCGCCTTAACGCGGGCGCGGAAATTTTTATGGCAAGGAAGTACAGGGCAGAAGTCTTTGTGGCGGGGGAATTAGTTTTTGAAGTTGAGTTTGAAATCGTGCCTCTTATATATAAGGTTAACGAAACAAAGAACGGCACGGAAATTATTATAGAAAAAATCCACCCCATGGCAAAAATTTTCCTTGGCGGAAGAGAGATAACGGGTAGCACAATTCTTAAAACGAACGGTTCTTCCTTTTTAACTTATACGCTTGGCGGTGAAAGCAAAACGCTTGAAACGGTTAATTTTAATAACAAGAATTTCACGGCTTCGTACGCACTTTTGGGCGCAGGCTTGGTGCTTACTCTGGGTGCGGTAGGGCTAATAATTTTAAGGCGGAAAATCAAATGATAACCTTCTTTGAAACGAACACCTTATACTTTGTTATCGCCCTTTTCGTGTTTGGGACGGGGCTGTTTGCGTACTGCGCTTTAAGAGAAATTCCCCTGTTAAAAAGAAACGAAGTTAGCTATCATACCTTCAAACAAAAGGCAAAATTATTCAATCCGCCAAGGGATATTTTGTTTTTAATTCTCTCAGCAATCTTTGCGCTGTACAGCATTTTTTGCGTGGTGATTTCCTGCCTTTCACCCGTTACGCTAATTTATCTTTTGGCTATTGCGCCTGTGATTCTTGCGGTGGGTGCGGAACTTTTTTTAACGCTTACACGCGGAAAATTAAAGCGCGGAATTCTTGGATTTAAGGATTATTTTTCTAAGATTGAAAGGGGCGCGCTTGGGGAAGTTTTGGGCGAATACGAAAGGATTTTTAACAAGTTCGCAAGTGAGAGAGAAGCCTCAAGAGAGAGGCTTAAAAGGTGGGATAATTACTTAAGCGTTAAGCCGAATAGTGCTGTGGCGGACGAACTTTTTAATGAAGTTTTTAAAGAACTTGACGAACAAAAGAAACTTATTTTGTGCTACGGCGAACTTGAAATTTTAAGATTTAATGAGGAATTTAAAAAGCATTTAAGAGGTGAAAAGGCAGAACCTTTTCCAAGCGAACCGCCAAAAATCTTAGAAGAAAATTTAGCGCGCCTTGTGGTTGGCGTAGAGGAAAAATGTGACGAAGCATTGAATAGGGCAGTGGAAGAAAGCATTGAAAATAACGGCTTTTTAAATTACCCCAAAGAAGTTTTTGATAAGCTGGATAAGCGCGAACTTGGCAGGCTTCTTTCTAAAATGCTTTCACATTCCGCCACGGAAAGCCTAAATTATATTATGGGATTTTTATCGGTGGAACACATTGGCGCAATAAATTTCGCGCTTAATTCCTGCGCGCCGAATTCGGAATACCGCGCGCTTGAATCCTTTAAAGCAATACTTTCAACAGAACTTTTACTTGGGGATATTTCGGTGAAATATGAAAATATGCTTTTGATTTTATACCATTATTACAAGCGCGGTGGCGCGCCTGATCACAGCATTTTATCAATTTATAAAAACCAAAATCTTGAGGGAAATTTTGAAAAAATTGAAACCGCTTACAGAAAAGCGCAGGACGAAAATCAAGAACTTTTCGGCGAATTTTCAAAAAACATTTTAAGGTTCTCAGGGGCAAAAAACATATGTGAAGAGGCTTTAAATTTGATAGACAAGGGCAAATTATTAGCCCTCTCAGCTGAGTATAAAACGCACTTAAATATCAAAGGCGTACAGCTTTTAAACGCACTTTTAAGCGCGCTTCAAGATCAAGAAACATATGAAAAACATATGAAAAACCTCTTGGAACAAAAAGAAATGCTACCGATAATTTATAGGATAGAGAGGGAAAGATTGGCGCAGAATTCATTCTGCGCAATGCACAACGCACAACGCACAGCGCACAGTGAAGGAAACTAAAAAACATATGATTGACGACATAAACAAAAACTTAAAACTGCTGATAGCTTTTGTTCTTGACAACAGCTTTTCTACCCAAGGGCTTAAGGTAAATAATTTTATCGCAAGTTTCAATTCGCTTACGGAAAGCATTAAGAATGAGGGGCTGAGTGATTACATTGAATTACAGCTTACCGTGTTTGACACCCCGAAATCAAAGACTGTTAAGAAGTTTACCGATGAGGTTTCTGAACCCATTAAGCAGGGGCGCGCGCCGTTTTTATCTGAGGCGATTGAACTATCCTTGCAAGGAATTTCGGCAAGAAAAAGAAAGCTAATTAAACTTGGTGAGGACAGCTATAAGCCTTGGCTTTTTATACTTACGGACGGGCATTCCGTGGACGATGTTTCCAAGACTGCGGACAAATTAAAGGAATGGGACGAGGCAGGGAAACTCTTGTATATGCCCTTTCTTTTAAGTGATTCAGTAGCCGTGAAAATTGAACCGATAAGCATAAACAAACGGGCGCTTGTGCTTAAAGAAATGAGTGCGGACGCATTCTTAAAATGGGTTTATGAGGCGGGAAAAATCCGCATAACCACACAGCCGAATAGGGGTGTGAGGTTTGATAAAAAGGGCTTAGAGGGGTTTGCAAAATTATGATAATTAAGAAGTGGATTCAAGCAGGCGCAGTGGTACTCGGCAAGGAACATAAGGAAAGAAATAAGCCCTGCCAAGACAGGATTGCATATGTGAAAAAGGGTGGCGTACACGCCATTTCGCTTGCAGACGGGGCAGGTTCAAAACCGCGTTCTGAGGCAGGTGCGGAAGAGGCGGTTTTGGCTATTTGCGAACTTATGGCAACTGAATTTGACAGCTACTATATGCGTGCCGAATCAGGGCTAAAAACAGATGCCGAATACCAAAAAGACATGGCGGATTTAAAGAAAGAAATAGTTAGCCGTGTGCAAACCGCAATAGCAAAAAAGGTGGCAAAAGGTGAGAGTATCACCGAACTTCCCTGCACGCTTTTGTTCGTGGCGGTGAAGGGCGAAAAATTGTTTTTAGGGCATATCGGGGACGGGGTTATCGGCGCGCTTATGAGTGAGGGCGCGCAGGGTTCTTTAAGAGTGCTATCTGCCCCCGAAAACGGCGGTGCGCCCAATATAACTTTTTTCATAACAGGGGCAGATGCGGAAAAACACCTAAGGCTAATCACGGGGGAATTTAAGGAGCTTAAGGGAATTATCTTAATGTCGGACGGGCCTGAAGAAGTGCTATATTCCGCCCAACAAGGGCTTCACGAAAACGCAAAAAAATTGTTTTCAAACTTCAAAGGGGTTAAAAGTGCAGACTATTGCGATGCGCTTTCTAAATTTTTATCCAAGCAGATTTCAAAATTTAGCTATGACGATTTAAGCCTAAACATTCTTTACCTCACAGATGTGGACACGGCTTCCGCAAGCGAGGAATACACAAATTATCTATTTGAAGATGTGAATGAAATGATAACGCTAAGTAGCTATTCCTATTTCCTTGACAACGCAAGCAAAAGTTAGGACTATTCAATTAACGCCCTTAATCTAAATTCTGCGCCCGCAGTCTTTGCGATTTCTTTTGCGGAAAGGATTTCTTCTTCGCTTAAAATGTCTACCGCGCTTAAAATTACTTTTGCGCCTGCCTCAGCGCATTCCTTTGCAAATGATAAAAGCGCACCGAAAGCGTCTTTACCGAATTCACTTTTGCAAACCTCTTGATACTTTTCCGCTGATACCGCGTTTAAACTTATGCTGATAATATCTATAACAGAGGCAAGTTCTTTTGCCACATTGCGCTTCAGAATTAAATTTGCCTGCCCGTTAGTGTTTAGGCGCGTTTTAACGCCCTGTGCCTTTAAAGCGGAAGCAATCACAATAAGAGTATCAAAACAGCAGGTGGGTTCACCGTAGCCACAGAAAACGACTTCGCTGTAATCCCTTTCCTTTTCAATGAGGTTAAGCACCTCACTTGCTAAGGGTTCACGCGAAAGCCTTAAATCATAACCGCCAAGAGAATCACTTAAATTCCTGACGCAAAAAACACAATCGTTAGAACAACGGTTGGTGAGGTTGATATAGAGGGAAGTTGAGAGTTTGTAAACGAATGTGTTCATGTTTTAATTCAGAATTAATGAAAAATATAAAATATAAAATATGAAATATAAATTGAGGATTCTAAATCTCACTCAAGAGTAATGACGACTTACGACTTACGATTTACGAATGTTGGATTTATTAACTCTAATCCCAAGCAACTAATCCCTAATCCCAAGATAATAATTCCGTAATTTATATTTTATATTTTATATTTAGTGTTGCGCACGCTATGCGCTAAAAGTGCCTTACGCGCTTTTTCCTGCGTTTCTTCATTCTCAATTGTTCTGCGGTTACTTTGGTTTTTAGGAATTCGCAAAAGTTAGCAAAGTCCCCTTCTGTGAAGTGGTTGTGCTTAATGTAAAACATTACGGAAGCACTGCCGTAAATGAATACGCGATCCTTTTTCAAGGCAAGTTTCTCAATATCTTGGTATTTGCGCGTTTCGTTGTAATCCTTATCGCGTTCGCATTGGGTAACTTCAAATGTATCTTCGTAAAATTTTATTTGCCATTTGTACGCGCCCCGTTTTGTAAATTCTAAATCATATCCTTTTACGGAAGTGAAGATAAAAACGAAAACCCCAAGGAAAATCACACCAAGGGTAACGCACGCAAGGATAAAAATTAACGGCAAGCCGGACATGAAGTAAAGCAAAGAACCAAGCGTAAACAAAACCGCAAGCAGGATAAATTCCCTTAATCCTATATACTTCCTTAAATAATAGGCATTTAGGATTAAAAAATCCGATTTGTTTATGGGGATTTCGGCAACAAAAGGCGTCATGTTCTAATTCCTTATCAGCCTTGGATAAATTTTATTTTCAATATCGGTATTTGAAAAATCCCAAACCGCGCTTGAAAAGCCCATGCCGGGGGTGGACGCCGTGGGCGAACCTGTGAAGAAAGCGGAAGTGAACGCACTTGCTAAAAGAGAGGGGCTTAAGTTAAAGCCGTTAAAGCCTTCAAACGGAATGCCGTTTCTTAGCACGGTTTGTTCGGCTGAACCCACAAGCATTCTGATAGGCATAAAATAATAATCAGAGGCAGGGCGCGAATAGGTTAAAACGGAAGAACTTCTGCCGATTGTGTTAGACGCAAAAGCCGTGTTGAAAACAAAGGAATCACCGCTTGCCACAGGGCGTTTGGATTCCGCAAGCACATTGCCGAATGCGCCCGAACCTGTGATTGCGGGTTCAACCGCGTGTCCGATAAGCCCGCCTGCAAACACGGTGTGGTGAACACCCACGCTTAAAACCCAATTTCCAAGAGAGTTTTTAAACATTATTTCTTCCGCGTATGCCACCACATTGCCGAACGCAAAGCAGTTTATAATAAAATACCTTTCTTCTTTAAGCTGATATTCGTAAATCAGTTTGCCGTCCTCGTCCGTCACATAAATAACATTTCCGTCCTCGTCTTTAGCAAAATTGCCGTCTGCGTCCAATTCGGGGATTTTTGCCCAAGCACCGTTCACTGGAACTTTGGCTTCTGCCCTGCCTATTAGCCCCCCAGCGTACTCGCTTGCGGTAACATTGCCCGAAGCGTAAGAGTTGCTGATAATTCCGCCTGTGCCGTTGCCAAGGCTTTCATTATCCAAGCCAAGCGCGCGCACAATGGGATCGCCACCTGTGGACGGCGGTGCGTTCAGGCTGAAATTGTACATATTTATTCCCACAAGCCCGCCTGCGGTGCGCGCCCTCACGCTTCCGCGCGCGAAACTTCTTAAAATCTCGCCGTCTATATCATTATAAGCGGTAAGTCCGCCTGCCACGGCAGGATATGCGATACTTCCGAGAACACTGCCCGAAGAGTCGCTATCATAAATCCGTCCGTTGTTGTATCCCGCAAGCCCGCCTGCGTATCTGCCCTCAACCGCCACGGCAGAAGTTGATCTTCTGATAATTCCGCGCCAATTAAAGCCTGCAAGCCCGCCCACAAAGACGCCGTCTGCCACAGATTTAGAAATAACGCTTCCGCTTAGCACGGCGCAGTTTTCCACTGTTCCCTCTGTGATTCCGCCTATAAGCCCGCCGATAAACGCACTGCTTGTGGGGGTGGCGGAACTAAAAAAGAAGTCGTCTAAAAGCCCTGCTTCATATTTAAGTTCGGGGTTGTTAATGCGTACGCCTGTTGCGGTGCAGTTGCGCACAGTTCCTCTGTCCAGCCTGCCTGCAAGCGCGCCAATGTAAAAATTTGAGTATCCGCCGTCAAGTTCTATGCGGACGGAAGAAAAATGAAGGTTCTGCACCACCGCGCCTGCGCCGATTATCGCAAAAAGCCCGTAATATAAATGATTAAACCTTTCTTCGGGGCCTAAAGGCATTAAACTTAAGCCGATAATTGAAAAGCCGTTACCGTCCAATGAACCTGTAAAGGGCAGGGCAGAACGGTTTTGCTTTACTTTGCCCTCTCTTTCCTCAGAACGGCTAATGCTTTGCCCAAGAGGTTCCCAAGCCTCACCGCGCAAATCAATATTTGCCATAAGCCGATACCTTTGCGCCATGGAACTCACATTATTAGGGTTAGCGATATTTTTAAGCTGGGCAACGGTGCGGATTTCCTGCACTATATCAAGCCCCCATTTTGCATAAAATGTGGTGTTATCCTGCATATAAAATTTGGTGTTATCCGCATTGAAAACCACTGTTCCTGAAAAATTTTCCTCTAAAAACCAACCCTCAAACACAAAACCGAAGCGCGTGGGCAAGGGAATCATATATTCTTCAAGAACGGCGCAAATGATAGGTTCAATATTAGTTCCGCCAAATGTGATAAAAAATGCGGTAAATTCAACGATGGGTTCTTCGTCTTCGTCATTATTTTTTGGCAAACTTGGTGCGTTACTTGGGCTTTTTACGCCGTTTTCACCGCTTGTAATATCATTTTGGCTTAAATTGAGGCTATCTGCCACCCCCGAAAGCAGGGTATCGGCAACAAAAGACGCGCCCCCCGAACACGCCGAGAGCGCAAAAAACATAAGCAGTACGATAGATACAGCCAAAGAAATGCGTTTCATTAACATTATTATATTATATTAGTGCGCGCGTGTCAATAGATATTTTACGCAGGTTGCAGGTTGCAGGGGGCAGGTTGCAGGGAAGGATTCTAAATCTCATTATTAATTAATCCATAATTCTGCATTCTGAATTCTTAATTCTGAATTAATAAAATTCCGCCCCTGCCCCCTGCCCCCTGCAACCTGTATCCTAAATAATTTTGTTGACTTCCTTCCCTCTCATGTTCTATAATTGATTTATCAAATATTTCCAATTAAAATACGGAGGTTTCCTAATGAGTAAAAAAATGACTATAGACGGCAATTATGCGGCATCTTATGTTGCGTATGCGTTTAGCGAGGTGGCGGCTATTTATCCGATAACGCCGTCTTCTAACATGGCGGAATACGCCGATGAATGGGCTTCAAAGGGCGAAAAGAATATGTTCGGGCAAGTGGTAAAAATTGCCGAAATGCAAAGCGAAGCGGGTGCGGCGGGTGCTGTTCACGGTTCACTTGCGGCAGGTTCTTTAACCACCACTTACACAGCAAGCCAAGGTTTGCTACTAATGATTCCCAATATGTACAAAATCTCGGGCGAACTTTGGCCCACGGTTTTCCATGTTTCCGCAAGAGCAATTGCCGCCCAAGCATTAAATATCTTCGGCGATCACCAAGATGTTATGGCTTGCCGTCAAACCGGCTTTGCAATGGTTGCTTCCAACTCTGTGCAAGAGGCAATGGACTTAGCGGCTATTTCGCACCTCGCCACACTTAAGTCAAGAGTTCCTTTCTTGCATTTCTTTGACGGATTCAGAACAAGCCACGAAGTAAGCAAAATTGACGCACCCTCTTACGAAGAACTCAAAAGCCTCGTGGATATCGCCGATGTAGACGATTTCCGCGCACGCGCACTTAACCCCGAACACCCCACACAAAAAGGCACAGCGCAAAACCCCGATGTTTATTTCCAAAACAGGGAAGCCTGCAATAAATATTACGATGCAACCCCCGCTATTGTTCAAAAGTACATGAACAAATATGCCAAACTCACAGGCAGGCAATACAATTTGTTTGATTATGTGGGCGCGAAAGATGCCGAAAAAATCGTTATCTTAATGGGTTCAGGCGCAGACGCGGTGGAAGAAACCGTGAATTACCTTAACGCAAAAGGCGAAAAAACAGGCGTTTTAAAAGTAAGATTATACCGCCCCTTTGCAGTAGACGCTTTCGTGAAAGCAATCCCCGCAACCGCTAAGTTTATCACAGTGCTTGACAGAACTAAAGAACCCGGTTCACTCGGCGAACCTCTTTTCCTTGATGTTGTGGCTGCGCTTTCAGGCAAAACAACCGCTTCAATTATCGGCGGAAGATACGGGCTTGGCTTAAAGGAATTCACCCCTTCAATGATTAAATCCGTGTTTGATAACATGGGCGGTTTAAATAAAGCGGGCTTCACCGTTGGTATCGTGGACGATGTTACGGGAACTTCCCTTGAAATTAAAGATTTCATTAACGCGGCACCAGAAGGCACAGTCCGTTGCAAATTTTACGGCTTGGGCAGTGACGGAACTGTTGGCGCAAATAAGAACAGCATTAAAATTATCGGCGATCACACAGATAAATACGCACAAGGTTACTTCGTTTACGACAGTAAAAAGAGTGGCGGTTTCACAGTTAGCCATTTAAGATTCGGTGATAAACCCATTAAGAGTAGCTATCTTATTGATCAAGCAGACTTCGTTGCCTGCCATGTTCCCTCTTACCTTTTCCGTTATCCTATTCTTTCAAGCCTTAAAGAAGGCGGTACATTCCTTTTGAACAGCCTTTGGTCACCCGAAGAAATGACAAAGCAATTACCTGCCAAAGTTAAGAACGAAATCGCGAAAAAGAACATTAAGTTTTACACAATTAACGCAAATAAAATTGCAGCGGAACTTGGGCTTGGCGGAAGAATTAACAGCGTTATGCAGGCATCATTCTTCTTCCTTAATCCCGATATTATGCCCTATGCAGAAGCTGAAGGCTATATGAAAGACGCTATCTTAAAGTCTTACGGACATAAGGGCGAAAAAATCGTTAACGCAAACAATGCGTCTATAGACAGGGCAACAAGCGAACTTCTTGAAGTGGCAATCCCTGCTGATTGGGCAACCACAACCAAAGGCGCAACAATGTTCACACACGCAACCAAAGACAAATTCTTTAAAAAGGTTGCTTCCCCCATTCTTCTTCAAGAGGGCGATAAACTTCCTGTTTCCTGCTTTACCCCCTGCGGAACAGTTCCCTCAGGCACAACCAAATTTGAAAAGAGAAGTGTTGCCGTTAATGCACCTGTTTGGATTAACGAAAACTGCATTCAATGTAACCAATGTTCGTATGTTTGCCCCCACAGCACAATAGTTCCTGTGCTTGCAACCGAAGAACAGCTTGCAGGCGCACCTGCTTCTTTTGACACGAAAGACGCCACAGGCTTCAAAGGCTATAAATACCGCATAGCAATAAGCCCGCTTGATTGCATGGGCTGCGGTGTTTGCGCAAATGTTTGCCCCTCTAAGAAAAAGGCACTTGAAATGAAGCCTATTGCGGAATCAATTGAAAAAGAATCCGCAAATTGGGATTTTGCTTACGCGCTTCCTGAAACAGACGCACCTATCAAAGATATATTCACAGTTAAGAACAGCCAATTCAAAAAATCCTTATTTGAATTCTCGGGCGCGTGTTCTGGTTGCGGTGAAACACCTTATATCAAACTTATCTGCCAACTTTACGGTGATAGAATGGTTATCGGCAACGCCACAGGTTGTTCTTCAATTTACGGCGGAACATATCCTTCCAACCCTTACACAACTAACGATAAGGGGCAAGGGCCTGCATGGGCGAACAGCTTGTTTGAAGACACAGCGGAATTCTCATTCGGTATGGCACTTGCGTTTAACCAAAGAAGGGCAATGCTTGAAGAATGGATTACCGAACTTAAAGCTGAGGCTTCCTGCAAGAATTGCGTAAAGGCTTGCGAAGCATGGCTTAAGAGTAAAGAGGACGCCGAAGGTAGCAAGAAAGCGTCAACCGCACTTCTTGAAGCACTTTCAGAATGCAATTGTGACGGCAAGGCGCAAACGCTTAAAGCGGAAATCATTAAGAACAAGGATTGCCTTGTGAAGAAATCAGTTTGGGCATTCGGCGGTGACGGCTGGGCTTACGATATCGGCTTCGGCGGATTAGATCATGTTATTGCTTCTGGCGAAAATGTAAACCTGCTTGTTATGGACACGGAAGTTTACTCAAACACAGGCGGACAGGCTTCAAAAGCAACCCCCACGGCTTCTATTGCAAAATTCGCTTACTCTGGAAAGCGCACACGCAAGAAGGATTTAGGGCTTATCGCAATGGGTTACGGCTATGTGTATGTGGCACAAATCGCAATCGGCGCAGATATGAACCAAGCTATCAAGGCAATTAAAGAAGCAGAAGCGTATGACGGGCCTTCCCTAATTATCTGCTACTCAACCTGCATTAACCACGGTGTAAACATGAGCCAAAGCATGGCAGAAATGAAGAAAGCTGTGGATTGTGGCTATTGGCACTTATACCGCTATAACCCCACGCTTGCAGACGAAGGCAAGAACCCCTTCATTCTTGACAGCAAAGAACCCACAGCAAGCTACCAAGAATTCCTTGCAAACGAAACAAGGTATAACAGCTTAAAGAAACAAGACGCAGAACTTGCCCAAAAACTCTTTGACGATAACGAAAAAGAAGCAAAGCTAAGATATGCGAACTATTTAATGCTTGCGAATAAGAACATTTAAGCGAAAACACAAAATAAAAGAACCGCCGAAAGGCGGTTTTTTATTTTGCGGTTTCGCAAAATAAATGATGATATGATGATATGATGGCGCTACGCTTATGATGGGCGGGCAAGCCCGCATGGTGGATTATATTAAGCATTCCATAATGTTGCAAAGCAACACATCATAAGGCAAAGCCGACATCATACCATCATAAGCGATAGCGACATCATGCGAAGCTACCCGCCATTACAATGGCGGTCGCGCAACCGCAGTATTATCCGCCTTTCTGTTTCTTAACTCTTTTATCGGGTGCGGTGCGTCCTCGTAGCGGTAATCTTGCTTATTTAGCTTAATGTAGCTACTAATTGCAATGTGGTTCGGCACAGTCTTTTCATTCTTGTTTACTATGCTTTGGTATTTTGCAAAGGTGCTGTCTGCCCCCAATTTGCGTGAATCTGCATATTTTTCCTTATGCGAAGTTTTCCACACGGTTTTGGCAAGCACTTCGCGCACATAATCTTTATTTGGCTTTAGCTTTAAAAGTTCGGGGAATTCGCCGTTAGGAATCACTTCTTGATAATCGCGCCCCTCGTACTTTTGTAGCATTTCTTTTGCCTTGTGCAGGTGGGCAATTTCTTCCCCCAAAAGCCGTTCCCAAACTGCACGGATTTTGCTATCCGTTTCGTCATGAAGCATGGAATAATAGAGGTAGCATTCGGTGTATTCGTGGTTTAATAAGCACTCAAGCATGGTAGCGTTTGGATCTTGAAGTCCGCCGTAATGCGTAACATGCTGTTCTTCAATCATTGCAATTTCAGTGAAGAGTTTCCGCCCTAAATCGTTCTTATAAAAAGGTGCAATATTATTGTAGTAATTCATTGTTTGCTGTTCGGCAGAAGTTATTATTGCAATGTTAAGTTTTGTTATCGGGCTTGCGGTTTTTGCGTTTATGGGATACCGAACATCGTCACAAGGACACCTATGTTCCGCTATTGTGGGACGCCCCGGCATAATTTCGGTGTATCCGCCCACTATTCTTTCTGCTTCAATCCCCATATCCATTTCAAGTAAATCCGCAAAGCGGTAAAGGTGATCAAAGTCCTCAAGAAGGGCAAAATCAAGGGCTTCTTTCACATATTTATCGGGTTCTCTTTGCGCTAAGGTGGCGGTTAAATCCACGGCAACTTGTTCATAGCCGATTGTGGTTTCAAGAATAGATTCATTAAGCGGTTTTAAGCAAGAAATCAGCTTTTGCTGTTGCTGTTCCACACGGCGCATTAAAGCAAGATCGCGCCTTAAATCATTGTTATTGCAATGGCGGTGGAAGTGGTGCGAAAACCAAGAGGATTCATATTCCGCGCCGTTCATTAAAATCACCCGAACGCGGGTGTAAGGATCAACCGTTTTAATATCATAGCTATCAGGATAAAGCTGTTTCCAATTTCTCAATGCTTTTTCAACCTTAATCGGTTTTTCGTTAAAAGGATTAAATGCCATAAAAATACCTCAATAATTCGTTGCTTATTTTGTTCCTCAAAATTATTGCCTTTTAAAACTTCCCTATACATTTAAAATTAGGTTTACACTTGCCAAAAAAATTGGTATACTTTCAGTATGAAAAAAGCCTTGCTAATTGTTTTAATTCTTGTTATCGCGCTTGGCGCGTCTTTTATGTTCACGGGTTGTTCTTCTTCACCCTTGCCGGGGACGGCTTGGGCGGACTACGAACGCTTAACTTATGAAATGCGTGAAAACAAAGAGGGTGGCGAAATCCTTGGCTACCTTGTGACGGAAATTGAAACGCTACCCATGGGCGAACACACGCTTGAGGGGCATGGGGACAGAAAGTTCAAAATTGAATCAAACGCGCTTCGCGGAATGCGCTACACCCAAACCGTGTACAAGGACGAAGCCCAAACTATAAGGGTAACGCGCACGGTTAGCATTATGAGGAATTTCCAATCCTTGGCAAGCTACAGCGAATCCTATAACAGTGAGGGCGAAGTAACCTCAACCGCAACGGCGCGCCTAAGCGGTAAAAATTATCTTTACAAACAGCAAGGCGGTAAAGAACAAAGCGTGAAAGCAGGCAACGCGCTTGATAATTCACTTCTTTATGTAATCTTAAGAGTGTATGACGAAATTGAAAGCGCACACACAATTAACACCACGCTTATCAATCCTCTTAATGGGCAAACGGCATCGGTAAGAATCGCTTCCCACGGCAGAACAAGCCAAACATTCACATTCGGCGAAGAGGGTTCAGCAAAAACCATGAGGGTAATCAAAGCCACAATCACAAGAACTTCCGCCCCAATCGGCACTTCTATGGAAGTTTGGTATAGCGAAAAAAGTTTCTCTATTGAAGGCAGTTCCGCAGAAAATAATAATAACAGCTTTTATCTACCGCTTAAAATGATTGAAGAAAAAGTGGAATATGTTTTAGTGAGTGCGACAACGAAAAACGCATAATGCGTTTTCCGCAATTAAGAATTCAGAATTCAGAATTCAGAATTATGGATTATTTAACTAATAATGATATTTAGAATCCAACCCTGCATCCTGCATCCTGCAACCTGCCCCCTCAACAATGAGATTTAGATTCCACAATTCTGCATTCTGAATTCTTAATTCTTAATTAAAAAAGCCACCCTTCGGTGGCTTTTTTCTATAACCTCATTGGTATCAATTCAAGATATTCCTCAAGCGTAGCATCGTTCATGCAAAGATCAATAATCTTTTTGCCGAGGGGATCAAGTTCGGGTGTGTCAAAATCGGCGAGTTGCTTTTTGAAGAAATCGCTAAGCATTTTTGCACCGAGATCGTAAGCCTCTGCACCCACTTCTTTTTGCGTTTCGGGTTGCAAGAAACTCTTGCCTATATATTGCCCGTCTACTTTTAAACTTTCAAGGCAGTAGCCAAGAAGTGCGCAACGCGCAGGCACAAGCTGTTCTGCTTTAAATTTCGCACTGCCACGGCGTGCCACATATTCGCGTGCAATCCATTGTGGCATAAACCCTACCTTTATGCAACCTATGTGTTGGTTAGGAATAACCATATAGCGCGTGGCGGGGGAATCAATAATTTGCTTTAGCAAAATGTTTGCGTGGGCAACGCGCTTTCCTGTTAAGAACGGGCCGTAAGAACCGATTCCCTCACTCGTCATGCCCTCTGTTTCCACTATGCTTGGGTTGTTATGCCCGCGTGGCGCAACGAGTCGCCAAAGCCATGCAAGCGCAGGGGGTACAACTTGAATCATGCCCAAAATTCCGTAAGTTGGGCGTTTTGCAGTACATGGGGGGGTGCGGACGCCGAAACTTCTCAAATCCACTTCCACAGGCCCGCTAACAATCCCCGGCATAAGTGATCTTGGCATAACCACGCGCGGATTGGGGCAGGGTTGTCCGTTTGAATCAATAGTATGTTCCCAAATTAAGCAGGTTGCATCGGGTGCGCCTTGAATATTTATAAATACAAGGGGTTCGGGGGGGTGAATGGTAAGTTTTTCACGAACAGGTTCAGTGCCGTAATGCTTAATGTGATCAAGCCTTAAGAACCAACCGTTTTCCGCGTCTTGAATCACAAGTTTTTGAGATTCGTTTTGCATTTTGGGGTGGCATAAAGCCATATCGTCTGCCACTGGTTGAAGTTCGCAAGGTTCGTCCAAAAGCATATGGAACTTTTCTTTTGTTTCCACATTCTGCCCGATAAGGATTTTTCCGTTAGGTTCTTTGTGGATATTTTCACCCATTTCAGATTTTCCGCCACCGCTTGCGCCCTCGTGCATGATAACGATTTCGTTTTCATAAGGGGTAATAACTTTTACCGCCGAAGCGTGCGCGGTTATCCAGCCTTCTCTTTCGCCTTCATGCAATAAGAAGCCGTAAATGCCTTTCTTGGCACTGGGGCCAGGGTATAAATTGTAAGAAAACATTTCATAAAGTTCAGGCAAGCGGTTATGCACAACCATTTGCTTTTTGCTAAAGAAAGTGTGCCTGAAAGGGGGCGCAAGGAAAAGAACCACCTTTGGTTTAAATGTTCCCTTGTATTCGCTGATATTCACAAGGAATTGCAAATCCGCAAATCCGCAAGCAAAGAACGCCGCGTTTTTGGGTGCGATAAGCACTGTTTCAGAACCGTAAGTTGTTCCGCCGGACATAACGGGCATCACAAGTAGATCCTGCCCTTTAAGCCATTCGTAAGTTTGTTTTCTCAAGGAAGAGAAATCTTTGCCGTATAAATCCTTAAACCTTGGCTTATCTGTGGGAAGATCGTCTGCAATTGCCATGCAATCAGGATCGCGCCTGCGCATATAATCCTCGCAGTAATTAACCGCCGCGCCGTTTTTGCAACGCACGATAGTGGCTTCCTTAAAAGGCTTGCCCTTTACATCGTAAACCACATCAAAGCTGTTTGCGCCCGTTCCGCCAAAAGCAAGGGAAACGAGTTCGTCCTTGGTTCTTGGAATCGTAACGCTTTTGCAATTTGCAAGAACATCTGCAATATCATTCGTGAAAGAAAACTTTTTTAATAAATTTGCCATTTTGTTTATCCTTTAACACCTTTTGTGCGCTATGATAATGCGCGCGTAATAATAGGTATTAGTACAAGTATATTACAAATGCTTCACCGTTGTAAACAAAATGCGCGCCACGCGAAAAAAAATGTAAAAATTAAGGAAACAATGATTATTGCCAAAATTTTGTGGTATAATGAAATCACAAAAACTAATGAGGTGTAAAACATGGCAAATTTAAAAGGAACAAAAACTGAAAAGAATTTAGCAGAAGCGTTCGCAGGTGAAAGCCAAGCGCGCAATAAGTACACATATTTTGCGTCTAAAGCAAGAAAAGACGGCTATGAACAAATCGCCTCTTTCTTTGAAGAAACCGCAGGTAACGAAAAGGAACATGCAAAAATTTGGTTTAAACTTCTTTGCGGTGGCGAAATCCCCTCAACCGTGGAAAATTTAAAGGCTTCCGCAAGCGGTGAGAACGAAGAATGGACGAGTATGTACAAGCGCATGGCAGAAGAAGCGCGCGCAGAAGGGTTTAACGATATTGCTTTCCTCTTTGAAAAAGTGGGCAATATTGAAAAAGAACACGAAGAACGCTATACAAAATTATTAAAAGGCATTGAAAACGGCACAATATTTGCAAAACCGCAAAAAACAAGCTGGATTTGCCGTAACTGCGGATATATAATGGATAATGACAAAGCGCCAATCAAATGCCCCGTCTGCGCACACCCGCAGGCGTACTTTGAGGTTAAGGCGGATAATTTCTAAACGCGGAACGCGTTTTACAGCGCACAACGCACAGCGCACAGCGCACAATGGTGGATTCTAAATCTCATTATTGAGGCAACAGGCAATAGGCAACAGGCGCGGAATCTGAATCTCATTAATAAATAATTCCTTCACTGTGCGCTGTGCGTTGTGCGCTGTGCGCTGAAAAATAATTCATAATTAATAAACATGGGTAAAGCAAAATTTAATTTTAATAACAATAACAGAAACCGCAATTATCATAACAAGGCACGCGGTGGTAACAGCGGACACCGCCTTGGCAGGCGCAGAGGTTGCACAGGGCGCAGAAACGGTTGCGGTATCTTCCTTGGTGCGGTTCTTGCGCTTGGCATAATTGTGCTAATCGTGTATCTTGCGCTAAACAGTTAGAACAAAGCACATAACGCGAAAAACACTTGACACTGTTTCGCGCGTGTTGTATATTGTAAATAAGCCGATAAAAATTAATACTGCTTAAGGAATATCCTTAAAAAAATCTTTATAAATATTGTTCGGGAAAATGGAAGGAGGCACAGGAAATGCAGGATAAAACGCTTAAATGCAAAGATTGCGGAAAAGATTTCACTTTTACCGTTCGCGAACAAGAATTTTACAAAGAAAAAGGCTTTGACAACGAACCCACAAGATGTTTTGATTGCCGTAAAGCAAAAAAACAACGCCAATGGCAAGACAGAAACTCTAACAGAAGATAATTAAGAGAATCTAAAAAAAAGCACCGCAGAAGCGGTGTTTTTTTGAGGGCATAGGTTATAGGGCATAGGGAAGGAATCTAAATCTCATTATGAGAAGTACGAATTGTGGATTCTAAATCTTGTTAAGAGAAATGCTTAATAAAATAATTCCACAAGGGCTTAATCAGGTTCTCTATTCGCCAATTTCTTCTTTGCATTCACTTGCAAGAGCCGACACAAGCCAGTTATAAAAGTGAACCGCGTTGTTAATGCACCTTTCTACGATAGGGGCTATTTCAATGTCCTTACACTCTTTATAAAGCCCTTTGCATTGAACTAAGCCACTTGAGTTTTCTCTAGCATATTCGCAATCTTCACAAAGCGGTATTTTAATAGGTTCAGTTTTTTTGTAATAAGTTTCAATAAAGTTCTTTGCTTGTTTAGTCCAACCGTCATATCCCAACAGTGAGTTTTTGCTTATCAGCAACTGAGTATGTAATCCGCAAGGAAACTCAGCGGTTCTGATAGTTAAAATAGGTATTTGGTAATGCGTTATGTAACTACGCATTCCATTGAGAAATTTTGTTTCATTGCTACTCAAATTCTTTTCTTTCCAGTTTATATCGTACTTCGCGATAAACTTTATGTTATCCTTATTTTGATTTTTTACTACATCAAAATGCTGTGTTACCGCATAGTACATTTCCAAACAATTATAAAAAGGTCTTGCGAAATGGCAATACACTTCTTCTTTTTCTTCTTCGGTTTTTGATCGAAAAAATATTTGCGAATTTCTTTTCGCTATAAAAGAACATGACTCTTTGAAATCATCAAAGTTTTTTATCATCATTTGAGTAATGAAAAATAAGTGCCGAATTTTTTCAGCAATATTTTTTACCATCAAAGTTTCGCACTTGTTCAAGCCCATCAATCATTAAAACCCTTCATAAGTTTTAAACGCAAGCAAGTATAATGCCCTAAGTAAATCTTTGCTGTGTTCTTTTAATTCGCTGTAAACGGTGTCTTGTTCAATTTTGCTTGCAAAATCGGTTTTGACTATTTTTGTTATAACTTGCGGTAAAACTTCGCATAGTTTAGCAAAAGCACCTTTATCCCCAGTAATAAATTCATAAAACTTGTCAACAGAAACGCGATATATTCTTTCGTTTGAAGTTTGTTCGCCGTCAAGCGACATTTTCCAAACAACATGTTGGCTTTTCTTTGCGATTATTTCAACAAGGTAACATTCGCAATTTTGGTCTTTTGAAACTTGGTTCAACATCCGCATAAATGTTTTTTGCGAGGACGATGAGTTCATTGTATTGTGCTTGTTCTTTATTTCAACATAAACGGTTTTCTTCCCGTGGAAAATGACATCAAAGCCATGCGTTGGCACTTCGCAACCTTCAATATATTTGAAAATGTTTTGGTTAAAATAACCGATTGTGTTTGAATTTGTTTTATCGCGTTGCCGTATTAGTTCGGCGACTATGATTTGTTCAATATCCTTATTAAACACAATGCTGTCAAAAGTAAGCTTGATAGGGTCAATAATATTTTTGTTAAAAGTTGCAAGGTTAATGCCTTTGAGGCTATCGCCGTATTTAAGGATAGTTTCTCTGATATGTTTCTCTAAATTTTCGTTACTTATAAAATCTAAGTATGCCATTATTCTTCTGCCCCCTTCAATGCTTTCAAAATGGTTAAGCCTATTTCTTTTGCGAAGTTTACCGGCACAGCATTTCCGATTTGTTTATATTGATTTGTGATTGTTCCCACAAAAGCCCAGTCGTCTGGAAATGATTGTATTCTTGCGTATTCGCGAACCGTAAAGGGTCGCGTTTCGTCTGGGTGGCAACGGTCAGTTTGTTTTTGTGCGGGCGAACAAGTGAGGGTTAAACTTGGTTCGTTCCATGAAATTCGTCTTGCGATACCAGTTTTTCCACCGCCAAGATTGTAACTGCCTTTCATGTATTCTTTTGCTATGTCTTGCGGTAAATGTCGCCAGCAACCGCCTTGAGGCACAAGGTCAAAAACTTTTGCTTTGCTTTCGGGGTATTTTGCACCCTGTGATTTCGGAACATCTTTTAATGCGTCTTTCAGCGTTGGCTTATACGATTGCGTTTTTGGAAAGTCATATTGAATATTTAAATCTTTACGGATTCCGATAATAACTACTCTTTCGCGCTTTTGTGCTACGCCGTGTTCCCACGCGTTTAGAACTTTAAATTGAACATTGTAACCGACTTCGGCAAACACCTCTATCATGGTTTTGAGTGTTTTACCGTCATCGTGATTAACAAGGCCCTTAACATTTTCCGCTAAAAACATTTTTGGATATAATTGCTTTAAGATTTGTGCGAAGTGATAAAACATAGTTCCGCGAACATCGTCAATGCCAAGTTTTTTGCCAGCGTAACTAAAACTTTGGCAAGGATAACCGCCCGACAATAAATCCAATTCGCCCCTTTTAAGGTTTAATTGTTTTAATAAATCTTCGCTTGAAAGTTTCGTTATATCCTCACAAATAACTTTCCAATTTGGGCGATTTTGTTTTAATGTTTGGCACGCAGAATTGTCAAAATCATTTAACATTAAGGTATCAAATCCTGCCTGTTCAAGCCCGAGAGCCAAACCGCCACAACCAGCAAACAACTCTACATTAGTAAAACTCTTGTTAACAATGCGACACGGAAAAGCAATCTCAGCAGTCAGATTGTCAAAATACGAGATTTGCTTTGCTTGCACGGTTGCCATACTTATATTATATATTACAATCCGTTTTTTGTAAATATAAAAACTGCCACGGCGAATAAAAACCGCTGAAAGGCGGTTTTTTATTAGGGATTAGGGATTAGGGACAAGGGATTAGGGGGGAATTGAAAAATGAAACGAGAAACGAGAAACATGAAACGAGAAACATGAAGGAATCTAAATCTCATTAATAATTAATCTTCAATTCTGCATTCTGAATTCTTAATTCTGAATTATTTTAAGCATAAACCACCGCTTGCGCCAAGAAAAGCACGCCCACGGTTATGGCGAGAATTGTTAAAAATATCGGTGCGCCGAATTTTAGCCATTTGGGGTAAGTTACTGTGGTAAGCCCAAGGATAATTAAAAGCATGGGATTGGTGGGAAGCATCATGCTTGAAAAGCCGTCCCCGAAAGCGTACGCAAGAACGGCGGTTTGGGGGTGAACGCCCACCACAGCGCAAACTTGGAAGATAATAGGCATTATCAAAAAGGCTTTTGCCGAACCTGAGGGGATAAAGATATTAAAAATTATAACAATCAGATAAATGTAAAGCGTGGCAACAAAGGGGGAACTGCCCGAAATCAAGCCAATGGATTTGTAAAGAATGGTATCCATTATGCCACCCTCTTCAATTATATAGCGCACACTTCCCACAATTAAAATCATAACCACGGCAGGCAATAGCGTAAGCGAACCTTTGGCGAGAAGTTTTAATAGCTTTTTACCGCGGATTCCGCATATCATTGCCGCGCCCACACCGCCCACGATATAAACCCCCGCCGCTATATACATTATATAATTAGCAAGTTCATGCCAAAAAATTGCGCCCACGGAAGAAACGAGGATAACCCCCACCAAAATCCCAAGGAAGTTTAGGGCTTTACTTTTTTGAGGATCTTTTTCAAAATTTCCAAGCCGTTCGCTAAATTCTGCCCTGCGGGCAATGTCGTCCTTATAAACAAGGGATTTTTTAGGATTTTTATCAATTTTTTTAGCGTAAAGAAAAGTGAACCCCGAAACCGCCGTGTACACAAGCACAAAGGTAAGCAACCGCATATGGATTCCCGAAAAGAGGGGCAAACCGCCAAGCGTTTGCGCCACGCCCACCGAAAACGGATTTATTACGCCCGCGGCGAATCCGCAACCTGCGGATAAAAGTGAAACGGAAAGCCCCACAAGGGCGTCCCACCCGAACGCATAGCACAGCAAAATAACTATCGGCACAAGGGGAATAAGTTCCTCAATCATGCCCGCCGCACTTCCCAAAAACATAAAAGCAAAGGAAAGCGCGAAGATAAGCATATACTTCTTGTTTTTAAATCGGTTGGCAAGCGAATCCACCATGTACACCAAAATACCGCTTGCGTCCAACGCGGTAAACACCGCGCCGATAATCAGCATAAGCGCAATTATCACATACACGATTTCCGCACCGCCCGCGGTGGGATTTAAAATCATTACGGGCGCAAGTAAAAATTTCCAAAAGGGAAGATTTCCGCCACCTGTTTCCCTATAAGAACCGTCTATAATCGCACCGCTATCGGGATCGCGATCGTACGCGCCTTGCGGAAGCAAAAAGGTTAATATGTAAGAAGCCACCACAAGCGAAAACACAATCAGCACCGTAACGATAATTGCTTTTTTGCTAAGTTTAATTGAAGAAAGGTTGGGGGCATTAGGTTTTGCAGTTGCGCCTGCGCATTCGTTAACTTCTGCACCTGTGGCAGAACTCACCTCACATTCTTGCAAAGATTCGTTTTCGCTATTTGATTCTTCCATACCCTCAGGCACTAATGCAGAGGGTTCATTTAAGGTTAAATCTTTTTCTTCTTGCTGTTTGTTATTATCCAAAACTTCCATACCTCTAAGCGGTTAATTTCGCCGATAGCTAATAGTTTAAACTATTACGGCGAAAAATTCAAAGGATATTGTAACTTTTTAAGGTTATTGCAACTTTTCGTAGGTTTTATTATTGTAATTGACTTATGGGTGCTTTCCGTTATAAAATAATAAGGTAAACCATAAATAGAATAAAGGGCGGATAATCCGCTTGATAGGGGGCTTTATGAAAAATAGTTACGATATAGTTGTGGTAGGTGCAGGCACGGCAGGTATGTTTTTTGCTAAAAGAATGGCAGAAACGGGTTACAGTGTGCTTGTTACTGATATTTTGCCCGAAAACAGGCTAGCGGAAAGGCTTGATGTTTTCCACATAGATCAGCCATATTTTGCGAAATACGGCATTCCCGAACCCAAAGAGGGCGATGAGGATTTTTTAACAATTTTTGAATACAGCACCTTTAAATCCGCATTCAGCAACCACCCTAAGCGCGTTGATTATCCGTTTTCGGTTATCCGCCTTGGGCTTTTTATGAAAAGGTTTAAAAAAGTTGTAGACGAAGCAGGTGTGGAATTTGCCTTTGAAACCCCCTTTAAAGCCTTTTTATATGACGAAAACGGCAAAATTGCAGGAATTAAAGCGGAAAAAGGCGGAAAAGAGGTTAATATATCCGCGCGCCTTGTGGTAGACGCTTCAGGAATTCCCTCTGTGGCAAGAAGACAGCTTCCCGATACTTCCCCTGTGGAAAATTTTGAAATCGGGGATAACGATAAATTTTATGTTACAATCCGTTACGCAAAAATTAAAGATCCAAGGGATTACATAACCGCAAACACAGGTTGGGCATATTACAAAGCATGGACTGCACCTGCCCTCACCCCCGACACGGCGATTTTCGGTGTGGGCGCAAACGGTTCTTTTGAAAACGGCGAAAAGGTATATAAGGAATTTGAAAAGGTTGCCAACCTGCCCGAACACACTGTAGAACAAATCCAAAAAGGCGCAACGCCCTTCCGCCGTACACCGTTTTCTTTTGTAGACGATAATTTTATTTGCATAGGTGATTCCGCCTGCCTCACAAAGCCATTCAGTGGCGAGGGCGTGGCATCACAATGGAACCATGCGGAAATAGCCGTTAATGTTGCCTCAGAGGCAATGAGGGACGGCGGTATTCCCACTAAGGAAAAACTTTGGGATATTAATGTAAAGTACAATCAAACCCAAGGTGCAGACTTTGCTTACATTTTTGCAACTGTGATAAACGCGGTGGATTGTAGCCCCAAGGAAAATGAATATCAATTTAAAAAGGGCATAGTGTTTAACGAGAAAGATATGGTTACCATGAATTGGACTTTTGCGGTAAATATGTCCCCCGCCGATTCGCTTAAACTTGCCTTAAAAGTGGGCGTAGGGGTGCTTTCAGGAAACATTAGGTTTAGAACCGTTAAGGCACTTTTAAAAGGTGTATCCTGCGCCACAAAACTCAAAAAGCTATATAAAGGGTATCCAAAAACCCCCACAGGGTATGCCAAATGGCGCAAAAAGACAGCAAAGGTTTGGGACAAAACCATGCCGAACGGCAAGTAAAACCGCTATAGAATTATGGTTAAAGCAAAATATTTCGGAACATATAAAAAAGAATTCGGAATTAGCGAAGATAGCTTTAAAGCGGGAAGCGTTAGCGAACTCTTAAAAGCGGTAGCGGATAAATATAATAAGGATATAAGGGCAATAGAGAGTGCGGTAATCTTTGTTAACGATATATCAATCAACCAACTTGAGGGCTATAAAACAAAGCTAAAAGATAAGGACGAAGTGCTGATAATATCGCCTGCGTCTATGGGGTAGTGTTTAATGCGAAGGCATTAAACAGCGCACAATGGCGGATTCTAAATATCATTAAGAGTAATGACGACTTACGATTTACGACTTACGAATGGCGGATTCCAAATCTCATTAATAAATAATTCCACCATTGTGCGCTGTGCGTTGTGCGCTGTGCGCTGAAAAAAATCAATCCATAATTCTGAATTAAAAAAAGAGGTACATATGGCAAAAAAAGGAATATTAAAAAGCGAACAAATGGCAAAATGCCTTGGGTGTTTTACCTGTATGTCCGTGTGTGCGGCGGCGAATAAGAAAAGCCACGCACCGAACAAAGCGGCAATAAGGGTAAGAACTATAGGCGGTATGACTACTAAGTTCATTGCAATCTTCTGCAACGGTTGCAAAGATCCCACCTGCCTAAAGGCTTGCCCCACAGATGCGCTTGTTAAGCGCGAGGGTGGCGGTGTCGTACTTGTGCAGGACGAGTGCATTGGTTGCCGTGTTTGTGAAACGGCTTGCGCGGCGAAGGCAATCAACTTTGATAAGGATACGAAAAAGCCCATAATCTGCCACCATTGCGGAATTTGCGCCAAGTATTGCCCGCATAACTGCCTAAAAATCACAGGGGGGGACGAATAATGATTTACGAAAAATTTATAAGAGTGCTATATATCAATCTTGAAACCAAAAAAATCCGCATTGAAAAAAGGCCTGATTTGCACGAATATATCGGTGGTGTGGGCATTGCTTCCAAGCTACTTGAGGAAAATATGAAGCCCAAACTTGACGCGCTTTCGCCCGAACAGCCTATCGTTTTTGCAATAGGCGCAGGAACTTATATCTTCCCTGTTCTCACAAAAACCGTGGCAATGTTCAAATCCCCGCTTACGGGCGAATTGGGCGAAACTTACGCAGGCGGAAGAATGGCACTTTGTATGTTCCTTTTGGGTTACGATGCTATCGTTATCACAGGGGCTTGCAAGGGCAGAAGTTATTTATCAATTTCCGCAAACGATATTCAATTCAGATGCGCAGACGCGCTTTGGGGCTTGGATAACGGCGAAGTGGGCAGATATATAAGGGATAAGGAACACGGTGGCGGAAAAAGCGCGGGCAAAAGATCCACATTAAGAATAGGGCCTGCGGGTGAAAACCAAGTGGCGTTCGCAAGCGTAAGCGTGGATACTTACCGACACTTCGGCAGAATGGGCTTGGGCGCAATGATGGGCAGTAAAAACCTTAAAGCAATTTGCGTTTCAGGTGGCGATCAAAATATTCCTATTAAAGATTTTAAGGAATATTTCCGCATTTATAACAAACTTTTTAAAGCAAGCACCCAAACGGACATGATGGCAAAATATCATGACGCAGGCACGCCCATCAACATTGAACCTCTTAATAAAATGGGGGGGCTTCCCACAAGGAACTTGCAGGCAACCCGCATGGAAAGCGTGGAAAATATCAGCGGTGATGCGTTTGCGAAAAGAAACCTTGTTAGAAAACTTGCTTGCGTGGGTTGCCCTGTGGGTTGCATTCACATAGGAATGTACAGAAAAGAGTTTGATAAGGGGCATGAATATGAGGCAATAAGCGTGGGATATGACTACGAACTTATTTTTGCACTTGGCACTTTCCTTGGAATAGATAAATCAGACGATATTCTTGAAATTATCAACGAAGTTGAAGAAACAGGAATGGACGCAATGAGTACGGGGGTTTGCCTTGGTTGGGCTACCGAAGCATACCAAACGGGGCTTGTGGGCAAAGAACAAACCTTAACAAAACTTGAATTCGGCTACACCAAAGGCTATGTGGACGCGGTGCGCTATATGGCAAAAGCCAAAAATGAATTTTACCGCGATTTAGGAAAGGGCAGTCGCTTTGCCTCTGCGAAGTACGGCGGGCAAGATTTCGCCATGCAAATAGCAGGAAACGAAATGCCGGGGTATCACACGGGTTACGGTTCTCTTGTGGGCGTTGCAGTAGGCGCGCGCCACAGCCACCTTTGCAACGGCGGTTACAGCATTGATCAAAGCATGAAGGAATTTGACGCCAAGAAGTTTGTGGAAAAACTTTACCAAGAAGAAACCGAAAGGTGCATTACAAATTCCCTTGTTATGTGCCTCTTTGCAAGAAAGGTTTACGATAAGGAATCCATGGCGGAAGTGCTGAATTATCTTGGCTTTGCTTCGGACGAAGAAACCCTAAAGCAAACAGCCATAAAGATTTATAACACCAAACTTCGCATAAAAGAGGCTTACGGCTTCCGCCAAGAGGCAGTAAAACTTCCTAAGCGGTTCTTTGAAACCTCTTGCTTAAACGGCAAGCTGGACGAAAAGGTGGCAATGGGGTTGATAAAAGATTATCAGGCACTTGTTAACAAAAACAGATAAGAAAAAACCCCGCTTCGGCGGGGTTTTTGTGAAGACGCAAACAAGTTTGCTTATGAAGACGGCTTCGCCTTATGAAGGCGCGTGCGTTGCACGCTTATGAAGACGCTTCGCTTATGAAGTGCGGGCGCGCCCGCATGAACTGATTAGATTTAGCATTCCGCAGTTTTATATGGTTTACTCTGAAAATCAAATTAGCCAATCACCGATTCCCCAATTCAACCCACCATGTTGCAAAGCAACACTTCACAAGTGAACGAAGTGAACGACTTCATAAGGCGAAGCCGTCTTCACAAGCGAAGCGTCTTCACGCGCAACGCGCTTTACGCGTTGCGCACAATCTTAACGCCATTCGCTGTATCAATAACCGTGTAACCCTTTGCAAGGATTTCGTTTCTGATTTGATCGCTTAGGGCGAAGTTTTTATCTTTTTTGGCTTGGGTGCGTTTTTCTGAGAGGGCAAGAATTTCGGCGGGGATATCTTCAGCCAAAGGTTCTTCCTCTTTTTTGGGTTCGGGCAGGATATGCAAATCAAGCCCCAAAAGTTTATCAAATTCAAGCGCAAGCGCGTAAATATCTTTTGACTTTGGTTCTTTTATCATTGTAAAAAGAAGCCCAAGTACGCGTGGCGCGTTAATATCGTCTTCAACCGCATTCATAAAATCCGCTTTGTAGCTTTCAAGTTTTTCTTTAGGGGTGGCAGTTGCGGAAGATTTGTGCAGGGCAAGGGCTTCAAGCAACCTCATACGAGAGGTTTTTGCGCCGTCAAGCCCGCTAAAGGTGAAGTTAAGTTTTTTCCTGTAATGCGCGTTTAAGCAAAACATTCTGAAATCAAGTGCGTGGTAGCCTCTTTCTTCAAGGTTTTTAATTGTGTAGCCGTTGCCAAGGGATTTCCCCATTTTTCCGCCGTCCACAAGCATGAATTCGCCGTGCAACCACACATTAACCGCAGGCTTGCCGTCCGTCAACGCTTCGTTTTGCGCAATTTCATTTTCGTGGTGAATCGGAATATGATCCACACCGCCACTGTGAATATCAAAATGCGCGCCGAGGTATTTCTTACTCATGGCAGAACATTCAATGTGCCACCCCGGATATCCCATGCCCCACTTGCTGTCCCACTGCATAATGTGGTTCTTTTCCGCCTTTTTCCAAAGGGCAAAATCCGCAGGGTGGCGTTTTTCCGTGTTAATATCCACGCGTGCGCCACTCAGTTGTTCGTCCAGATTTATGCGCGAAAGTTTGCCGTAGCCCTCAAATTTTTGAATATCATAATAGATTCCGTCCTCTGTTTCATAGCCGAAACCCTTATCGCAAAGCGCGTACACATAGCTAAGCATTTCTTGAATATGATCGGTGGCTTTTGCAATAATTTCGGGCTTGCCGATATTTAGCTTGGCGCAATCTTCAAAGAAAACCTTTGTGTAATATTCCGCAATTTCCCAAGGCGATTTTTGTTCGCGCTTGCTTGTGAGTGCCATTTTATCTTCGCCGTCATCGGAATCGTCTGTCAAATGCCCCACATCGGTGATATTTAGCACACCTTTAATCTTATAACCGCACAGCTTTAGCGCACGGCGCGCCAAATCCATAAACACATAGGTTCTCAGGTTTCCGATATGCGCGTAGCCGTACACGGTTGGCCCGCACGAGTACATGGTAACAAGCCCCTGTTTTAGGGGCGTAAATTCTTCTTTTTGGCGCGTAAGCGTGTTATAAAGTTTCATGCTTATTCCTCTTCGGCAGGCAAATCGTCCGCCATTGAATATTTGCAGGATTTAACATCCACAACCGCTTCAAGTGCCTTTATGCGGTTATTTAGCCGGCGCAGTTCGTCCAGAATCGGATCGGGCAGATTTTGTTCTAAATCTTCCACCTTTTTGCCGTACATTCTCACCACTTTCCCCGGAATGCCAACCACGGTGCTATGTTCGGGAACATTTGTGAACACCACAGAGTTTGCGCCGATTTTGGAATAATCACCTATCGTGATATTGCCAAGAATCTTCGCGCCCGAAGAAACCATTACATTGTTTCCGATTGTGGGGTGGCGTTTGCCCGTTTCTTTGCCCGTACCGCCAAGCGTAACGCCCTGATAAAGCGTAACATTATCACCGATTATTGCGGTTTCGCCGATAACAACGCCACTGCCGTGATCTATAAATAGCCCCTTGCCGATTGTGGCGGCGGGGTGAATATCAATGCCCGTCTTTTTGCGTGCGCGGTAAGAGATATAGCGCGCCAAAAATCTTAGCTTTTTAAAATAAAGCCAATGCGCCATGCGGAAGCTAATCATAGCTTTTATCCCTGGGTAGGTTAAAAAAACTTCCAAACGGCTTCGCGCCGCAGGATCTTTTTGCATTACAACATCTATGTCGGATTTTATACTTTTAAACATAATTATACGAAAAATTAGGTATATAAGGCTACAGGCAATAGGTATTAAATATATGAGGGCATAGGGCATAGGGGTGGATTCTAAATATCATTATTAGTTAATTAATCCATAATTCTGAATTCTTAATTCTTAATTCTGAATTAACCCCAACTATCTTCTACCATTCGGCGGTATCGGTTGCCCTGGATATCCATAAGGCGGTTGCGCAGGGGGATAAGGATTTGGATACTGCGGTTGAGGATAATAGGGCTGAACAGGGGGTGCAACCCTTATTTGCGGTTGGGGATAATAGGGCTGAGGTGGCATTGCCCTTACCACAGGGGGGCGGGGGCGGGGGGGGTGCATTGCGGGGTTCATAACCGCTTGAGGCACATGCCCCGAAG